>JAPPIX010000312.1 GCA_028820495.1 Gammaproteobacteria bacterium
TTGAATCCGTCCCGCCCCGCCAATACCAATAACGGCTCTGCCAACCCACGGGGTTCTATGCCCCCCCCCCCCCCGCAGCACTAATAGCCTAACCTTTAGGTCCAAGACCCTCTCATTCCGGTGTGCCCACCGGACGCACGAATTCCAAGGATACGCACCCAAAGCGAAGCACAAGGCGCGCGAACGGATGGCGCGGATGTTGATGAGTGTCACAAGGATGGGTTGCCGCTGCGGAAAAGACTTCAAGCGTCACATCCTAGCATCCGCGTTAACCTGGCTGGCGTTGTTCGGCTGTGCGACGCCGCAAATCGTCAGCATGGAATTCAGCGTTCTTGACCAAGCAAATGAAACCTTGCAGGAGAACGCGCTGGTCAGGCCTGGTTCGTCGTTGAAACTGGGAACCATAGTGGTCACCAGCAGCGACGGCAGCCGAAATGTGCTGGCCGAAGATGGTTCCTACGTCGTGACAGTCTCCGGCGGCAGCTACGACGCCGATTCACAGGAAGTGCGCTTCAACGAAGATCTAGCCGCCATTCCTCCAGATGGTTATCAAGTGACCATCCAGCATACCGACGGCGCCCGCACCGTCATGCGCTTCAGGCCGGACTTTGCCAGCATTCTTGGTCCTGAACCGAAGGACGTAGCGTCCTTCGGCGTGCAACTGGAGTGGAGTCAAGGCGGAACAAGCTATCCGATTGCGGAAGGAACTCCGCTGATTCCCGGCGAATCCTATCGGCTGAGGGCGGTAGTGCGGGACGCCGGGGGACGCAACTACGAAACCGGCAGCGACAATAACCCCGTGCCAGCCGAAAGGCTCGAGATCACACTGACGAATCTGACCAACCAGAACGGGAATCTGTTGACGGACGGCAGTCCCTCTGGCGAAACGTACTTGGTTGACGTGAGCTACGGAGGCAACCGGGCGCATGCCAGAACGCTCAGATTTCCAGTGGACCCGGACATCCCTCGGGGGCCTCCTGCAGAACTGGTTACGCGGGTGGAAATTGTTGGCGAACTGGGCCGCGGCGGCCCTATCCAGCCCGGCGACCAGAAACTGCTTAACGTTCAGGTGACTGACATCCGAGGACGAACTTGGATGCTCAACATGAACCGAAGCGGTTCCCATGCGAACAACCGTTACCGCCTTCCGAACTCGCGCCTGATGGTTCTTGTTGAGAACGGCAGGTACAACCCACGCACAGGCACCATCCGATTCGACGACAACGCCAAGGACTTGGTGGGCGAGACCTACCGCGTGGAGGTGATGTACGAATCGAACCCGACCCTGGCCGATGGACGGGAGTACCAGCCGGACTTCCTATCCATCATCCCCTTCATGAAAACAGACGAAATTGTCTTCTCGGGCCGAGACGGTCTCCCAGGGCGGCAGGGCCAAAACGGCCAAGCGGGCGCACACGGCAGCGGCACGAGCCGAGAGCTGGGCCGCGGCGGGGATGGACGCTCCGGCGGCAACGGCACCAATGGGCAAACAGGTGGAAGGGGTGCCCCAGGGCCGACGATGCGAGTCGTCGCCCGTGAGGTGCGGCCAGTGGACGCCTCGGCGAGGCTGGCCTTGATTGAAGTGCGAGCACCGGGGCGAACTGCGGAGTACTACGTTCGTGCCATGGGCGATCCGCCCGTGACGATCATCAGCCGCGGCGGCAATGGAGGCGATGGCGGCAACGGCGGGAATGGCGGCCTTGGCGGCAACGGAGGTGACGCCTACTTCTCCGGCTCCGGCGGTGACGGGGGGAACGCAGGGAGCGGCGGCGACGGCGGAGATGGCGGCGACGGCGGGAACATCGTGCTGGTTCTCTCTTCCTACGATCTTGAGAGCGTGTTCGTTCTGGACAGCCTAGGCGGAGCCGGTGGCCAAGGGGGGGGTGAAGGCGTTGCGGGACAGCCCGGCGTTCCCGGTTCCACGAGCAGCTGGGAAACCGAATCGATCCCCAGCAAGCAAGTCCTTCCCGAAGTCGGCGCACATGGCAACATGGGCAACATCGGCCACCCTGGACGAAATGGATTCGATGGCCAACCAGGCGCCGTGGAGTTCGTCATCAATGAAAACCAGGCCGCGGCACTGGTGCGGCGAACGCCGGAGGACATCAAGTCCGTCATTATTTTCTGATTGGGAGGCGAGGTGCTTGGGATGTCCCCAAATTGGCTGCGGGGGTCCGTCCACATAGCGGGCACCGCTTGGCGCAGGCTGTGGCTCATGACGACCGGGGTTTCTAAAACCGCGAAGCTTGCGAGTGAGCCTGCAAAAGCCATCTCGGACATCCTTGCCCGAGCCAGGTTGGCCCTACAACCTTTCATATCGAGAATTCTGAAGGGCTTGATGGCCAACTGGCTTCCCGTAACGGGCGTGACCATCAGCTTGGTAACCCTTCTGTTCGGCACCGGCCTACTCGGAAAAAACTCCCCGAGCGTACCCTACGAAGAGCTTGGGGAAACGGTCCATGACCAGCTCGACCCGGAGATGGAGCCCCACTCAACCGAAGCATCCTCCGCGGCGCAGCCACAGTTGATCGCTGCTGCGGAGGCCGCTCTGGCCATCGGCGGGGAGGTCGAGGACATCATCGCAGCGCTTGAACTATACCGCCAATCCATCCGGTTGGGCCCGGCGAGCCCCCGCGCTCAAGCCCTGCATGACGAACTGCGACTAAAGCTGCTGGCCCAAGCCCGCAGGGAGATCAAAGCTGGCAATCCGGACAGGGCTCGGAAGCTGCTGGACATGGCCGCAGCCGAGTGGCCTGGAGACGATGCCTTTGCGGAGCTGCGCGATGAGCGAAGGCAGCTTGTCGAGCAACTTGCAGCGGCCATGGAAGTGGGGAGATTGAATGACCTCGGTGATGCGCGGCTTGCCTCGGACAACTTGGCTACGCCCGCCGGAGACAGCGCCGCGGACTATTTCCGGCGGGCTCTGGCCATGGACCCGCAAAACGAAAGATCCATCGCCGGCATCCTGCAGGTGACCGAGCGCTACGCCACGTTGATTCGCGATGCCCTTGAGCGCAGCGACATCTTCCGCGCCAAACGGCTCCACTCCAGACTGGTTGACGTGGAACCACAACACCCCCTGGTGGGCGCATTGGAGGAGCGCATCGAGGTGGCGGAAGAAACCGAAAGAACGGCACAGTCACAGAATGACAATTTGGCGGAAGCGATTGTCGGATCAGCCACGCTTGCACCCCCGCCCAGCTCCACCGTCGCCGACGATGAGGAAGGCCAACTTTGGTCGGCAGTGATGAATGAATGCGATGAGGCCCAACTGCGCCGCTACATTGACGCCTATCCTGCGGGTCGCCACATTGAGGAGGCTTGGCGCAGGCTTTCGGCCTGTTTGGAAGCTCGATGACCGAAAACCGCTGCAGGCCGCAAAGCCGTGGAAGTCAAGGCCAGCCGGCGTTGGGAGCGGCCTTTCAACCGAGGCCTTCATCTTATGTGAACCCAACTGGGGGCCAGCAAAACGCGGCCCCTTGGCGTGCATCTTGGCGTCTGCCTCGGCAATCGCGAGGCATTGATTGATGATGTGCGTGTTCTTCCCGCCGGGGACATTTTGAGTAGGCTGTGGGAAGGGGGCTTTTTTGATTGAATTTGGGCGTTATCGACCCTAAGGCCTTTGATCCAGCCAGCGCCGCAGCGACCGCTGCCCCTCGCTAGAAGCGCGGCCGGCAAGAAGACCCGCCAGACTCACGTCCTCGTCAAGTTCCCGCCAATGAATTCCCTGTCCCCCATCGATGATCGTCCAGTTCGCACGTTCTTCCTCCTTGGCGTAAGCCAGCCGTGGGTACCATCCGGTTGGCACAGCCAAAGTTCGACCGTCGCTCAATTCCACGGTCAGCGCCTCTTCGGAGACCGACACATCCAAGACGTTAGGCATCCCCGCTTCAGGCGTCGAAAAATGCATCCCAAGCCTCCTGCAATTCCTGCTGATGATCCCGCACCAATCTCAAGATGCGCAGGATCTCCACTCGACTGAACCCTCCGCTACGCTGCATTCTCACGGGTTCCAGCCAAAACTTCGCAACATATCCATCCCGTTCAACATGAATGTGCTTCGGTTCCTCCGCATCGTTCGAATAGAAATAAAAGCGATACGGTCCAAGTCTAAGCACCGTGGGCATGGAATCACCCTCGACCTGCGTCGGTCAGCGAAGTTTCTTGCGCATCCATAGTCTATCCGCTTGTCCAATTGCCTAGCGCCGTCCGGTGCAGTTCTTGCCCCATGATAACCCGGTTAGCGCCCCGTCGGTCGCGCCGAAGTGGGTTCCAAAACGGAACAACGATGTAGAATCGGCGCCAATCCTATCGCCGAGAAGCAACGTCCCCATGCCAAACTCGCCCAGCCCCGAAGACATCCGCGCCTTGGTCGGCCACCAATTCCCGGGCGGCTCCTACACCATCGCCCATTGGGAGAACTTCCTGCTCACCGAATGCACGGGCGCTCCGCCGCTGCCGGACGGCCTGGCGCACCCGGTCGCCCTCTTCCATGTGCCCATCCTAGGAGCGAACACCTCCATCAAGGGCATGTTCGCCCTCGGCCAAGCGGAGTCGGACTTCTCCATCGGCATCGAAAGCTACGTTTGGGAGATTTTTCAGCCGCTGCTCGAGGAAACGCCCTACCGGATCACCGGCGAGGTGGTCGAGGCCGACCGCCGCAGCGGCGATGGACGCATCTTCGACCGCATTGCCTTCCGCTTCGAGATGTTCGCGCCGGACGAGGCCTTGAGCGCCCGGGCGACCATCACTTGGCACTACCGGCGAAGCTTCGAGAGCAACCCGTCCGAACAAGCGGACCTGAACAAGCACGTCGAGGCGGTCGATCCCTCGCCGACTGCCGCTGAGCTCGTCGAGTCCCCGGCCGGCGTGCGGGTAGGCGATGAGGTTCCGCCCTGGGTCATGGCCCGGGTGGCACCGGAGCGGATGCGCACGATGGCGGCCATCCTGCGCGACCCCAACCCGGTGCATTGGGATCCCTCGGTGGTGGAGAAGCTCGGCTTCGGCTACCACACCATCAACCAAGGGCCACTGGGCCTGAGCTACATGATCAACATGCTCCACGCTTGGGTCGGCCCCCGCTCCATTCGCCGCATCGTCATGCGCTTCCCCTTGGTGGTGCTGGACGGCGACCACATCACCGCCCGCGGCCGGGTCACCGGAATCCGCCAAACCGATGGTGAGTGGATCGCCGACTGCGACATCTGGTTGGAGCGGGAAGGCACCGAGGCACCTCTCGAAGGCACTGCTAGCGTGGCGCTTGGTTCGCTTTGAGCACAGCGACCGTCCGTCTGACTGCGGCAGCGCACCGGCACCGGCCAGCTGGAGCACGGCCGGCATGACTGTGGGCGTCCCACGTCAATAGGTTTCCAATGCGCTACATTTCCGTCGATCTTGAAGTCAACAAACGAAACGAACGCATCTTTGCGCTGGCCGCAGTCGACGAAGCCAGCGGCGACACGCTGATTCTACCCAAAGAACGCCTGCGTAGCCTCGGTTTGAAAGCCGCGCTGGCACAGCTTGACGAATTCGTCCCAGAAAATGCCAGCTTGGTCGGCCACAACTTGATCGCCTTCGACATGGCCCACCTCCAGGCCGCAGCGCCCGGCCTGCGTTTGCACGGCCTGCCCATGCTCGACACCCTGCGCCTGAGCCCTCTGGCATTTCCCGCAAACCCCTACCATCGTCTCGTCAAGCACTACCAAGACGGCGGATTGATTCGCGGGCAGATCAATGATCCCGAACTCGACGCACGCCTAACCCTGATGCTGTTGGCCGACGAGCGCACGGCCTTGGCCAAGGCGGACGCCGACCTGCTGCTGGCTTGGCACTGGCTGTGCGGAGCGTCGCCCGGCAATGGCGGCTTTGACGCCTTTTTTGCGGAAGTTCGCGGCACCGCTAAACCAACCACTGTTCAAGCCGAGGCCGCCATCAGACGGCGTCTCGAGGGGCAGGCCTGCGCCACTCAAGTCAACAACCTGCTCATGGCCAATGCGCTGGACGGCTGGCCGCTGGCCTATGCGCTCGCTTGGCTCTCGGTGGCAGGCGGCAATTCCGTGATGCCGCCTTGGGTGCGCCATCAATTCCCGGCGGCACGCCGTCTGGTTCGAGCGCTTCGAGATACTGCTTGCGCGGATCCGATTTGCGCTTGGTGCCGCGACCGCCATGATCCCGCCAAGGAACTCAAGCGATGGTTTGGCTTCGCCGATTTTCGGGCTGACCCATCAACGCCCAGCGGCCAGTCCATGCAACAGGCCATCGTGCAACGGGCCATGGCAGGAGACCCCGTGCTGGCCATCCTGCCCACCGGCGCTGGCAAGTCGCTCTGCTATCAAGTTCCCGCGCTTTCGCGTTACGACAAAACCGGTGCGCTCACGGTGGTGATTTCGCCCTTGGTGGCCCTCATGGCAGACCAAGTGGCTGGCCTTGAAGCGCGGGGCATCAGCAACGGCGTCACCGTAAACGGGATGCTGTCGATGCCGGAGCGAAGCGACGCACTGGACCGGGTGCGCCTAGGTGATGCGGCCATCCTCATCACCTCGCCGGAACAACTACGCAACCGCTCGCTGCGGCGGGCGCTGGAACAGCGGGAAGTGGGCGCTTGGGTGCTCGACGAAGCCCACTGCCTATCTAGCTGGGGCCACGACTTCCGTCCCGACTACCGCTACGTGGGTCGCTTCATTCGCGAACGCACCGGCACACAAAACCACACACAAGCGGACCAAGCGAGCCCACCGGTAGTTATGTGCCTGACCGCGACAGCTAAGCCCGAAGTGGCGACGGACATCCAAGACTACTTTCACGACACCCTCGGTATCCAATTCACCGTCTTTAACGGTGGTTCCAGACGTGAAAACCTTGAATTCGAGGTGCGGCCCACGGATGCTGCCCACAAGCTCGACGATATTCATCAGGCGCTTGAAGCCGACCTGCCCGCCGACCTGCCCGGCGGGGCCATCGTCTATTGCGCAACGCGCCGCCACTGCGAAGAGGTCGCCGAACATCTGCGGCGCAAGGGCATAGCCTCGGCCCACTTCCATTCCCTATTGTCGCCGGAAACGAAGCAGCACACCCAGCGGCAGTTCATCGAAGGCCAGCTGCGGGTCATCGCCGCCACCAACGCCTTCGGCATGGGCATTGACAAGCCCGATGTACGATTGGTGATCCACGCCGACATCCCAGGGTCTCTGGAAAACTACCTGCAGGAAGCTGGCCGAGCTGGTCGCGACCGCCAATACGCCCGCTGCCTGCTGCTCTACACAACCGATGATCTGGAACGACAGTTCGGTATGTCGGCCCGTTCGCGCCTCACTCGGCGCGAGATTCACGGCATCCTTAAGGCCCTCCGCCAAGTTGATCGCAAGGGCCAGCTAAGAGGCGAGGTGGTGGCAACCGCCGGGGAAGTTCTGGCCGAAGACGAAGATTCCGAGTTCGAGCGCGACAGCGCCACGGACGACACCCGCGTGAAGGCGGCGGTTGCTTGGCTGGAGGAGGCCGCACTGTTGCGGCGGGACGAAAACCGGGTGCAGGTGTTTCCTTCATCGTTGCGGGTGCAATCCGTGGACGAGGCGCACCGTCGGCTGGCCACCAACCAAGGCTTGACCGACAGCCGTCGGCAAACCCTGCTGCGCCTTGTGCAAGCCCTCATTGCCGCCGATCCCAATGAGGGCGTGTCCACCGACGAGCTGATGGGCGTCGCCCGACTAAGTGCGCCCGGTGTTCGCCGAGCCCTGCACGACTTGGAACACCTTGGCTTGGTCACCAACGACATGGCCTTGACTGCGTTCGTGCATGTCGGCATCACCCGGTCATCGGACAAGCGGCTACAGGATGCGCAAGTATTGGAAGTGGCGTTGGTCGAGCTCATGCGGGAGGCGGCGCCTGACCTTGCAAAGGGCGAAAGTCACAACCTGCACCTTCGCGTCGCCGCCCAAAAACTCAAGGACGACGGCTTAATCCACGCCCTGCCAGACCGCCTGATCCGCATCCTGCGTAGCATCGAGCAAGATGGACGTGGGGAGGATCGGGCCGCGGACGGCGCAGGCGGCAGCATCAAGCTGCGGCGCCCCAATCGGGAACAGGCCAACCTAACTCTACTTAGAGGATGGCGAAACTTGGCGGAAATGGCTCAACGGCGTCGCCATGCGGGGAAGCTGCTGCTGGACCACTTGCTCGGAACCCTTCCACAGGGCGCACGCGGCACCGACCTGCTGGCGGAGACTACCTTCGGCAAACTGCGCCAAGCCCTAGCCGACGACCTACTGCTTCGGAGCGCGAGCCCCGATCTGGGCAAACTACTGGATCGCGCCCTGCTCTGGCTGCACGAACAGGAAGTCATCCGCCTCAATAAGGGATTCACCGTGTTCCGCCCCGCCATGACCATCCACCTTGAGGAGCAGTCCGACTCCGGCGGACGGCGGCGCGGATTCGGCGCCGCGGACTTCGAACCGCTGAAGCTCCACTACCAGGAACAGGTCCTGCAGATTCACGTAATGGCGGAATTTGCCGCACAGGGTTTGGACGCCACGGCCGACGCATTGCGCCTAGCGATGGACTACTTCAGCTTGGACCGCCAAACCTTCCTCGACCGTTGGCTGCCCAACCGCGAGGCCGAATTGGCCCGTGAGACCACCCCGGCAACTTGGCAGACGATTGTCGGCGGCTTGAGTGCGGACCAAAGGCGCATCGTGGCCGACGACCGGGAGCAAGCCAATATGCTGGTGCTGGCGGGACCGGGTTCCGGCAAGACCCGAGTGCTGGTGCATCGAATCGCCTATCTGCTGCGGGTTCGTCGCCAACCTTCCCGAGGCATCCTAGCGCTCGCCTACAACCGTCACGCCGCGGTCGAGATCCGCCGCCGTCTTGAGGAACTGGTGGGGCAGGACGCCAAGGGCGTCACCGTACTCACTTGCCACGCCATGGCGATGCGTCTGGTGGGCGCCAGCTTCGCTGACATGCGGCGCTCGGACAACGAAGACCCTCAGCAAGCCTTCGCGGAGGTGCTGCGTGAAGCCACCGCGCTCCTGAAGGGCGAGGACTTGCTACCGGAAGAAGCTGACACCCAGCGCGACCGGCTTCTGGCGGGTTTTCGGCACATCCTGGTGGATGAGTACCAAGACCTGGACCAAGACCAATACGAACTGATCTCAGCCATGGCCGGACGATCCCGCGATGATGAGGACAGCAAGCTGACCCTGTTCGCCGTCGGAGATGATGACCAGAACGTGTACAGCTTCATGGGCGCCTCGGGGGCCTTCATCCGCCGCTTCACCGAGGACTACGCTGCCAAGCCAGTATGGCTGACCCAGAACTATCGCTCCAGCGCCCACATCATCGACGCCGCCAACGCCTTCATCGAGCCCGCTCGACAGCGGATGAAGGGCGACCACCCGATTGAGGTTGACCGGGCGCGGCGGAAAGCGCCCCCCGGCGGGGAATGGACCGAGCGGGATCCCGTTGGCCGGGGCCGTGTGCAGATTCTCCGGGCGGGCACGGACGAAAAGACCCAAGCGTTGGCGGCTTTGGCCGAGTTCCAGCGGCTGGCAGCCCTGTCGGCTGAGGACTGGGATTGGCGCCGCTGCGCCATGATCGCAAGGCGTTGGCAAACTTTGGAATCAGTGCAAAGCCTGTGCGAGGTCGAGGGCGTTCCCGCGCAAATGGCCACCGACGACGCCAGCTACTTCTGGCGGCTGCGGGAAACCCGCGAACTGCGCCATTGGCTTGACCAACGCCCCAATCCGTTCCTGACCGCAGAAACCCTGGAAAGTTGGGCCAACCATCAGCCCGTCAGTGGCTGGATGAACGCACTCCGTGAGGCCATCGCCGAGTTTCGCCTTGAGTACGGCGATGCGGAAACCTCAGTGGAGAGCTTCAATGAGTGGCTCGCCGAGTGGGGCCAGGCGTTTCGCCGCCGCCAGCAGGGCGTGCTCCTAGTCACCGCCCACAGCGCCAAGGGGCTGGAGTTCGACCACGTCATCATCCTGGATGACGATTGGCAGGTCACCGGCCGCAATGAAGACCCCGACGCTTGGCGGCGCCTTTACTACGTCGCCATGACCCGCGCCAAGAAAACGCTGGCGCTGGCCAGCATTACACGCCCGGGGCATCCTCCTGCTGTCGGGACTGAACCCGCGTCGGGTCCTGGCACCCTCCAAGTGCGCGACCAACCAGTCACGAGGTGGAACCGACAAGGCCCCATCCGGGAACTGCGCGGCCATGCTTGCGTGCTCCATCGCCCGCCGACAAACCTCCCCCCTGCTCCGCCCGAACTGGACCATCGCCGTACAGCACTGACGCTCAAGGACGTGAACTTAGGTTTTCCAGGCCGACGCCCCGCCGCTGATCCAATTCACGCCGCCATTCGCCGACTGAAACCGAGTGACCCACTCTACCTGCGCACAGACCAAGGCCCTTGGGAACTCACCACCAGAGAAGGACAGGTGGTCACCCGTTTGGCCAGAAGCTACCTCCCAACAGGTCAATTTCACTCCGCACGGGTGCATGCCATCGTCGGCTGGCAACAAGACGACAGCGAACCCGAATACCAGCAAGGCCTGCGCTGCGACGAGTGGGAAGTGGTGGTCCCTGAGCTCGTACTCTCTTAGCAATTCCACGCAATACACTTGTAATCGCCACACACGATAAACTTGTAACAGCACATCTGCGCTAGATTCCACGTCACCTGCCCACCAAGCTCGCTACATGGTTGCGCCCCGCGAAAAACTCGCTGAATCGCAATAGGTCAAGGAACGCGTCGGCACCGAACACCGGCATGAATGAAGCTATCCCCTGAAGTTCACGCCGGGCGAATCTCCTACAGCTCATCGGGGCGTTTTCCTCTTCTTTTGCAGTGCCCGGCCCCTCAAAGTGTGGCTTTCAATCACCGGGAGACACCGCGATGTTCCGCTATGCCACTCTCTTTTGCTGCTTGTTGGGCGGGCTGGCGCTCGCTACGGATGTCCGCAACAGCGCCCCTGCCCCGTCGCTCGCCAACATCTACCAAGGCGGCGTTGACTTAAGGCGCTATTGGGTCAGTGAAAAGCTCGACGGGGTGCGTGCCCTGTGGGACGGCGAAGCGCTTTATTCCCGCCGGGGCAACCGCTTCAACGCGCCGGCTTGGTTCACCGAGGGCTTCCCAGCTCAAGCGCTCGATGGCGAACTGTGGATGGGACGCGGCACGTTCGAGAGCTTGTCCGGTACGGTGCGTCGGCAAATCCCGGACGACGCAGCGTGGCGGCAGATTCGCTTCATGGTCTTCGACCTCCCGGAGCCGGGGACACCCTTTGACGACCGTCTAAAGCGATTGCAGGAAATCCTGGCACCAGCGCCTTCGCCGCACATCGCCTTGGTCGAGCAGTTTCGCGTTTCCAGCGAAGCCGAACTCATGGCGATCTTGGAGCGCGTCACTGCCGAAGGCGGGGAAGGCCTGATGCTCCGCAACGGCCGGTCCTTGCACCGGCCGGGCCGCAGCGACGACCTGCTGAAGCTCAAGGCCTATCAAGACGCCGAAGCAACCGTCGTCGCCCACCTGCCGGGCAAGGGCAAGTACCGGGGCATGCTGGGCTCGCTGCTGGTCGAGGCGCCGGACGGTCACCGGTTCAAACTGGGCACCGGCTTCACCGACGCGGACCGGCGCAATCCACCGCCCATCGGGGCAACGGTGACCTACAAGCACTTCGGAACCACCGCCAAGGGAATTCCCCGCTTCGCGAGCTTCATGCGCGTCCGGCGTGATTGATC
>JAPPIX010000304.1 GCA_028820495.1 Gammaproteobacteria bacterium
AGGACGGGTTCGTGACCGGCATGAACGCGCTGGCGCCGCTCCGGGACGGGGCGCATGCGGTGGACTTCCTCAACCCCGGCGGCAACGGGCGGCAGGTCAGCCTGCTGCGGCTCATGAACCCGGGGCCGGATGACGCCCTGGCGCGGATATCGGGCGTGGACGACGCCGGTGCGCCGGGCGGGCCGGTGACGGTCGCGGTGCCCGCGTTCCAGGCGGTCGAGCTCACCTCCGCCGAGCTGGAGGCGGGGGCGGCGGACCCGGACGGCGCGGCCCCGGACGCGGCCGTCGAGGGCGCGCTGGGCGACGGAACCGGCAAGTGGCGGCTCAAGGTGGAGTCCGACCGCCCGATCCGCGTGATGTCCCTGCTCCGGTCCCCCACCGGGCACCTCGCCAACCTCTCCCGCGGGTTCGGCGACGGCGAGGCCGGGGCGGAGACGGCGGAACCCTAAAGCCAGCCAAAGGGGGCATCTCTGCTTTGCAGGAAAAGGGACGCTAGGGAGACTACTCAGGATATTGGGCTGTGACAGTGCGCTCCAACTGTCGGGTGATCTTCCGTTTCGAGGATGGTCATGCCGTTGACGTTGACTATATTGACTACCACTAGGAGGTAAAACGATGCTCATGCACGATCCACCTCACCCGGGCCCGTTCATCAGGCGGCAGTGCTTGGAGCCGCTGGGGCTCACCGTAACTGAGGCCGCGAAGGGCCTTGCTGTGTCACGCAACACCCTGTCCATGCTGCTGAACGGTCGACTTGGGATATCTCCTGAGATGGCCATCCGTCTGTCCAAGGCGTTCGGCGGGAGTCCGGAGAGCTGGCTGCAGCAACAAATGCAATTTGACCTTTGGCAAGCGCAGAAGCGTTCGGGTCGCGTCACTGTGCGGAAATTCGCAACCGCATGAAAGCTGCCCGTGAACATCGGCTTTCCTAACGCTGACCGCAGGCAATGGCCCGTCGGCACTAGTACTAGCTTTAGGGCATAGACCGCAAGGATGACCTCGGTCGGCAGTTGGGTAGGAATGCCATTTGGCTACTGCGATTGCCTTCGTACGCGCTTAGTCTGTTTGGGTCTGCTATGAGTTACACCAGAAAGTCGCTACAAGCACCCCTCGCGAGGGTTATGGATCGGATCAACGCGTTCTTCGACGACAACATTGTTCGAATTCTGTACTACGACGAAGATGCGGGCGAAAAAGCAGCGAGAATGGCCGCTCGGCGGAAGTGACCCCAAACTCCCAGCCTCGTGGAAGTGGTCGCCTTTGTATGCCGTGTCACGGGTGGGAGTTCGCCCAACCAGCGTCGCTGACCATGAAACATGGCTTCCCCAAAGTGACCGGAGTATGGTTGCACTAACATGGAGCCATTGCGCGATTCCTGCCAGCCAGTCAGTCTTGGAGAAGGCACCAAGACGACGTACATTTGATGTGTGAGAGGACCACATCCATGCCCGAAATCGATACTGCTTGCGGTGAACGCATCAACGTGCGGCTCAGTGAAGCCGAGAAACGGCGCATCGAACGCGCGGCCTCCGTCGAAGGCAAGACCGTCAGCGCCTTCATTGTTTCGAGTGCGCTGGAGAATGCGGGAAGGACTGGCCATCGGAACGGCACCTTGACGCTTCACCGGGAGGAGGCGATGCGTCTCTTCAATGCCCTCGCTGATCCGCCGCCGCCGAACGACCGACTCCGTGCGGCCTTGGAGGAACACGCCCGGCGCGTCGAACCGCGTTGAACACGCCCGACGCGCCAGCGTTTGGACCGTTGGGGAGGCGGCGGAACCAGAGGGCAGTTTCCTTCAGCCTGCCATTGTTGGGCTCTAGGACAAAGCGGTCGTCTTCAAGTACCGGGCATCGTTTCCCGCTCCACTTCCTTGAAGGCATCGAGCGGGGCGGCGGGGGCGGTCTGCACCAACAGCGCTTGGCGGCGCAGAAAGCGCAGCAGGCCGCTCGGCCCCATGCGCGACCTGCCGATGCCGGAAACGCCGTAGGAGTCCTTCTCCACGTCGCTGACTTGGGCGGTCAGGCCGGCGTCGTTGATGCTGACGGCGCCGGCACGCAGCCGGGCGGCGACGGACAGGGCGTGGGCCTGTTCGCCGAGCACGGCGGCGGAGAGCCCGAACTCGGAGTCGTTGGCGAGATCAATCGCCTCGTCGTCGTTTGCAAAGGGCATCACGGGCAGAACCGGCCCAAAGGTCTCCTCGCGGTAAAGCCGCATGGCGTGGTGCACGCCGGTCAGCACAACGGGTGCGCACCAAGCGCCGCCATCGCGCCTCACCAAGCCACCGCAGTGCAAGGTGGCGCCATTGGCCAGGGCGTCCTCAAGCTGGGCCTCCACCAAGTCGGCTTGGCGTGGGTCGATGAAGGGCCCGAGATGCCCCTGATCAACGCGCTCCGTGTTCAGCGTCACCGCGCTGGCCGCAGCGGTCAATTTGGAGACGAATGCACCGTACAGTGACCGATGAACGTACACGCGTTCAATGGACTGACAGGCTTGGCCAGTGGCGATCACCGACCCGCGTAGCGTGATGTCCGCCGCCTGCGTGACATCCGCGTCGGCGAGCACGATGAGCGGGTCTTTGCCACCGAGTTCCAAGAACGCCGGAATCAGGCGTTCGCCGGCGTGCGCACCGACCCTGCGTCCGGTGGCCACGCTCCCGGTGAAGCACACCGCGTCAACCGCATCCACTACGGCTGCGCCGGCCTCCGGCCCGCCGAGCAGGCATTGGAAAACCGTTGCAAGGGCCGGCACCGAACGCACCGACGCCATAAGGGGCTCAACGAATCGCGGCGTGTGCTCGCTCGGCTTGGCCAATACCGCGCAGCCGGCCGCCAAGGCGGGCACGGCGTCGATCAGCATGAGCAGCAATGGGAAGTTCCACGGCGAGACCACCGCAACCAAGCCGAGAGGATCGCAGCGATGCTCGTATCGAACGCTCGGCGCGGACGCCGACACGCCCTGCGAAGGTTCCGACAGCAGAGTTGGGGACTGGTGCCGCCAGTGTTCAATGCGCCCCAGCGCTCCGTCCAATTCCACTTGGGAGAGCAACGCCCGGCCGGTGTCTTCGGTGAGCGCGGCGACGAGTTCCGGACCGGTGGCGCGCAACGCCTCGCACCACGCCCCAAGCGCGGACAGGCGCTCATCGATCGGCAGAGCCGCCCAATCCGGCTGGGCCGCGCGCAGCCCCTTGGCCGCGGCAAGCACATCAGTTGGGTCGGCAGATTGGAAGCGGTGGCCCGGCCCCCCGCGGGGGTTCGCTGCGACGAGAAAATTAGCCATAATGATAGGTCATTATAGCTATTGCACACGCCTGTGTCCGGGACCCTCTTCGACAAACTGTGGGACAGCCACTGCATCGAAACGGACGGTGACGGCGCGAGCCTGCTGTACGTTGATCGCGTGGTCATGCACGAGCGCACCGGTGCCGTCGCGCTGGATTCCCTTGCGCGGCACCGCCGCTCCGTGCGTCGGCCCGAACATGCCTTCTGCGTGGCTGACCATGTCGTGGACACGCTGCCGGGGCGCAGCGACGACACCCGGGTGCCCGGCGGCTGGGATTTCATCGTGGCGCTTCGCCAGGGCGCCGCGTCCTTCGGCCTGCGGATGTTCGACATCGATGACGAGGACCAAGGCATCTGCCACTTGGTGAGCGCGGAGCAGGGCATTGCGCTGCCGGGCTTGAGCTTGGTTTGCCCCGACTCGCACACCTGCACTTTGGGCGCTTTGGGCACGTTGGCCTTCGGCATCGGCACCAGCGAGCTCGAGCATGCGCTGGCCACCTCCACGCTGCGGGCGGTTAAGCCGGCAACTCTGCGGATCAGCATCAGCGGACAGTTGCTTGGTCACGCCACCGCCAAGGATCTGGCACTGACCTTGATCAGCGCCCGCGGGGTGGGCGGCGGCGGTGGGGCGGCCGTGGAGTTTCAGGGCGCGGGCATTGACGCCATGACGCTTGAGCAGCGCATGACGTTGTGCAACATGGCTGCGGAATTCGGGGCGGCCACCGCCGTGATTGCCCCGGACGAGGCGGTTTTCAAGCAGGCTGAGGCGGCCCCCTTGGCGCCGAAGGATGCGCCTATTGCGGATTGGCGTGCGTTGCGCAGCGACCCAAGCGCCCGCTTCGACCGCGACATTGCCATCGACGCCGCCCAAGTGGTGCCGCAGGTCACTTGGGGCACATCGCCGGAACAGTGCGGGGGGCTCAGCGACCCCGTTCCGTCACCGAAGGATGCCGCCGCCCGTCAAGCGCTTGACTACATGGGGCTGGAACCCGGCCTGCCTTTGGCGTCGAAGCCCATCGACGCGGCCTTCATCGGCTCCTGCACCAACGCCCGCATCAGCGACATCCGAGCCGCTGCTCGGGTGCTCAAGGGACATCGCGTGGCCGCCGGCGTGACGGCGATCTGCGTTCCGGGCTCGAAGCGCGTGAAACGGCAGGCGGAGGTCGAAGACCTCGATCGGGTGTTCAAGGCAGCCGGCTTCGAATGGCGGGAGCCGGGTTGTTCGATGTGCTTCTTTGCCGGCGGGGAATCCTTTGGGACCGGCAAGCGGGTCGTCACCACCACCAACCGGAACTTCGAGGGCCGGCAGGGGCCGGGCGTTCGCTCCCATTTGACCAGTCCGGCGGTGGTGGCCGCCTCCGCGATCCATGGCCACATCGCTTCGCCGGACACGGCGTAGGGCGCGTTCGTTGAAACCATTGGAAATACATAGGGGGGTGGCGGCACCGCTGCTGCAGGCCAACGTGGACACCGATGCGATCATGCCGTCCCGGGAGATGCGGCGCGTCTCTCGCTCGGGGCTGGCCGACGGCCTGTTTGCCAATTGGCGCTACCTCGATCCCGAGCGGCGCATCCCCAATCCGGAATTCATCCTGAATCACCCGGAACGGACCGGTGCCAGCATACTGCTCGGCGGCCCGAACTTCGGCTGCGGCTCATCCAGGGAATTCGCGGTCTGGGCGCTGGTCGAGTTCGGCATTGCCGTCATCATTGCACCGGACTTCAACCCCATCTTCCAGAAGAACTGCGTGGCCAACGGCCTGTTGCCCGCCCAAGCGCCGCTGTCCGACATCCGCGCCTTGGCGGCGTGGTCCGACAGAGATCCGCAGCGCAACCAGCTAACCGCAAACCTGCATGCTTTGGAGATTGAGGGAGCTAGCGCCCAAGTTCCCTTCGCGATTGCGCCGGGGCAGCGGCGGCGCCTTTTGCGCGGCCTTGATGACATCGCCCTGACGGATCAGCGCGTCGCAGCGATCGATGCCTTTGAGGCCGAACGCTTTGCCGCGCAGCCTTGGGTGCGCCTCGACTAGCCCCACTGGCTAGCCCGACTCGCCGATGTCCTGTTCCAGAGCGCGGCGGTAGAGCCGCAGGGTGATCGGTGCCAGGGCGAGGACCGGTCCACCGAAAACGAGCGGCAGCAGCGCCACGCTGTAGCGAACGCCGTCCGCGCCGAAAACCAGGTCGTTCAATGCGCCTACCAAGGTGGGACCGAGCATGAGCCCCGCCAGGCTGATTGCCATGTAGTAGAAGGCGACGACCTGGGCGCGGATTCGGGCTGGCGTGATCGGCAGCAGGGCGGTCACGGAGGTAGCGGTGGTGAACGCCATCCCGGCGTTGCCGAGCATCAGCAGGCTGAATGCCGCCCAGGCGTTGTCCAGCAGCGGACCGATGGTGCAGGTCGGCACCGCCACCATCAACCCGCCCAGCGCGATGCGCATGGGCGCATCCCGGTGCCCGCGGCTGGTGAAGCGGTCGGAGAGGGCGCCGGCGAGGTTGACCGAGGCCGGGCCGACCAACAGCAGCGCTATGCCGTTGGCCAAGGCAAAGTCCTCCACTGGCCAGCCGTAGGTGCGGGCGAAGGTGACCGCCAGCCAGCCGTGGCTGTAGGCGATGGTGGTCATGACGCAGAACACCGACAGGAAGCAGGCGAAGACCGCGCCGTGGCGTCCGATATGGATGAACATGTGGCCAAGGTGCCCACCGGCATTCGCGCCAATGCGCCGCGGCTCGCGCACCAGCAGGAACAGTGCGCCAAGCACCAGTCCGGGCAGGCCGACGACCAGAAACGCCGTCTGCCAGCCGGATAGGGGGCCAAGCAGGGGCCATTCCATTTTGTTGCCGGTTCCCACCCAGGCAATAACGGCTGCGCCGAGTAAGGCGGCCAACCCGCTGCCCAGTGAGATGGCACTGGAGTAGAGTGCGATTGGCTTGCCGCGGCGTTCCTCAGGAAAGGAATCAGAAATCAGTGACATGGCACAGGGACTTAAAGTAGCTTCTCCGACGCCGACCGACATTCTTGCGATAAACAACTGCCCAAAGTTGCGTGCTAGCCCGGACAGGGCAGTGGCGGCGGACCACAGGGTGATGCCAGCGGCCACGATCCAAGTGCGACGGCGGCGGTCCGCGAGATAGCCCAAGGGTAGCCCCATGGTGGCGTAGAAGATGGCGAACGCAGGGCCAAGCAGCAGACCGATTTGAAAATCCGAGAGCCCCAAGTCGGCCTTGATCGGATCGATCAGCAAGCCGAGGATGCTGCGGTCCACGAAGGACACGACATAGGCGACGGTGAGCAGGCACACCATGTACCAAGCGCGCCCCGCTCTCGGATACTCCACTGCCGGGGGCGTGGCTGTGGGCAGGGCGTTCCCGCTTTCCGTTGCCACGCTCATCGCGGTGCCGGTTGGTCGATGTGGTAAATGACGGTCAGGTTGCCGTCGCCATCAAGCAGCCCTACCTCCCGGCCCACCCGGCCGTCATGGGTTAGCAGCCGCTCCTCGGGAAACACTTGGAAGCCGCCCGCCTCGGCGCGGGCCACCACCCCATCGACATCCTCCACTTCAATGACGATGGCGCTTCGCCGGGGCGCCGCTTGAGTGGCCAATCCCGGCACCTCGGTCAGTGCCATCACCCGTTCCTGGGACGGCGCGCTCAGGGTTGCGAAGCCGATCGACCGGCTGGTGTCCAGCCCGAACACTTGGTGCGAGTAGCTGGCCGCCCTAGGTTCCTTGACGAACGCCACGCTGAAGCCGAGCACATCCTCGTAGAAAGGCAACGCCTGCTCGATGCTCGACACAAGGAAGTTGGCGCGCTGAAATCGCAGTGTCATGGGGCGTCCTTCGGCTCTTCAATCGCAGTAACCTGGTTGCATTCGTAGAAGTGGCCGTCCGGATCGAACACCGACGTGCCAATGAAGTGGCGCAGTTCTCCCCGGGCGCCCCGGGTGGACCAGGTCCGCGGCGGACAGTGGACGCGGGTTCCCAGTGCGGCCGCCCTAGCGGCTAGGCGCTCCGCATCGTCGCATTCCACCACGAACACGGGTGCGCCGTAGGCGACCTCAGTGGGAACGGGCGGTGCGGGCCAAGGTGGATCGAGCCATTGCAACAGGCCGATCATGCCGATCTTGTCATGTTCGCCGCGCATGATGACCAAGTGGGTGCGATCCCCTTCGGCGCCGGCGGCCAGTCCCTCGCCGCTCAGCACAAATTCGGTATCCATCCACACCTGCATGCCCAGCACCTGCTCATACCAGCGCCGGCTCGCTGTCATGTCGCGCACGATCAAGGTCGTCCGTTTGATCAGTGCGGGCCAATCGCTCACGCCGCTGGCTCCTCGACAACCAACACCTGGCAGTCGGCGACGCCTGCCCGCAAGCGCTTGGCCTCGGCGTACTCCGGGGAGCGCCAGAAAGCTAGGGCCGCGGCCTTGTCGGGCCACCGGGACACGACGACCGAGCCGCCGGGATGGTCGCCTTCGAGCACTTCGGCGCCAGGCGCCCGCAGCAGGTATTGGCCCCCGAATCGCTCGGTGAGCGCGGCTGCTGCGGGCGCATAATCCGCCAGGAAGCGGGCCCGGTCCCGAATTTGGGCGGTCACTATGAGATAGGCGGCCATCGTCCCCTCCTTACCCGTCCACTGGCCCTCACTGGCTTTCGAAAAGGATGCCGTCGGCGATCAGCGCCTCGATTTCAACCTCGCTGCGGCCCGTGCCCCGTGCCGCCTCCCGGGAATGCTCGCCGACGTGCGGCAGGTGGCGGCGCAGGTCGAACCGCCGCCCGTCCATCTCCACGGGCAACTTCGGCAGGCGCGCCCGGGCGCCTTGGCGGGCGCCGTCGGCGAGGCGGACATTCACCAGCCCCGCCCGTGCCAGGTGCGGGTCTTCGAACAGGTCGGAGGGCTTGTTGATCTCCGCGAAGGGCAGCCCGGCGTGCGCCAGCTTGGCGGCCGCCTGGCGCCGGTCGAGGCTGGCAAACAGTTCACGCAAGGCCGGCATGAAGCGCTCGCGGCCGGCCACCCGGCCGGCGTTATCGGCGAGCGCGGCGTCGGCGGCTAGGGTGTCTAGGCCGAAGTCGGCACAGAACTGCCGCCATTGGGTATCGCTCACCACCGCCACGAAGAGCTGTCCGTCGGCGCAGTCGAACAGGTCGTAAATCCCCCAGGCGGAGCTGCGCACGGACATGGGCTGGGGCTCCTCGCCAAGCACCGACTGCTGGGCCATGTGCTGGCCGACCAGGAACGCCGTGGTCTCGAAGAGCGCGCTGGTGACCCGCTGGCCGCAGCCGGTGCGATCGCGCTCCTGCAGCGCGGCGAGCACGGCGATGGCGCCGAACATGCCCCCAGTGATGTCTACGATGGAGGAGCCGGCGCGCATCGGCTTGCCCGGCAGGCCGGTCATGTAGGCGAGCCCACCCATCATCTGCGTGACTTCGTCAAGCGCCACGCGCTCGCCGTAGGGGCCCGGCAGGAAGCCCTTGAGGCTGCAGTAGACGAGGCGCGGATTGCGTTCGCTGAGCGCTTCGTAGCCGAAGCCGAGCTTGTCCATGGTGCCGGGACGGAAGTTCTCGAGCAACACGTCGGCGTCAGCCAGTATGGCGTGCACCAGCGCTTGCGCTCTTGGATTCTTGAGATCGGCGCACAGGCTGCGCTTGTTGCGGTTGTACATCGCGAAGTAGCCGCCCCCGGAACCCTTGAGCCACCGAGTGTTGTCGCCGCCGGGCGGTTCCACTTTGAGCACGTCGGCGCCGAGGTCCGCCAGAATCACCCCGGTCGCCGGCCCCATCACCATGTGCGAGAACTCGACGACGCGCAATCCGTCGAGAGGCCGCGCTGAGTCCTGGGGACCGTTTGGCGGATCCTGCAGGCCGCTGGCCGCCTGGCGGGTGGTCGGGAAACCAGTCGCTGTCACTCCAAGGCTCGCATGCAAAATTGTCTCTATGATATATCATTAAGTCATTTGATGAACGCAGATTCGAAACCATGACTGCGGCAACCGTTGCGACCCAGGCCATTGACGTGACCGTAAGCGAGGTGGGCACGCGCGATGGTCTGCAGAACATAGACACGATCTTGCCCACTGACGCCAAGAAGGCTTGGATCGCGGCGGAAGCTGCGGCCGGCGTGCCGGAGATCGAGGTGGGTTCCTTCGTGCCCCCCCGTCTGTTGCCGCAACTGGCCGACACCGCCGAGTTGGTCCGCTTCGCCAAGACGCTGCCCGGATTGAACGTCGCGGTCCTAGTGCCCAACCTTCGGGGAGCCCAAGCGGCCCTTGCGGAGGGCGCGCACCACATCTCGATGCCGCTGTCGGTCAGCGAAACCCACAGCTTGGCCAACGTGAGGAAGTCCCACGCGCAGATGTTCGACGAGATCGCCGCCGTCGTGGCGGCGGTGGCGGCGCAGCCGGTGGCAGCGCGCCCCACCCTTGAGGTCTCGCTGTCCACCGCCTTCGGCTGCACCTTGGAAGGGCCCGTGCCGGAGGACCGCGTGGTGGCGATGGCGGAGCGGGCCATCGCCCTGGGTGCTGATGAAGTGGGGCTTTCTGACACCACGGGGTACGGCAATCCGAGCCAAGTGCGGCGCTTGACGACGCGCATCCGGGCGGCGGTGGGCCGTGAACGGCTCACCGGCGTCCACCTGCACAACACCCGGGGGCAGGGACTCGCCAATGTCATGGCAGCCCTTGAGGTGGGCATCACCACCATCGACAGTTCCTTGGGCGGTCTCGGCGGCTGCCCGTTCGCGCCGGGGGCGAGCGGCAACATCGTCACCGAAGACTTGGTGTTCCTGCTGGAGGCGATGGGGCTGCGCACGGGCATCGACATCGACCGGCTGCTGGCCGTGCGGGCCGACGTGCAGGCGGCGCTGCCCGACGAGACCCTGTACGGCTTCGTCGCCGAGGCCGGCCTGCCCAAGGGATTTGCCTACGCCCGTGCCGAGGCGTCCTGATTGGCTTAGACTGGTGCGCTGACGCCGCTTGATGGCAAGGGGAGGGCCGCGATGACCAGCTTCGGAGCGCTTGCGCTGCAGACTAGGGTGCGGGCCATCGCGCAGTGCGCCGATGTTGCCTCGTGCCGTCGGCAAATCAACGCCTCGCTGGAGCGCATCGCTGCCCAAGTGGCGGCCAGCAAGGCGTTCATTGGCCCTCATCTGCGGCTGGTGGTGCTGCCGGAGTACTTCCTGACCGGCTACCCCATGGGCGAAACCGCAGCCGCTTGGCTGGCCCGGGGGTGCGTGGCGGTTAACGGCCCGGAGTACGAGCGCATCGGCGCCATCGCCGCGGACAACGGCCTGTTTCTGGCCGGCAACCTCTACGAAGCGGATCGCCACTTTCCCGACCTCTACTTCCAGACCAGCTTCATCGTCGATGAATCGGGCGACGTGGCACTGCGTTACCGGCGCCTGATCTCGCAGTTCGGTCCGACGCCCTACGACGTGCTCGACCGCTACCTGGACATCTACGGAGTGGACGGCCTCTTCCCGGTGGCCGACACGGCGCTGGGGCGCTTGGCGGCGGTTGCTTCGGAGGAGATCCTATTCCCGGAGATCAGTCGAGCGCTGGCGCTGCGGGGCGCCGAGGTCCTCTGCCATTCGTCCTCGGAAGTGGCGAGCCCGGCCCTGACGCCCAAGAACACAGCTAAGCGGGCGCGGGCCTATGAGAACCATGTTTACGTGGTGTCCGCCAACACGGCGGGGATTGGCGGCATCGACCTGCCCAACGCCTCGGTGGACGGTGTCTCACAGATCGTTGACTATGAGGGCCAGGTACGGATTGAGGCGGCGGTTGGTGAGTCCATGGCGGCGAACGCTGACATCCATCTCGACGCCCTGCGGACCTACCGCCGCCGTCCCGGCATGTTCAACCTGTTCACGCGCCAGCGCCTCGCGCTTTTCGATGACCTTTACGGCAGCGAAGAAGTGTGCCCGCCGAACAGCCTGCTGGACGAGGATGGCCAAGTGCGTGCGCCACCTGCCGGCCACTCTCTGTCCGTGCAGAATGAGACCATCGCCAACCTGCTGGAACGTGGTGTGCTGCGCTGAGCGGTCGCGTTCTCGGCATTGAGGCAACCGAACCCTCGCGCAGTGTCACCGCCGACGGGGACAGTCGCTCGGCTGCAGCTTCACCGCGTCAGGACATGGATTATGTGCCCATATTCGGGCAACATGAAGGTCGCGATGAATTCGAATCAGGAGCGTGATATGGCTACCGATTGGAGTGCCTGCCCTGCTGTTGAGCGCGACCCGGAGAAGCTTGGCGAAGCGCTTGTCTTTCGAGGGACGAGAATGCCTGTCGCGACGCTGTTCGAGAACCTGAAGTCCGGCGCAACAGTTGACGAGTTTCTTGAGTGGTTTCCCGGAACCACCCGCGAGCAGGTCGAAGCGGTGATTGACCACGAAGCCCGGTCCATGCAGTCCCCGGTGGTTCAAAAGCTCGGCTTGTGAAGGTGCTTTTTG
>JAPPIX010000031.1:0-3357 GCA_028820495.1 Gammaproteobacteria bacterium
TGCTGCTGTCCAAGGCGCAGCGTCAGCGACTGTTTCACGAGGAGACCCTTTCCTGCGAGGGGTGCCCCCTCGCGCTCCCCGGCTGAAGGCTCCAGGCCACGGACATTAGAGACGGAAACTCTCGCCGAGATAGACGTCGCGCACCGTCTCGTGGCCGAGTATGGCTTCGGCGTCGCCTTCCGCTATCAGATGGCCTTCATTGACGATGTAGGCCCGGTCGCAGATGTCGAGGGTGTCGCGAACGTTGTGATCAGTGATGAGGATGCCGATGTCGCGTGCGGCGAGGTCACGGATCTCGTTCTTGATGTCGGCGACGGAAATGGGGTCCACACCGGCGAAGGGTTCATCGAGCAGCATGAAGCGCGGCTCGCTGGCCAATGCCCGCGCAATCTCCAATCGCCGCCGTTCGCCGCCCGACAGGCGTTCGCTCAAGGACTTGCGCACCCCGCCCAAGCGGAATTCGGCCAACAGTTGCTCGACCCGCTCTTTCTGCTCCGCCTTGCTGAGGTCGCGGCGCAGTTCCAGGATGGCCCTAAGGTTGTCTTCAGTGGAGAGCTTGCGGAACACGCTGGCCTCTTGAGGCAGGTAGCCGATGCCCGCCCGGGCCCGCACGTGCATGGGCGCCTTGGTGAGCGACCGGCCATCGAGCGCCACTTCGCCCCCTTCAGCCTGCAGGAGGCCGACGATCATGTAGAAGCAAGTGGTTTTGCCGGCGCCGTTGGGGCCGAGCAGGCCGACGATCTCGCCGCTTGAGACGGCAAGGCTCACGTCATCGACCGCGACCTTCTTGCGATACGCCTTGTGCAGATGGCGGGCTTCCAGGGTGGCCATCCTGCGCCTGCCTAATCGCTGCTGGCCGGGCGCAGGATCACCCGCACCGGGCGTTGTCCCGTGGCTTCGGCGTCCACGGTTCCGGAGGCGATGTCGTAGTGAATGATCTCTCCGGCCACGTCGTTTTTCGCCTGCGCCAAGCGGGCTTCTCCCGCAAGCTCGATGCGCACCTTACCGGGATGGTAGGTGATGAGCGACGCGCTCGCCCGGACCAAGCCGCCGTCCTGTGCCGACCCCTGCTGATAGCGGGCCGGTTCGCCGCTGGCGGTGACGCGCACGAGGCGAGCGTCGAGGTAGTGGACGGTCATGCGCTCGCCAGTGACCTGCAGTGTGCCCTGCCGCACTTCGACCCCGCCGAGATAAATGGCGCGGCCGTTCGAATGATCGAATTCGGCAGCTTGTGCGCGAATGTGCATGGGCTGCTCGGCGTCAACAACCGGGACAGCGAGTCCGATGGCGGGCGCCCACAGCAGCATGAGGAGCGCCGTCCCAAGGGCGCCAGCGTGCGCGCTACTGCCCAATTTGCTCCGGCAAGACAATGGTGTGGACCGGTCCATCGGCATCCGCTTGAAGGTTGAGAATCCTGCGCTCCAAATCCGCTTTCAGCCCTTGGGCGAACGTGCGGCCCGCCTCGGTTTCGATCATAACATCCCGTTCGGTTTCGGCGTATCGCGGGTCTGGGTGGACCCTCAGTTCGGCGGTGCGCACCGTGGTGAACCCGCGTTCGGGATCGGTTTGGTGCAGCACCACTTCGCCGCTCAGCACCAGGACGCCGTCGGCGCCGTCGCGCAAGCCGTGGAGATCCCCTCGGCGGGCGCTGACTCGCCACGGCGGCGCCGTGGGACTGTACAGGCTGAAGTCGGGGCCGATTAGGAGGGTGTGCCGGTTGGCGTCGAAAGTGCGCACTTGCTGCGCGGCCAAGCGGTACTGAAGGGTGCCGTCGTCCTGAAATTGGTTGATGACCGCGCTTTCCATGTAGATGTCCGGCTCCCCCGCAAGTTCTGGCGGTGGCGCTCCCGGCGGCACGGTGCCGCGCCAAGGCGCCAAGTAGAAGGCCAACAGCAACAGGCCCACTGCGAGCAGAACCCCGGCAGCCAACTGCCTCATGGTTTGCGCGATTCGAGCAACAGGCGGCCGACTTCAGCGGCGACGCCCTTGCCGCCACCGGATGCGGTGACCAACTCGGCGGCAGCGCGCGCTTCGGGCTGGGCGTCGGCCGGGGCGATGGGCAGGCCCACCCAGCCGAGGACTTCAAGGTCGGGCCAGTCGTCGCCGACATAGGCGCACTCCTCGGCGCCTAGGCCCAACTCGCCGACGAGACCCTGGAGCGTTTCAAGCTTGTCGTCGACGCTTTGAAAGACATGCTGGATGCCCAACTCCGAGGCGCGCTTGCTGACCATTGGCGACTCGCGCCCGGTGATCAGCGCCACCTCGATGCCGTGCTGAAGCAGCCGCTTGATGGTAGACCCGTCATGGACATGAAAGGACAGCATCTCAGTGCCATTGGAGAGGTAGTGAATGCGCCCGTCGGTGAGCACGCCGTCCACGTCGAAGGCGACTAATTTTATTGATCGCGGGACGAGGCTGCCGTATGAGCCAACTTTTGCGCCCGGCGACCGCCTTTGAGTCGATCTAAGCCATCGCCTCGTTAGTCCTATTGGCGGTTCGTCAAGCCACCGCATGGCGTACCAGCAAGGTGTTGTAGCCCACCCAGCACAGCAGCATCACCGCCCCTTCAAAGCGGGTGATGACCGATCTGGAGTTCACCGCATAGGCGAACAGCGCCAGCAGCACGGTCAGCGCCAGCATGGTGCCGCCATCGCGCCAGAACGCCACTCTCTCGATTTGGGTGGTGGCCATGAAGCTGGGCACCGCCAGCACGGCCAGGATGTTGAGGATGTTGGAGCCGACCACGTTGCCGATGGCGATATCGGTGTGGCCCTTGATGGCAGCCCCCACGCTGGCGGCCAACTCCGGCAGGCTGGTGCCGATGGCGACGATGGTCAGGCCGATGATGAGGTCGCTAACGCCGAGGCGCAGGGCGATGTCGTGGGCAGCCCACACCAGCAGTTCCGCGCTGGCCACCAGCAGCGCCAAGCCGCCCAGCAACCATGCGATGCCATGCAGGGTGCGCATCTGCGGCAGTTCATCGAGCTCTTCTTGGATGCTCTCCGCGAAATCCGGTTGGCCGGAAGACTTGCCGAACATCAATAAATAGAGAATCAGCCCTAGGCCGGCGAGCAGGATGAAGCCATCAAGCACACCCAATTCCCGATCGAACATCAGCACCAGGGCGAGCAGGGTGGCGCCCAGCAGCCAAGGCAGTTCCGAACGTTGCACTCGCTTGGAGAACGGCAGCGGCGCGACGATGGCTGTGACGCCCAGCACCAGGCCGATGTTGGCGATGTTGGAGCCGATCGCGTTGCCCACCGCCAGCAGCGGGTTGCCCTGAATGGAGGCCACCATGGCCACTAGGATTTCCGGGGCGGAGGTGCCGACTGAAACGATGGTCAGCCCAATGACCAT
>JAPPIX010000031.1:3457-5057 GCA_028820495.1 Gammaproteobacteria bacterium
CCGCGGTGGAAGCGCTGTTGGCGCCGGTGGTCGATTTCGAGGGCTTCGCCCGCCGCGTCATGTCTGCCCACTACAAGGAGGCCACCCCGGAGCAGAGGCAGCGCTTTGCCGAGACCTTCAAGTGGGGCTTGGTGCGCACCTATTCGCTCACGCTGACCGATTTCACCGAAGGCGAGGTCATCGTGATCCCCCCGGACGGCCCCCCGCGCCACCCGCGCCGGCGCAACGTCAAGATGGAAATTCACCAAGGCGGTGAGATCTATCCGGTGCTCTACGCCATGACCCAAAACGCCGACGGCGGCTGGCGCATCGGCAACATCGTCATCGCCGGCGTCAACATCGGCCTCACCTACCGCAGCCAGTTCAAGAGCGTGGCAGCGGATGCCCGCTACGGCGGCGATCTTGACCAGGTGATCGAAGCTTGGGTGCGGTTCGTCTCCGGCGAGAAGGCGGATCAGGAAGCGGCAGGGAGCGGCGCAGCGGAACGCCAAGAGAAGGGCGCCTAGCAGCCCGGGCTAACCGCCTCGGTGCGAGCGGGCCAGGTAGGCGCGCGACTGCATCTCCAGCAGCCGGCTGCGGGTGCGTTCAAACTCAAAACCGTGCCGCTCCCCAGCGTAGAGGTCCGCGACCGGCGCTTCGGCGGACAGGATCAGCTTGACGTTGCGGTCGTAGAACTCGTCAATCAAGCTGATGAAACGGCGGGCGGCGTCCTCATTGGCCGGCGTGAAGCGCCTTACGTTGGAGACCAGCACGGTGTGGAAGCAGCGGGCGAGTTCGATGTAGTCGTTTTGGCTGCGCGGGCCCTCACACAGTTCGCCGAATTCGAACCAAGCCACATCCGGCGCCAGTTGGCGGGCGCGGATGACACGGTTTTCCACTTCCAACGGCGCATCGCGTTCGCCAGGCTCTTGGGTCAGGTTGGCGAAGCTCGCGTTCAAGGAGGCTTCAGCGTCGCCGCCCAGGGGCGCATGGTAGATTTCCGCCCGCTCCAGCACGCGCAGCCGATAGTCCGTTGGGCCATCGAGATGGTGGATGAGCGTATGGTGCTTCAATGCCTCGATGGCGGGCAGGAAGCGCCGCCGTTGCAGGCCGTTTTCGTACAGCCGGTCCGGGGCGACGTTCGAGGTGGCCACCAGGGTCAGCCCCCTTCGAAAAAGCGCCTGCATCAGTTCGCCGAGAATCATCGCGTCGCCGATGTCGGCCACGAAGAACTCGTCGAAGCAGAGGATGCGGGTGTGCTTGGCGAAGTCGTCGGCAAAGCCCTGCAGCGGATTGGCGCTGCCAGCCCGGCGGTTGAGTTCGTTGTGAACCCGCTGCATGAAGCGGTGAAAGTGCATCCTGAGCTTGCCGCGCTGGGGCAGCGTCTCGTGGAAAAGATCCATCAGCAGGGTTTTGCCGCGCCCGACGCCACCCCACAGGTACAGGCCGGTTTCGGCTTCAGGGCGTGCCAGCCAGCGCTTGATGAGCGGCCGTCGCCGTTGCCGCCCGAGCCGTTGGTGCAGGTCGTCGAGCAGTTCCACCGCTTGGCGCTGGAACGGATCCTCCGTTAACTGCCCGGCGGCTATGAGTGCTCGATGGCGCTCCGTGGGCGACATGGCGC
>JAPPIX010000031.1:5157-11661 GCA_028820495.1 Gammaproteobacteria bacterium
TGGCGCGCATGGCCCTGAGCGCTGCCTTGTTGGCGTTGCGGATGGTCTCCATGTCCGGCGCAGCTTGGCTGATGTCACCGAGTTCCGCGAGCACTGCGTGGACCGCGTCGTGGCCTTCGACTTGGCGCATGTCGTCAAGCCAGCGCTGGACGTTGGGGAAGGGCGAGAAGTCAAAGAGATTGGTGAAGCAGGGCTGCAACTGCCCGATTTCCACGTAGGCGGCAAAATCCGCGATGGTGACGTCGCCGCCGGCCATGTAGCGGGCGTTTGCCAGCCAGCCACCGTCGATGGCGCCCAGCGCCGCTGTGAACGTGTTGCGCGCGGCCTGCTGCGCTACCTGGGGAATGTTGAGGTCCTTGCGAATTTTCGGAGCTACTAGGCCCGACGCCTCGCGCACGTTGCGGTGGTGGAAGTGCAGGTACCAGTCCACCCTGGCGCGTTGTTGCGGGCTGGTGGGGTAGAGGTCGTTCCAGCCGTGCTTGTTGCACAGGTAGCAGAGGATGGCGTGCGCCTCGCCTAGGGCGAAGCCCGAATTCGGCTCGCGTATCGTCGGAATGGTGCCGCCGGGATTGAAGGCCAGGTAGTCGGGGTTGCGGCTGCCCGTCTCGCCCTTGGAGCCGGGATTGGTCAGGACCATTTCGAACGGCAGGCGCTTGAAGAGGAGCAGCCACATGACCGCCCGGACGGGCTGCGAAAACGGCACCCCGTACAGCGTGAGCGGCGAGTTGGAATCAGGCATAAGCGGGGGTCTCCGAAAATTGGCTAAGCGCCCTTGGGCACCTAGGGTCGAATCGGGCGCAGATTTTACACTGCGGCGCGAGGCTCTTTTCGTTGAGTAATAGGCCGGATTCTATTACTCATGCGCCGTCACCACGAATGGGTCATCACCGCATTTCGGATGGTGCGGGTTGTGAACCGCGCCCGAATTCTTCCATCAGACTGTTCAGCGACGGCAGGCGCAGCCAATAGCGGGTGTGCCGCCGCTCTCCCTGTCGGGTCAATATGCCCATCTCAACCATTGCGGCCAACTCTCTGGTGATGCTTGACGTGGGCGCTTTGGTGATCTTGCGGTAATTGTCGGCGCTCAGCCCGCCTTTAAATCCCTCTGGTTCGGCGTCGAATAGCCTTTTGAGCACCTTGTGCTGTCGTTCGTTCAGTTGCTTGCCGAACTGGTCAAAGACGCGGGCTTTGGTGAGCACAACCACTAGAATGCGCTCCCCACGATCTTGGGCATCCAAGGCGGTTTGGGCGAACCACTTGGCCCATTTGGTCATACTGACGCCTTGGCCCACCTGCGCGGAGTTTAGGGCGCTTCCATAGGCTTTCCGGCTTTGCTCGATTTGCGCCGCAAGGGGCAGCATCGTGGGGCGCCCGATCATTCTGGCCATTGCTTTTTCGGCAATGGCTCGACCGATTCGTCCATTGCCGTCTTCGAACGGATGGATGGACTCAAACCGAGCATGCGTCGTCGCCGTCACTGCCAAAATGGACTTTGCCGGTCGGGTCCCCGTCGCCCGGTTGAACCATTCCACAAATTGGTGCATCTCTTCGGGCACATCTCGGGCGGGTGGCGCTTGGTAGTGAATGGTCTCGCTGCCGATCGGCCCACCGGATACGATCAGCATGTCGTCTTCGTTTTCCCGATATCCCCCGACAACATCCAAGTCGCGTCTGCCGGACATCAGCATTCGGTGCCAGTCGAACAGAGTTTCTTGGTCAAGGGGCTGGTCGAAGTACCGGTACAACGAAACCATCATCTCGGCAACGCCCTCTTCCTTGCCGTGCCTCCTGCTGTTTCGGCGAAGGCCCAAACGGCGCAACAAGGAGTCCTGAATGGAGTCGCGGTCCAGCATTTCGCCTTCAATGGCGGATGTGGTTAACGCTTCACGGGTCAACCACTCCACACGAAGGCCGTCGCGGGTGCGCTCGTCCAAATGTCCGAGGACAATCTTCTGGGTGGCCATACCCTTGGCGAACTTCCGTTCGGCATCATCCAAGCAGCCCTTCGCCAAAGTGAGGTTTGGCCACCCCGGCTGTTGCCAGACCCATCTGGCGCTCGCGTCCATTGCGCCGGTCTCTCGTGCCCCGTGAGTAATAGACTGGATTCTATTACTCACTTGGCATGAATATCCATCCGACCGGCACGGGGCGATGGTCAATCGGACGCATCAAGCCGAACGCGAACGGCAGATCAACGAGCACGCCGCCACCCCCGAAATGTGCTTATGGTGCCGGAACGCGGAATCGAACCGCGGACCTACTGATTACGAATCGGCGTCAAGAAAGTCGGGTTTTGACGACAATCCTCGGTTCTGCATAGGCTCGTCGGGTTAGCATCCGCTAACTTGCTTCCCCGCCAGTCAACATGTGGTAAACGACTCGGCGCAAAGCTGCCGCTTTTCAGTGTGCCCAATGGGCACGCATAAGGCTACTGTGCTGGGAGCGGTTTGACCCCGCCTCGATCACGCGGTCGAATGCGGCCGCCCGTTCGCTTGTGCCAACAGGGCGCGTCCGATGCACATTGATTTTGAGCACACGGGCAAATAGGGAAATCCACCATTCACCCATTTGGGGTTGGCTAGGGTGCGTTGTTGGATTGGCTGCACTTTCATGTCCTATCCTTGGTTGCGCAACAACCTACGGAAAGTTTCTTCGTGATTGGCTTGGTCCTTTTCGTTGGCGGCGTCAATAAATTTGCGCAAGGTGCTATCGAGGTCGTCGGAACTGCCCGGTTGAATACTGTTGATTTGCTCCATAACGATCTTCAGCCCATACATCAATGCCTCTTTTTGTTCTGCCTTCGCAACCCGCTCAGCGTGTAGGTATTGCTCTTGAGCCTGTTGCACGGACCGCAAAGCAGGATTCGGTTTGAAATGTGGTTCAACCCGCCATCGGATCGCGGCGTGTTGTGGTCAAGCCCAAGGTATCGCGGATCGTCAAAGTTTCGGTCGCAGCCTTGGCAAGTGGGTCCGTTCTGCTCCAACAGGTGCTCGTACATTTCGGCCCGCGTCCACTTCGGCCCGTCCGGCTCCTTCACCCTGACCTTGACGCGAAGAAAGGGCGAGGCCGTCTCGCCGTCGTCCGTGCGGTCCGGCAGTTGGTCGGTGAACGTCACGTCACCGAACAGGCCCACTTCGTCGCGCATTCGCTTCTCGATGAGATTGTGCGCCTCGTCCCAGATGTCCATACCCACCCACTGGCGTCCGAGACGCTCAGCCGCAACGCAGGTCGTGGCGCAACCAGCAAAGGGGTCCAGCACGACATCGCCCTCGTTGCTGCTTGCGCGGATGATTCTCTCGTAGAGGGCCAACGGCTTTTGAGTCGGATAGCCGGTTCGTTCGCTCCTGTCCCGTCCCGGAATCCATTTCACGTCGCGGTCTATTTCGTCCTCAGTGCCCCGCAGAAGCCCTTTGGTGTAAGGCTGGTAAGCCCATATGTCCTGTAGCGGAACGCCCGGGCCGTCCTCAATGTACTGCCTGTACGTCGGAAGATAGTCGGAGTCTAGATCAATGCAGCCACGTTCCAGAAGAGCGTCCAGTTTTTCGTGCTGCGGCAGGCTTGGGTCAATCCCAAGGGCCAAGATCATCTTGGATGGCACGGCCCAATGTCGGCCCTTTGGGGTGGGGTCGATGCCCCGCCAAGGCTGTCCGCTGGCGCCATTTCGAATTCCGGCTCCATGGATCTTCTGCTACTGATAATGCCCTCGGTCATCTGATTTCTTGAAGTATTCCTTCACATAGCCACGCAAGTAGGGGGAAAAGAGGACACGGTGCCTATACTCCGGCTTGGCGTAGAACAAAATGTTGTCATGAATGGGGCCGAACCTATCTGCCGAATTGTGCGACCCGGTTCGACGCCAAACGATCTCATTCCGAAAGTTCCGCCATCCGAAGATGGCGTCCATGACCGCCTTCAGGTAGTGGCTGGCGGTCGGGTCGCAGTGCAGATAGATGCTTCCCGTTGGCTTCAACACGCGGTGCATGGCCAGCAGCCGCACGGCCATGAAGCACATGTAGGCGCCCATGCCGTCGCTGTGGGCGTAGCGTGCGCTTTCGATGGCTTCCATGAGGCGCGGGTAGTCGTCCTTGATCTGGTCAACCCATTCCTCATGCACGTCCCCTTCCCAGGACCATCGATCCTGAAACTTCGCGCCTGCCGCCAAGCTGTCTGGGGTTGCGTGAAAGTCCCGCCCCTTGTTGAAGGGTGGATCGGTGGCGATCAGGTCCACCGATTCGGAATTCATGGCCCGCAGGAAAGCCAAGTTGTCGCCGTGAAACAGAGTGCGGTTATGCCAGTTGGGTGTGGTCATCGGGCTTGCTCAAAACAGCCGCTCTTCGGCGGGCAGTGCATGGTATGCGGCGTTGGTGTGGATGAGGAAGGTTCTGTCGGCATCTGGCGGCGGTCCTTTGGGTAGCCCGATGAGGGCTTGTTGTTCTTGGTGGGACTCTGGGCGGGTGAGTGCCGTTTTCGGCAAGTGGTCGACTTCCGTGGCTTGTTCGAGCAGTCCCGGCACACAAGCCCATTGGCGGTCGGAGAGCTGGCCGGTTCGGAGGAACTGCTGCACGATGCTTCGGGCCAGCACCCAAGATTCGTGGCGGACCTTTTTCAAGCGGTGCAGGTTCTTGTTGAGCCGGTCCAGTCCGTTCTCCCCCATCGCTTGATTGCCCGCGTTTTCGAATGCCTTGGCTTGTTTTTGGTTGTACTTGTGTTGGAGTGCGAATTGCCCCACGGGGTTTTGACCATTGGGTTGTCTTTGTTTTCGTTTGCTCATGCGGCCTAGTCGAACCCCGGTGCGCACTTGAGGAATTTGCATTGCTTGATTCCGCACACTCTGTCGGCCTTGTACCGTGTGGCCCATTTGTGCGCCACCTGCCGCGTGTGTAAGCCACGGGCCAACATGTAAACGTATTGGCGGTTACGGGCCCAGGACCACACGTGGAAGTAAGGTTGATTGGCGGTGGCGTCAGGGCCGATTGCGCCTAAGTGTGCGGGTCGTTGGGGCAATTGTAACCCTTGGGTTGGGATGGCCGACGGGTCAATTGTAACCCTGCTGTTTACCCTACAGGCGCTCTCGTGCGCATTTCGGGCCGAGATTGCCGCCAAGGCTGGGTATTTTGGGACGGGTATTGGCCATCAGTGCGTAGAATATCCCTATGCCCATCAACTACTGACCCCGATAGACAATTATGCCCACCAAGACTATGCCGCAGCCATCATTCCCTTTGTTTACAAACGCTTGTCTGCGGATGCGCCACGTCCACGCCCTCATTCAGACCTTAGACCAGGAACAACAAGCCGCAAGAGCCGCACAGCGCGAACGGCGACCTCTGCCCTTCCCGCGGATTGAGCTAAATGTGCGCGACAGATTTGTCCTTTGCACAACTCCTCTTTCCGAAATCGCTCTCAGTTTTGAAATGGCCCTCAAGAGCTACCTTCAAGAGTGCGCTTACATAAGCCCTGAAAACCGGATGAATTTGGTTCTTGCCGGGAGCAACCACCCTTTTCCCAGCGGGACTAGGCTGCCCGGAGCAAGTTATCGCTGGGACGACCAGTTCCCCCATGAACACAAAAGCACTAGGCTGGTATCAGATGCCGTGGAATGTATGCAAAAGGACGGCAAAGACCCCGACGGCTTGGCTTCCCGCCTCATTCAAGAACGTCACCCGGCATGGGACCGCTGCCACCTGCCCTACCTTGGCCTCAAAGAACACATAAGGACTTTTGGTGGTCTGTACGACAACACGGTGAATCTGCGCTACTGCGTCTCAATGGACCCACCAGAGATAAGCGCCGTCGGCGAGATAGACGAATCGGTGCTTGAAGAAGAACGCCAAAAGGCACGAAAGAAGCACCAAAGAGACTATCCAAACTTGTCCGCTGCCCTCGACATGATTGGAAATGCCGGAAGAGAAGTACCTCGGTCGCAACACCCTCCCATGCGCTATGTCTGCTATCGCTATTCTGAAGATGGCTCTAGATCGGAGCACTTCTCTGTCATCTTCTCTATGTTGACTTGTCTCAGCTATTGGCAGGTCATCATGGAATTGGCCCTCGACAAGATCATTGAGCACGATGCGGCCATATATCCGCTTTACGGCCCAATCGACGATGTTGGGGTTACTGTTCACGCAGGAACCACCTATAACGTTCGCGCCTTGGGGCATTTGCTTGAGGAGTCCCTTAAGCGGTTTGACCCGCAAACCGATCTCGGCATGGAAGGGCGCATTGAAACCGCTCTCGACAAAGCCTACACGGCGCACGAAACCAATAGGCAATGATGCGAACACAGCGGACAAGACGCCACCGAAATCCGTACGCCCGCAATGGGCCATAAGCGACACTCCAGCCACCCCCTATAACCCACATTTGCCCCAGACGCATGGAAAATGTGCCGATTTTGGGCTATATGGACGGATTCCATAACCCATTTCAGAACCAGCACCATGATCAAGCAGTGGGCTTGGCAGCACGACGATTGGCCAAACTACACCATCGACCCCGGCG
>JAPPIX010000089.1:0-10400 GCA_028820495.1 Gammaproteobacteria bacterium
GGTGCGGGTGCGTCGGCAAGTCGCTGTCGGTCAGGTCAACGCGCCGACGATCGAGAAGTTTGCCACCGGACGCCACAGTCACCAGCACCGCTGAATTGCCGTGCTCCGCGACGCCCACCGCGGCAGTTCGCCCCGGAGCGAGGGCGTCCCGCCCTCGATTGAGTGGGGCGTTGCCTTCGACGCTAGGTTTGCCCAAGAATCTGCTCCGCTAGTTCGGAAAGGCTCGCGACGCGGTAGGTGGCCTGCGAGAAGTCTTGGGTGGCGGTGATCCGCTCGCTAATCGGCGCAAGCCATCGGCCCCAACTTTCGTGCAAGTCGCCATCGCCACCTTGTCAGAACTGGCGCTGAGGCTTCACGCTGGCCCGTATGGTGAAGTCGATCATGGACTGGCTCCAGTTTCCTTCCTCAAGCACGGTCCAGCTACGTCGGTAGCCCATCGAAAGCGTGAGTCGGTTGGTGAATGACCATTCGCTGCTGTTCGCTGCTTGTTGGCTGCTGCGTTATGGCGAGTTGAACGGCCATAGGTTGAAAGGCCATATGTCGAGAAGGGCGAGGATGACGAAAAGCGCGGTTATAGCTATGTATCGGTACATCCGATAGAGCATTGGCGGCTTTGGTTTGTCCACTAAGGCCCAAGTTATGAATCGGGAGATCAGTGCCCATGCCTTGGCGGTTGTGAAGGTCTTTGGTTGTGCATCCATGTTTGGTTGTCCCTGCTGGCTAAATCAGTTTTCAACCTGCGCCCTGAAGGAAGGCCAAGTTTGGCATCGGAGCGGCGGGCTTTCAATCCCAAGTGTTCCCGTGAAATCCCGGCCTGATGGTGGTTAAGGGCGTGGTAAAGTCCGATGGTCACACCCCGATTTATCTAATTAAATCAATTATTTGAAGGTTGGTAACGGATTACCGCCCACGAACCCTCATGGTGATGCGGGTGCGTCGGCAAGTCGCTATTGGTCAGAACAATGCGCTAGCGATCGAGTAGATTGCCGTCGGGCGCCACCGTCACCAGCACCGCCGAATTGCCGTGCTTGGCGACGCTTCTTGGTTCCTCTCCGTTTCGGCTACAATCATGGGCCGGATTTGGTTGATGAGCAGTGTCAAGCGACGACACACAACCCCTGCGGCCCTTCGACCCGGATAAGGCGATGCCGCGTCCGGCCCCCGACTTCTGGCGCACCGCAACTTCGGCTGATCACCTCTGGGGCATCAAGGCGGCTTGTCGAAGCGGCTTCAAGTTTCTGCGGTTTCGTCCGAACTGGCGCGAGATTCTCCGCCATGAGGATGAACCCGACCCTGCAAATCTGGAGTGCATCCGCCGCCTGTCGTTCTACCGCAATGGCAAGCCAGATCCCAGATGAGCGCTGAAGCGCCTGACCCCTATGACACGCTTGCCCGATTGGCTGGCGTATTCCGGCGGACTGGCATTCCTTATGCGGTGGGGGGCTCGATTGCCTTGGGGTTCTATGCGGAGCCACGCGCCACGATTGACGTGGATGTCAACGTGTTCGTTGACGAAGAAGCCGAGATTGCCGGATTAGTGGACCTCTTGGAGAAGGCCGGGTATCACCCGGATGAGCCGCGTGAGCGCTTGTTGAGGCGCGCCTTGGAGGACAGCCAGTTTCGTGTTTACTTTCACAACGTCAGGGTCGATATCTTCCCGGCCACTAACACCTACTATGCGGAGTTTCCCTCCCGCATCAAGCACTTTGACGATGGGGCATCTGGTCAGTACCCGGTTTTAGGAGCGGAAGACCTCGCGGTGCTCAAATGCGTCTTCAACCGCCCTAAGGACGATTTGGACCTCGTGAACCTGTGCAACCACCATCTAGATTTGGATGTGGATTTCGTTCGTCGCAAACTGATCGAACTGCTCGGCGCCGACGACCCTCGAATTGCTGGTTTTGAGCGAATTGCGTCGGCGCTGCCTTCGGCTAAACGTAGCGCAGATCCAACGCCAAGCTGATGTTCGTCAGCTTGTGTTGCTGGTGCGGTAGCGACCAACCGGCGAGACTCCAAGGTCGCTTGCAGGCGCAATCTAATGTGGAGCGCAATCCGCCTGCAACGAGCGTCTCGCCCCAAATCCCGCGCAGCCTAAGCCATACTGAGCCACTTGCGGGGCATAATGGGGCGCCATGAGAATCCAGATCGCGTCTGACTTGCACCTTGAGGGCTGCCCCGGCCACCTGCCGGGCGAGGCGGCGTTCCGCCCAGTGCGCGACCGGGACCTGCTCATCCTGGCCGGAGACATCGGCGTTGACATGAAGGCATGGCCCTTTGTCGAGCGTGAGCTTGAAACTTCGCCGGTGATCTATGTTCCGGGCAATCACGAGTACTACACGAAAAGCCGCCGGGCGGATGTGGATGCGAATTGGCGCCGCAGCGCAAAGACCCATCCCGATTTGCACTACCTGGTGGGTGAGGGCGTCGAAATCGACGGTGTACGCTTCTGGGGTGCGCCTTGGTACTCCGACCTCTGGGGCATTGCTCCCGACTGCCCTTCCGGGGCGCACTATCAACGGAACGTGGAGCGGGGCATCAACGACTTCTGGCCGCTTTGGGGCGGGGGCGAATGGTCGTTGGCCCGCCACATTGACCACCACCTGATGCAGACCGACGCTTTGCAGTCCCAAGCGGGCAGGGTGGATGTGGTGATCACGCACTGGCCACCGACCAAGGCGGCGATACATCCCAAGTTCGACGGCGATGCGCTGAATCCCTATTTCATCAACGACAAGCCGAACTTGGTGCGTGAGATTGGCGCAACGGCCTGGATCTCGGGCCATACCCATGAGGCCTACGACTATCAGGAAGGGCCGACCCGCTGCATCGGCAACCCGACCGGGTACCTTGGCGAGGAGCGTCAATCCCGGCTGTTCCGGCCAGATAGGATCGTGGAGGTTCGGCATCATTCCCCAGTGCGAGGGCGTCCCGCCCTCGATTGAGTGGGGCGTTGCCTTCGACGCTACGATTGCCCAAGAATCTTGTCCGCTAGTTCGGAAAGGCTCGCGACGCGGTAGGTGGCCTCGGAGAAGTCCTGGGTGGCGGTGAACGGGTGGTGCACCACGGCGCAGTCCAGCCCGGCGGCCACGGCGGCGCGCAGGCCGCGCTGGGAGTCTTCGATTGCCAATGCGTCGCTCGGTCCGATGCCATAGCGGGCGAGCGCCGCTAAGTAGGGGGCGGGGTGCGGTTTGCTGCGCTGGTAGGTCTCCCGCGTCAGCACGAAGTCGGCGAACGGCACGATGTTGCGATTGCGGTGGATGAGGGCGAAGTCCTCGGGCTTTGCGGTGGTGACGATGGCGATGCGATAGCGTTTCCGGAGCGTGGCGAGAACCGCTTCCACCCCTTCGATCTCAATCGGTTCCGACACTAGCAACTCTTGGTACAAGACGTTGCGCTGCGCTCGCCAGTGCTCGATGTCCTGATCGGTTGCGCCCAGTGGCCGCGCCATTTCCCACGGGCTCGCGCCGTCCACCATCAAGGCGAGGTAATGGTCGAGCGCCAGCTCGACGCCGAGTGGCGCGAGGCACTTCCGCGTTGCTTCGTAGTACAGCGGCTCGGTATCCACGAGGACGCCGTCGTGGTCGAAGAGGAGGTGGGTGTATTGGGTCAATGACTTGGGGGGCCGGATCGCTGGCTAGGATGGCTGCAACGGAAGCTGCTGGCGCAGACGGGCCTCCACGTCGTCGTCGCGGACCCCGGCATCGTCCCAGCAATCGGCAATGATCCCGTCCGGGCGGATCAGCGCCAAGCCTCGGGGATCGTAGGGCGCGGCCTCCGGCAGGGGCAACTGTTCCCAGCGCACGGGAAATCCGGTCCCGTCCGCCACCCGGCCAACAACACTGCGCCAGCGCGCCGCGGCAACGGCGGCGCCGCCAACCAGCACGTAGTCCGTGCCGAACCAGTCGAGAACGGATTGGCCTTGCCGTTCGTCAATCCACAGGTGGGGGGCGCGGCGGCCCGCGCGCACCGCTGGAACGAAGTCGATGGTGGGGTTCTCCACCGTTGGCGGCGGCTCCGCGTTCTTGGCGATCAGCGGTGATTCCAGTTCGAAGCCGAGCAGCACGCCGTCATAGTCCGCGTATTGCCGGGTTTCGCGCACGCCCTCCGATGGATCCTGCCCTGCGTAGTAGGCCAAGAAGATCTTCCGCATGAAATCGGTGGTCTCCACTCCGGTCGCCACCCGTTGCAGGGCGACTGGCCGGTGTTCGGCGTGGTAGGTATCGAGAATCCAGGGAGGTGCGAAGCCCTTCAGCACATAGGCTAGCTTCCAAGCGAGATTGCGGATCCCGGCGAAGCCGATGTTGTTGCCCATGCCGCCAGTGGGCACCGCAACGTGCGCCGCGTCCCCGGCCAGAAACACCCGGCCCCGGCTGAGGTGGTCCACGCAACCCGGCGTCGGCCGCCAGATGCCGGTGCTGGTGATGCGAATGGGCACGTCGCCGCCACCGACCGCTTCCCGTATGCGGCTGATCGTCTCCGCGTCCGACAGCGGCTCGCCATCCGCCTTGAAAATCTGACACCGCCAGCGGGTGATGCCGTTGAGTGGCTGAAACACCAAGACGCCGCTGGGCGTTGCGTTGTACAGCAGCCCGCCCTTGCGCTCTTTGGCGTATTCGGACAGGTCGGCCTCGAAGATCACGTCCTGGGAGTAGTTGTCCAGTGGCGCCGCCTCGAGTGCGCTGCCGATGGCCTGGCGCGCGAAGCTGTGCGGGCCGTCGGTGCCCAGCAGGTAATCAGCGCGAACGGTGCTCTGCTCGTCGGAAGCCAGATCCCGGATCACCACGGTGGCGCCCTGCTCATCCTGGCCGATCTCGACGGCTTCGGTTCGGTGCCGCAGTTCGATGCGCTCATCGTCCCGGATTTCGGCCAACAGCACGTTCTCCACGTAGTCCTGGCAGGTCATGACGGGCATCGTGGGACTGGTGCTGCGCGGCACCGTGTGGAACGTGGGGCTGGGAATCGCCGCGATCTGATCTCCCGTCAGCGCGTTGAACCAGCGGTTGTAAGCCGTCCAGTCGGGTCCGAGCCCGGTCTCCTCGACCGCCTTTTCCAAGCCCAGGAACCGCATAAGCTCCATGGTGTTGGTATCCACGAACCTGGAGCGGGGATGGGTATTGACCTCGCTGCGTCTCTCAATGAGCAAGGTGTCGATGCCGAACCTGGAGAGCAGCAAGGCGCCGGCAAGCCCGATGGGGCCGGATCCCACAATGCATACGGGCACGTTGATCATGACCAGCGTTCCTACCGTGCCGTCCCGAAAGGATCGAGATTATACGGGGGCAACGGCGCTACGCGCCGTCCGAGGGTGCGTGTCGGTTCGTTATGCCCCTGTCGCTATGGGAATGACTTACTTTTTCTGGAATCGGCGGTTCTGCGAGAATGGCCCCGCTATTCTGGATGCCTTTGTACCGACACTCGCTAGTCGTGTGCCAGAGGCCACCTCTGAGCGTCCCCATCGCATGTTCTGCACTTATCGCGATAGTTCGCAACTCCCCTTTGTCCAGATCGGTTGCGCGAAGCAAGGTAACTGACCCTCGCCTGCCACACAACCGCTTGCTGGTACGAATGGACGGCCGCAGGGCAGCACGGGAAAGATGCGAGATGTGCGCTTCTGTGGGACCTCTCACATAAGTCCCGGTGTCAATGTCCGTAGCGACTCACTCCAAGTCCCGCTTACCTCAAGCCGAACCTTGACTTGAGACACGTCTTGCGTGCTCGCGCAGAACGCGATTGATCTCAGTTTGGTACCCACGACCATCGGGAACGGCGGCCCTGAACCAAGCCAAGACGTCTGTGTCGAGCCGTAGCGTGATCTGCTGTTTCGTCGGCCGATAAAGCAACCCGCGTTTGGCACCCGACCAGTCGAGAACCTCAGATATGTCGCTGGTGTCGATTTCGTCGTCTGACATTGACGCAAGCTTGCGCAATTGCGAGGCCTGCTTCTCGGTCACTTTACTCGAATTCCCCTTCTTCATAGGTTCTCCGCTCGTGCGGCGTGGCTTTGCGGGCGCTGATGATGCGGGCCACTTCGCCACCGTCGCTTGGCACGAAGCTCGGCCAAGTATGCACGACGATGATAGCTACCGCATCGACCACGCCAATCGTGTGCCATCGCTCCTCGTCCAATCCCGGATCAGGTCTATGCACCATCAAGGGGTCGTCGAAGACAAGCCGCGCCGTATCGAAATCGAGACCGTGCTTCCGCTCGTTCAGGCGACTCTTGTCTTCGTCCCACGTCCAACGCACGATCTGATGTCTCTGTAGCTACAAAAACATAACCACACCGGTGCCGGCCGTCAAGTCTTATTACCAGTGTTCTTTTGCCAGCATCCTCGGAGAGGCCGGATTGCAGGCAGATTCCAAGTACGTTATAACATATCCTTTTTTCGGGGGCGGATGCGACCCAAGGGCTGCGTTCCAGACCACACGAATTCCATGAACCCATCCAGCGTCCCACTGAGCCCTGCCGAACCTAGGAGTGCCCGTCTCGATCTGTACGCAGCCGGGCTCTCGATGCTGTGCCTGCTCCACTGCCTCGCCCTGCCTTTGCTCGTGATGCTGATTCCGCTGGCTGCCCAGGCCGCCGAAAGCGAAGTAGCCCATCGCATCCTGGCTGTGGCCGCTGTTCCCTTAAGCCTGCGGGTAATCTGGAAAACGCTGTCCGCGGGCGGCAATCGCGTCTTCGTTGGTGTGGCTTTGACTGGCCTCGGGTTGCTGTTGCTGGCGGCGTTCATCAAGGCCGTGTCGGCCTACGAGGAACCGATCACGGTGGTCGGCGGCGTGCTGTTGTGCTCAGCGCATGTATGGCACTGGATGCAGCAACGTGGTAAACCTGAGCTTCACGGCCTCCTGCTTGAAGCCGATGAAACTTGATCATTGGCTGCGGGGGTGATCGCAGGTTCCAGAGGGAGTCTCGAAGTGGCTAGACAGGCGGCAAGCGCGGCGCCCCTCGCGGCGAAATGGCGAAAGCTCGCCGAGGCGCGCTGTGCGGAGAAGGGCGAGCGGCTGACGCCCGCCCGATTGGCGGTCTACGCGGAAATGCTGGCTTGCAATCGGCCGCTTTCCGCGTACGAACTCATTGCACTGCTGGAGCAGCGGCAGGGGCGCAAGATCGCGCCGCTGAGCGTTTACCGGCACCTGGACTTCCTCATGCGCAACGGCCTCGTCCACCGGCTGCAATCCGCCCAGACCTACCTGCCGTGCGACCACCCGGACCACCCCCACGAGAGCCAGTTCCTGCTGTGCTCCTCCTGTGGCCACGTGGACGAGGTGGAATCGAGGGGGTTGGAGACGCTGCTGTCCCAGATCGCGGACGAGCACGGATTCCGGCCGGATGACGCCGTCGTCGAGATCAAGGGAGTGTGCGGCACCTGCGCCGTTGACGATTCCCACTGAGCGGCACTCTGACCTGTCGCATCCCCTCGCGGGCATCATTGGCGAGTGCGCAGGCGTCCTTGCCCGGCGCGTGGCTTATGGCTGACTTTTCCTAGCGATGTCGCCCACTCGGATGGTGCCGGGTTCGATCACCCTCGCATTGATGCCGCGCAGGTTGAGTTGTCGCCCCTGATTCGAATTGACGAAATGAGTGGCGTCTTTGCCGAAGCGAGCGGAGAACTTTCGGCAGCCCGTATGGGGAGCCGCGGTCACCTCGATCAGGGCTTCGCCGAGTTGCAAACGCGTGCCCGGCGGCAGGTTCTCGTGGCCGAGATCAAGATCGACGTAGAGCTGGTCACCCGCCAAGGGCCAGCGCTCCCGGCTCTGGGCCACCAACGCGGCAACCCTGGCGTTCATCAGGGTGAGCTGCATGTCCAGGTGCTCGGCTGAATCGCGTCCGCTGTTGCCCCACTTGTCCCCGACTAGCCCTGCCTCGAGGTCGAGCATGCCGACTTCCAGAACCTCCCGTTCGTCGGTGCGGGGCCGGCGCACGAGCATCTCGAGGCGGCCGCTGTCGCTCGGCGATGCCTGAATGTGGGCCAGGCCCGCGTCGAGCTCATCGCGGGTCAGGTGTTTCATCGCGCATCCTTGGTGAATGTTGGGCGAGGCGGGAAACCCAGCCGGTTCCCTAAAGTTGACATCGTTCGCCGTCAGAAGTCCAGCCGCACGCCCAAGCGTATAAGGCCCTCGCTCCACGCGGGCTCCGCGGACCGAGGGCATCTTGCCCTCGCAACGGCCCCCACGACTCCAATCGAGGGCAAGATGCCCTCGCTCCGATGGGCCACGCTCTGCCCAGGCGTCGTCCCCCGGTCGAAGCGTTTTCCCGCGGAGCGAGGGCGTCTCGCCTTCTCGGACGGCGCGAAGCGCCGTTTCAACGCCGCGCTTCGCATGGGGCCTGCCGGCTGGTGTTGTTGATGGGCACTGCGCCTTCGACGTGCTCAGCAAACGCTGCGGGCGACAGGTCGAACATCGGCAGCACGCCGCATGTGCGGGGCGCCATGCCCTCAAGCGCGACGCACTCGCCGGCGCCCAGCGACTCCGGCAGCGCCTCGGAGAGCAGGATCGCGCGGCCATCGACCCAAGCGGCCAGCAGCTCGTCGTCCGTGGCGGTGAGCACCGCATCGTGGGGGTCTTGGCCAGCGTGCGCGACCAGGATCAGGTCCGCCCGCAGGCCCGGCTCGATCGCGCCGAGCCGATCCTCCAGCCCAAGCGCGTAGGCGCCGTTGACGGTGGACATGCGCCAGAGCTTCTCGGCGGGCAGCGCCACGCCCCTGGCTGAGGCCACCCGCCTAGCGCACTGAAGTTCCTCGCGCATGCTGAACGAGCCGCTCGGCGACCAGTCCGTCGATAGGGCGACCCGCACGCCGCTGTCCACCGCGTCGGCGATGTCCAAGGTCTCGCCGTACAAAGCGAGATTTGAACGCGGCGACCAGACGAGCGTGACGTCGAACTCGCGCATCACGGCGTAGTCTTCCCGATCGGTCGCCACGCCATGGACCAGGGCGTAACGCCGGTCACGGCGCTGCGCCCGCTGCAGGTAGCGCGCCACCTCGGCCCGTGCCGCACAACTCGACTTTCGGCCTTCGCCGACATGCGCCACGTAGGCCATGAACGCCAGTTCTGGATCGGACGGCGGCGGAAATCGGTGGACGGCACCGCCAGCGCACTCATCCCTCAGATCCTCCACGGCTTCGAAGGAGAAGGGGAAGACTTCAACGTCGGCTTCGTAATTGTAAAGTTCGATGTCGCCGGCGCGGCTGTGCCGGTTGATGTTGCGGACCACGCCGGGCAGGCCGCCGGGGCCGGCGATGGTGGTGGCCCCGCCCAGAAGGTGCCGCAGTTCCATGGCCAGCAGCATTGCGGCGCTTCGCTGGTTGCCGGCCTCGTAGTGGAGGGGGGCTGGGATCGGCAACGGCAGCGCGCCGTTGGTTCCCAACCGCCAGCCATCGCGATGGACGTAGCCGGGGTTCAGCTTCGGATCGGGGAACTCGTAGCTGTAGGCCGGATGCTCGTGAGCGTTGACAAAGCCCGGCGACAGCACCGCCGCGCCGCGGCAGTCGAGCACGGCGGCGTTCGGCAGCGCGGCGCGCAGGGCATCGAAATCCCCCACCAAGCCCAGGCCGCCATTGAAACGGATGTGAACGCCCTGGTTGGGACGGCTTCCCTCCGGCAACAGCACCTCAGCGCCGACAATCAGGCCGGATGCGCCCTGGTCCGCAGACGCTGCCGCCGTGAACTCGCAAGACGCACCCGCCGCGCGGTCATGACGGCTGGCGGCACCGACATGGGCAGCGGCGCACAAGGCCAGGAACAACAGGAGCGCACGGATGTTCACAGGAAGGCGAGTCACGGCAAGGCAAACGCCAACACCGCATCCCCCAGCTTGCCCTCCGCCCTTGGGTTGCCGCCGGCCTGAATCACCACGTACTGGCGGCCTTCGTGGCGGTACGTCATCGGCGTGGCCTGCCCGGCCGCGGGCAGTTTCCAGTCCATCAGCAGTTCGCCGGTCGCGCTATCGAAAGCCCGCAGCCGATCGTCCATCGTGCCGCCGATGAAGGTGAGGCCGCTGGCGGTCATGATCGGCCCGCCCAAGGTCGGCAAGCCCAGCGTCACCCCCATCATCTCGCCAAGGGGCTTGCGCCAAACGATGCGCCCGGTGCCAAGGTCAACCGCCGCCAGCACGCCCCAAGGCGGCGGGGTGCAGGGCACGTCGAGCGGCGAGAGCAGGATCTCGCGCTTCATGCCGTAGGGTGCGCCCGCCTGTGGCGAGACTTCCTGGTCGTGGAACACCTTGCGCGCTTCACCGACCTGTTCGGCCGGGATCAACTGGATGTGGTGCGCCACGTTGTTCATGTTGACGATCAGAAGGTTGCGTGCCGGGTCGTAGGCGGCGCCGCCCCAGTTGGCGCCGCCGCCCGACATGGCGCCCCCCCCCGGAAAAAGCTAGAAAAGCGTGCCCAGTTAGG
>JAPPIX010000089.1:10410-11549 GCA_028820495.1 Gammaproteobacteria bacterium
GGGGGGTTTTAATTTTTGTGGGGGGGCGCCTTTTTTTTTTTTTTCCTTTTTTTTTGGGGGGGGGGGCGGGTGGGGGGGGCCCCCCCCGGGGGCCCCCCCCCCGCCCCAGTTGGCGCCGCCGCCGGTAAACGGATAGAAGAGCGTCCCCTGTTCGGACGGCGGGGTGAACAGCCCATCGGCCACCGAGTCGGCGATGCGATTGCGGCAGGCCAGGCGGTCGAGCAGGGTCAGCCCGAAGGCATCCTCCGCCGCTAGGCGGTTCGGCACCAAGGGCGGGGTCGCCACCGGAAAGGGCTGCGTTGGCGAGAGCCATTCGCCGGGGACGGCGGCCTGGGGAACGGGGCGTTCCTCAACGGGCAGGAAGGGCTCTCCAGTGTCGCGGTCCAGGACGAACACGAAGCCCGTTTTGGTCACCTGCGCCACCACGTCGTGCAGGCGGCCGTCCCGCCAGACCGAGTACAGGCCCGGTTGCGCCGGTACGTCGTAGTCCCAGATGTCGTGGTGCACGGTCTGGAAGCTCCAGCGCACGCTCCCGGTTGACTCGTCCAGCGCGACCACGGAATTAGAGTGCCGGTTGTCGCCCGGCCGCAGGCCGCCGAAGAAGTCCGGGCTCGGGCTGCTGGTGGGAACGAAGATGAGCCCGCGCCGCTCATCCACCGCCATGGGCGCCCAGGCGTTGGCATGGCCCTCCTGGGGCGGGTGCTCACCCTCCCAAGTCGGCGCGGCTGGGTTGCTTTTAGTGCGCGGGATCGGATCCCAGTCCCAGCGGGGCGCGCCCGTTCTGGCGTCAAAGGCGCGCACCGAGCCGGCGGGCGCCACCACGCGGGCGTTGCCGCCAATTGCGGACCCGACCACCACCACGTCGCCCAGGGTGACCGGCGGCGAGGTGATTTGAAACTCGCCGGGCCACAGCAGCGGCATGCCGGGATCGATACGAACTTCACCGCCGTTGCCGAACCCGGCGCAGCGCTGCCCGGTGGCTGCGTCCAATGCGATCAGCCGCGCATCGTTGGTGCCGGTAAAGATGCGCTTGGCGCAGGCTCCGGTCGCATCTGCGTCCTGCCAGTTCGCTACGCTGCGGCAGATGAACTGGTTGGCGGGATCCTGGCCCAAGTCGATCTGCGGGTCGAAGCGCCAGC
>JAPPIX010000011.1 GCA_028820495.1 Gammaproteobacteria bacterium
CCCCAGCCTCGGAGGCGGTGACCGGCACCTACATCAAGATCGACGACGGCCAGGGTTCGCGGTAGGTCAGAACCCAGCCGCCTCCATGACCGCCGGAATGCGGTGCTCCCAGCCGATGGCCATGATGTGGACGCCTTGGCACATGGGGGCCACGTCCCGCACGACGCGGCCCGCCATGGCCACGCTGGCGGCAACGCGGCTCTCGGCGCGTTCCAGCTCGTCGATGAGCGGTTCGGGCACCACCACGCCGGGGATTTTCTCGGTCATGTAACGGGCTTGACGGGCGGACTTCAGCAGGATGATGCCGGCGAGAATGGGCACCTTGAGCCCCTCCACCTGCTTCATGAACGCCTCGAAGCCAGCCGGGTCATAGACGGCGTTGGTTTGGAAGAACTCGGCGCCCGCTTCGATCTTGCCTTCCATGCGCCCGATTTCCTTGCCCAGGTCGGGCACGGCCACGTTGACCACGGCGCCCCGCAGGAAGTGCGGGCTGCCCTTGAGGGCGTTGCCCGCCAAGTCGTGGCCCGACTCCAGGCTGACCGCTGCCTTCAGAATGTCCTCCGCGCCAAGGTCGAACACTGGCTTGGCGTCTGGGTGGTCGCCGCCCGAGGGCGGATCGCCGGTCATGCAGACTATGTTCTCCACGCCGAGTGCATGGGCGGCGAGCATGTCGGCCTGAATGGCTAGGCGGTTGCGGTCCCGGCCAGCGATCTGCAGGGTCGATTCGACGCCCCGGTCCTTGAGCAGGCGAGCCACCGCCAGCGGTGCCATTGCCATCCTTGAAGCCGCCGAGTCGGTCAGGTTGAAGGCGGCAACCGAGTCCTTGAGCGCATCGGCGGCGGCGAACAGGTCGTCGAGACCCGTGCCCTTGGGTGGGTTCAACTCCGCGGTCAGCGTGAACGCATTGTGGGCTAGAGAGTCGGAGAGTTGGCTCATGGGCTGGTCCTTGGGCTTTCGCGGCTGGGGTGGCAGGTTGAAGTGTCATTCACGCTCAAGAGCGATGCGTTGCGGTTGAGGGCTTGTGCCATGATCGGCAGCGCCCGCAATCGATAGGGTCGAACTATGAGCTTGGGTGCGATTGCGGTCAACAGCGTGGGCATGAGGGGCCTTCAGGATGCGCAACAGTGGTGCTCCGGTTATAGTCGCGGCCAGTGCAGGATGGGGATGGCACGAAACCTGAAACGACAGGACGGACGCGGCAAATGACCTATCAAGATGTGTGGTATCGAAGCGACGACGGCCTGAAGCTCTACGCCCGGGACTATGCGAACGGGGCCGCGCAGCTCACCCTGCTGTGCATGCACGGCCTCAGCCGCAATTCGGCGGATTTCGGCGACCTGGCGGCGGAACTTCAAGGCGAGTATCGGGCTGTCGCTGTGGACCAGCGTGGCCGGGGCCGGTCGGAATGGGACGGAAATTCGGCCAACTACACGCCGGCTCGCTATGTCTCGGACATGCTCACCTTGATCGAGAGGCTTGCCCTTGAGGAACTCGTGCTGGTTGGCACCTCCATGGGCGGCATCATGGCCATGATGATGGCCAGCGCCCAGCCGGGCCGGTTTCGGGGCGTGATTCTCAATGACATTGGCCCGGTGGTGAGCGGGCAGGGTTTGGCGCGCATCATGGGCACCGTCGGCAAGGCGCCGCCGGTCAGGACTTGGGACGATGCCATCGACCAGGCCAAGGCGCTCAATGGCATCGCCTTCCCCAACTACCGCCGCGAAGACTGGGCGCACTGGGTGCGTCGAACTTATGCGGAAAACGCGGCGGGCGAACCCCGGCTGCTCTACGACCCGGCCATTGCTGAACCGTTGCGGTCATCAGGCTCCAATGCGGTGCCGCCGGACGCTTGGCCAATGTTCGAAGCCATGCGCGACGTGCCGGTTCTCACTCTGCGCGGCGCCCTGTCGGATATTCTCGATGAAGCCTGCTTCGCCGAGATGCAGCAGCGCCATCCCCGCTTAACGCCCGTCACCGTTCCCCAAGTGGGTCACGCGCCGATGCTGGACGAAGCCGGCGTCGTGGATCGCATCCGGGCGTTTCTTGGGCGGATTCACGCCGGTTGATCGCGGGCTGGCCCAATGTCCGAACCCAGTTCACCGCAGTTCGGCAATCGTCTTCGCCCCCTCGCGTCCCGATGGAAGGCGCATTCCCTCGGCCCAATCGAGGGCGGGACGCTCTCGCTCCGGGATCCCCCCTGAAGCGGGCGTTCCGCCCCGGAGCAAGGGCATCTTGCCCTCGGACGGCGCATGGCGCCGTTCCTTCATGCGATTGCTGTCCTGCGGGGAAGGCTCTTGTTTCCTGAACGTCCGCGCCACGGCGGGCCGGGGCGGAAGTTCGCATAAGCCAACCCTGCGCGTGATCCTCTGCGCGATGCCGGGGCTTGGAAGGGCGTGTATGATGGGCGGAAGTCTTCATATGACCACCGCTCCGATGCCCTACAACATCTCTGAGGAAAAGCGGGACTGGTACCGGGAAGTCTCCGCCCGTTCTCGGTCTCGCAAGGCGGCGGCGCGGCGCGGTGAGCTCTGTTTAGGAACGGCGGAACTCAACCGTCCAGCATTTCGGCCCGAGGCGCTGATGCCGGAGCGCAGGCGCCGGGGCCTTTGCGCGCTGTCGTTGTTCTCCGGTGGTGGTGGACTTGATTTGGGCTTCGAGCGGGCTGGCATGCAGCATGTTGCCAGCTTCGATGTGCTTGATGTGTGCGGGGAGACCCTTGAGGCGAACCGACCCAATTGGACGGTTTTTTCCGGTTCCGCTGGCGACGTGTCAACGACCGATTTCGGCGAGTTTGCGGGAGTGGTGGACGTTGTCCACGGCGGGCCGCCATGCCAGCCGTTTTCCATTGCCGGCAAGCAAATTGGCGGCGACGACAGTCGGGACATGTGGCCGTCGTTCACTCGTGCGATTCAGGCAATTCAGCCAGCAGCCTTTGTCGCGGAAAACGTGCCGGGGTTGCTGGGCCGTCGATTCGACCGATACGTCAAGGAAACCATAATTGAGCCGCTTTCGCGTACCTATACCATCGACGCATTCCGCCTCTCCGCTACTGCCTTCGGAGTGCCCCAAGAGCGGCAGCGCGTTTTTTTCGTTGGCTTTCGGTCGTCCGCCGCGGCTGGGCGCTACGTCACGCCGACAGCGACTCACGGTGACCAGGATGAGCTTTTTTCGGCCAAGTGCCGGACCTTGGGGGCTCGTGAGGCGTTGGGCTTGGAAGACATCGGATTTGACTGCTTTGCGCCGACGTTGCGGTCGGGCTTCACCGGGCCGCGCAAGACCACCAGCATTTTGAACAGTAAGGCCAGCCAGACGGTATGGCGGCAGTTGCGCATCTGGCCCAATGGCGTTCAGGAGTCGCGAGAAGCTGCCGCTCAATTCCCGCCCGAAAACGGTCATTTTCGATTGTCGGTGCAGGATTGTGGCCTCCTCCAGGGATTTCCCGAAGATTGGCGGTTCAAGGGTGCTGTTTACCAAGTCATTGGTCAGATTGGGAATTCCGTGTGTCCCCCGGTGGGGTACGCCATAGCCAACTCAATCGCCGATGCGCTGAGGGCCTGATTTGGCCATTCAAGATGACAGGCGGGAGCTTGAGATGTGCGCTCTCTTGGGACTCAGATTGGGTGAGGGGCGATCTGAGGTCGATGCCTTCCTTGATTTTGAAGAGGATGGGGTGGAACGGTTCTGTCGCATTGAATTGAAGTCCACGACCACAGATTCCGTTTCGACCGCTCGTGACGTCGGGCCAAATCACATCAAGCGGTGGCGAAACCGGGTATGGGTGTTTGGATTCTATGACCGGTCTGGCACTGACTTGGCACGAGTTTTGACGCTCGGTCCCGATGCCATGGAGGCTTGGATCGGCAAAGTCGAGTCCTACGTGAGGCCCGATTTCGCTTTGGGTGAACGGGTTGCTGAGAAGTTGGATAGGGAAGACTTGGACATCATTTGCGGCCGCAAGGACACATACGACTTAGTGGACGCCCAAGCGTTGATGAAACGCCAGTGGAGCAAAGCGAGATATGCGTCTGAAATGGACGTTCACCAAGGCTATACGCCCGCCAAGATGCTTGAAATCCTCAAGCAGCGTGCCCGGTACGTGATTCAACGCGGTTCGACGCTCAACAACCCCCACATTCCCAAGTCGTTCTTTTCTCGTTTTGACGATTTGGCGCTTGACGTTCACGGCATGGATTTGCGTGTGCTGCGGGAGGCGACGCAAACTCGCATTCGAAGTTTGTGGCCGCAGATCGCCGGTTCATAAGAACCTCCTTCGGCTATGAATGAAGCGAGAATACTGGAGCGACTGCGCAAGGCGCTAAGGGCTGGCGCCCTGATCACCGAGCCCGCCGCCATGCGGCCCTATGAGACCGACGGCCTGACCGCCATTCGGGAGATGCCTTGGGCAGTGGCGCTGCCGGGGTCGGAAAACGAAGTGCGCGAGGTCTTGGCGGTGTGCCGGGAATTCCGCGTGCCGGTGGTGCCCCGCGGAGCGGGCACTGGGCTGTCGGGCGGCGCTCGGCCGGTTCGCGATGGCTTGGTGCTGGGGCTCTCCAAGCTCAACCGCATCCTCGAGGTTGATGTGGACAATTGCGTCGCCCGGGTGCAACCGGGGGTGCGCAATCTAGCCATCAGTGAGGCGGTCGCCGAGCATGGGCTGTACTACGCGCCGGATCCGTCTTCGCAGCTAGCGTGCAGCATTGGTGGCAACGTGGCCGAAAACTCCGGCGGCGTCCACTGCCTGAAGTATGGGCTGACGGTACACAACGTGGTTGGGCTAAAGGTGCGGACCATCGACGGCGACACGCTGGAGTTGGGCGGCAAGGGCTTCGACTACCCGGGCTATGACCTCCTGGCGCTGCTGTGCGGCAGCGAGGGGATGCTGGGGGTGGTTACCGAGGTGACCGTGCGGTTGCTTCCCGAAGCGCCGGAAAAAGTGGTGCTGCTGGCGGCATTCCGCACCTTGGAGGCGGCCGGGGGTGCGGTTACGCGGATCATCAGCGAAGGGGTCATTCCGGCGGGCTTGGAATTGATGGACCAGCTCACGTTGCGGGCCGCGGAGGACTTCGCCAATGCCGGCTACCCGAGGGATGCCGCGGCCATCCTGCTCTGCGAACTTGATGGCGATGCCGCAGAGGCGCAGGCCCTGCAGAGCTACGCCGCCCGGTTGTTCGAAGAGGAGGGCGCCTACAACATCCAGCAAGCGGAAAGCGCTGAGCAGCAGGCGCGCTTGTGGGCAGGACGCAAGGCCGCGTTCCCGGCGGTGGGTCGGATTGCTCCGGACTACTACTGCATGGACGGCACCATACCCAGGGCGGCTTTGGCGGAGGTGCTCAAGGGCATCAGCGAACTGTCCGAACGCTACGGCTTGACGGTCGGCAACGTCTTCCATGCCGGCGACGGCAACCTGCATCCGCTGATTCTCTATGACGCCAACCAGGAGGGGCAGGTCGAGCTCGCCGAAACCGTCGGCCGCGAAATTCTGGAGCTTTGCGTCAGCGTTGGCGGCACGGTGACCGGCGAGCATGGGGTGGGGGTGGAGAAGCTGACGCCCATGTGCGCTCAGTTCGGCGCCGCTGAGCTTGCCCAATTCGAACGTGTCAAGGAGGCCTTCGATCCACCGCGGCTGCTCAACCCCGGCAAGGCCATCCCCACCTTGAGCCGTTGCGCGGAGTACGGCGGCATGCACGTCCACCTGGGCGAACTGCCGTTTCCGGGATTGGAAAGGTTCTAACGGGACGATGCTTCAGATCAACGAGCCACCGGTCGTCGGGCGCAAGAGTGGGCTCAAGTGACAGCCTTGCCCCGCGATCAGGGAAACTAGCCGAGTGGCTGCGGACCAAGCCGCCGAACTCATCGATGCGGTGCGCAGCGCTGCCGCCGATGGGCGGCGGCTCACCTTGGTGGGCGCGGGCAGCAAGGCGCCCGCTGCGGACCCTGGCGATGCGCTGGCAGTGGCTGAGAACGCGGGTGTGGTGGACTACCGGCCAGAGGAGCTGGTGTTGACCGCTCGCGGCGGCACCCCGCTGTCGGACATCGAAGCGATGCTCAGCCAACACCGCCAGCAACTCCCTTTTGAACCGCCAATGATCGGCGGCGCGGGCACCCTCGGCGGCGCGGTGGCGACCGGCTGGTCGGGCCCGGGCCGGCCTTGGCGGGGAGCGGTGCGCGATGCGGTCTTGGGCGTCGAGATGATCAATGGCTTAGGCGAGCGCTTGGCCTTTGGCGGGCAAGTGATGAAGAACGTGGCGGGTTACGACCTCTCCCGTCTGCAAGCCGGCGCCTGGGGCAGCTTAGGCATTCTGCTCTCGATCAGCGTGCGTCTGAGCCCCCAGCCCGAGCGGGAACGCACTTGCCGGCTGGAGTGCGGCGCCACTGATGCGTTGGCTTGGATGCGCAAGTGGGCGCGCCGGTTTTCGCCGATTTCGGCGACCTGCTTTGATGGCGGCGTGCTCAACGTGCGGCTATCGGGAATGGCCGATAGCGTCGATGCCGCGGCTTCCCGCATCGGCGGGGAGCAATCGCCGGATCTAAGTCTCTGGCAGGCGTTGCGTGACCGCGCATTGCCCGTTTTCCGAAGTGCGGGCCAGGGCAGCGCAACGCTTTGGCAGATCAATTGCGCACCTGCGGCAGAGTTGCCGGCCGGCCCCTGCCTCGTTGAGTGGGGCGGCGCGCGGCGCTGGTGGCGAACCGATGAGCCGCCGTCGGCGGTGTGCGCATACGCTGCCGAGTCAGGGGGCATAGCCTTGCCTGCAGGCGCTGCGCCAAGCTTCCAAACGCCGCTGATGATTCGCCTCAAGCAGGCGTTCGATCCCGAATCCTTGTTCAGTTTCCATTTGGTTGATGCAGACGCACTTCAGTAAGGACTATCTCGCCACTTCCGACGGCGAGCGGGCCAATGCCATTCTCCGTAGCTGCGTCCATTGCGGGCTGTGCAACGCCACCTGTCCCACCTACCAAGTGCTTGGCGACGAACTCGATGGCCCCAGAGGCCGCATCTACCTGATGAAGGGGCTGTTGGAGGAAGCCGATGGCGGCGCTTCCGGCGAGGCCTTAAGCGTTGCCCAGACCCATTTGGATCGTTGCCTAACGTGCCGCGCCTGCGAGACGGCCTGTCCTTCCGGAGTGGCCTATGGGGAATTGCTCGAGATTGGACGGGCGGCGGTGGAGCGTCGAGCCCGGCGTCGGCTCTTGGATCGTTTGATGCGCCTTTGGCTTGGCCTGGTGGTGCCCAGCGTTCGTTGGTTTCCCCGCTGGGCTGCGCTGGGCAGATGGTTTCGCTGGGCTTTGCCAAAAGTCTTGGCGGCGGTGTTGCCCGAGCGGAACAAGGACGCGGAAGGTCCGTTGCCGGTGCCGCAATCGATTGGGGAGCGAGTGCTCCTGCTGCAAGGCTGCGTGCAGCGCCAGGCGACGCCCGCCACCCAGGCTGCGGCGATTCGATACTTCAACGATCGAGGTTTGCAGGCCGTGGTGGCTGAAGGCGAGGGCTGTTGCGGAGGGCTCAATCTTCATCTGGGCCAAACCCGCCAGGCGCTCGATGCCATGCGCCGCAACTTGGATGCCTTGCAGCCCCACTTGGACGGCGTGCAGTGGATTGTGTCCACGGCGAGCGGTTGCGGGGTCACCGTGAAGGACTACGGACGCCTGCTGGCTGATGACCCCAAGTACGCTGCGCTGGCGGCGACGATGGCGGCTAAGTCCCGAGACTTGGCGGAGGTTGCGCAAGCGTTGCCAGCACCCAAGGAGGATGCCCCGCCAAGCAAGCCGGGCCGCAAGGTGGCTTGGCACCCTCCCTGCACGCTGCAGCACGGCCAGCGGCTCACCGGCATCGTCGAACGGCTGTTGGCCGAAGCGGGCCATGAGTTGGTCCCGGTCAAGGATCCGCACCTATGCTGCGGCTCCGCAGGCACTTACTCGGTGTTGCAGCCGGAACTTTCAGGGCGGCTTCGGCAAGACAAACTGACCAACTTGACGGCCGGCAACCCGGACGTCATCGCTACGGCCAACGTCGGCTGCCAGATGCACTTAGCCTCCCCCGGCTGTCCCGTAGTCCACTGGGTCGAGTTGGTAGCAACTTAACGACTGAAACGGTACTTCGCACCGTCCGAGGGCGGGACGCCCTCCAAGGGTCCACGCCTGAACCCGGCATCATCCCCCGGAGGGCGTCCCGCCCTCGATTGGGCAGTTAGCATGCGCTATCAGTGGGTGCGCTTATCCAACGTTGCCCACGCCTTGGTGTTGCTGCGGGTTAGTCGCTTTGCGGGGTATCCGCGGCGAACAGTGGCTTCCCGAATTGATCTGCGTAGGCCACCGACTCCACGGGGCGGCGGTTGTTGGGGCCGTGGCCGCGGCCGACCGGCCAGCCGATGGGTACATGGGCGCAGGTGGCCCAAGGTTCAGGAATCTCAAGAAGTTTGCGCCCTTCGCGGACTTCAAAGACCAGTCCGCCCGCTGCCGGAGCGTGCGGTGTTCGCCGTGCGGGCCAGCAGTTCCGCAGCGTCGTCGCATTGGATCACCCAGTCGCCCACTTCGGCCAGCAGGGTGGCGTCCGCGATGCGGTCGAGAAGCGGCGACAGCCGCTCTGCAGCCGCGTTGCCGAACTTGAGTCGGACCTGCCGCACAGCCATGTCCCGACGGCCCTGCACCAGCTCCCGCCGGCCCTGCTCCAAGCCTTGTGCACGGCCTCGCTCCAAGCCCTCCGAGAACCACTGCTCCGTCCATTGCTTCGCCCGTTCCGCCAACATCGTCATGCTCTCCTTGAGTTCGTCAATTGGCCCCCGGTCCGCGTCTCGGAAGCGCAGTGGCATCAGCACCTCGCCCACCCAGCGCAGGAACACCGGCCCCAGTTCATCATCGCCCAGCCACGCCAGAGTATCGCGCAAGGCGTCCACCAAGGCTTCCGGCGAGGCCGCAGCCTCAATCCGCACGAACGCCGACATCAGGTTTCGCTCAGGCAAATCCTGCTTGGCAAGCTCCCGAACGTCAAGCAGAACGTAGCGCTGTCCGGCGACGTGGGCCGACAGCTCCGCAGGCGGCCCCGCCCGCTCGGCTAGGTCCAAAGCGGGCGTCCAGCTCCGCAGGCCGGTGTACAGCACGATGGGCAGCAACGCAGGCATCCTGCCGTCCGGCCCCATGGCCTCGGCGGTCAGGTCCTCGCAGACCAGCCCGGTGAGGGTCATCATACGTGCGGGCATGCGCGGGTCCGGGGTGGACTGGGCCTCCAGGATGATGACGACGCCGCCGCCGCCCTTCAGGTCCACGGCCCAGAGCAGGTCGCCGCGCCGCCGGTGCAGTTCGGCGTTCACGTGCTCGGCGGGCAGGGGGCGCAGGGTGTCGAGGTCAAGGTGGGAAACCCAGCTTCCGGGCACGAAGGCGCGCAGCGCGTCGGCGATCATGCGGACGTCGCCGAGCAGTCGCTTGGCGGCCCTGTCGTGGCCTTCGGGGACGGTCACAGGGTGTATCGGGTGGCTGTCGTTGGGGAAACGATAGGGGACGGGGGCATGGGCTGGAAGGCGAGATCTGCCCTGTGAATTGTGCGAGATTGCCCCTGCGCGACGTGAGTTTTTTGGGCGGTTCGGTTGCGGACATTGGCCTGTCCAACCGACCAATTTGGCCGCATTGGACAGCGAACTGGACGCTATGTCCTTGAAAGTCCGAACAAGCTAACGCTAATGGGCGTCCCGCCCTCGATCGGGCTGTGGGATCACCGTTTCCGCCGAAAGGCTCGGAGTGTTCCATGGAGGTTTACCTGCGGATTCTCTTCAGTCCAATCGGTTGATGTGCGGCTGGACCGCATCCTTGAAAGGGCCGATTTGTTCAAGTGTCCACTTTCGGAGAACCTCCCATTGCTCGCGCATGTTCACGTCGGCTTCTTCAGGATAGTAACAAGCCACTCGACTGCCTCGGCTTTGGTCCAGAGGTTCCCAAGTTAGGGGGAGATTGAATGCCCTCTCGATGTCAGCACGGCTCTCCTCAAGCTTGTTGAAACGTTCGATGGCCTCTCCGTGATCCTTCCCGTCGACATAGAGCTCGAAGCGGAAACGTGGTTGGCCATCTTGACGACAAAAGTTCACCGAATAGTGGAAGCCCACCTTCTGGGCTGGGAAGTTCCTCCAGTTGTCTTTTGACGGCGTTTTGGCGCTGCTCCACCCAGGATACTGTTGGCGGAAAGCGGGCAGAAATTCGGTCCAGAAGTCACGGTAGGCTAATTGCTTGTCAGTCAACTCACCGGACTTCGCGACGTTGACGCGACGCACCCATTCGTCGGGTTCGATGACGACATCTAGCTGCGGTGCTGGCCGCGAGTCGTCGATGCTCCAAACTCTGAGTTCGATTCCGAAGAAGTTCACCGTATCGCGGCTGTTGGCGTTCAGCCAATGAAGCGCCGAAAGATGTTCTGAGCGGAACGTCTCGACGATCAGCGCGGCGTGTGAAGCATCGAGCCCAGCGGCGTAGGTGATGATCTTGCCCAGATGATCGTGGTCCGTTTGCCCGATCATGTTCTCGACGACGACGGACTTCCCGGTGTTGGCATCGCGCAAGAGGAGATCGGCCTTGAAAGATCCAACTGCGACCTCTGACCCAATCAACTCCAGGTCCATTCCCAATGCGCGGCCAAGCGCTTCAGGATTGTCAGCCAGCCAGGGAGTGAGATCCCGCGCTTCATCCGGCCATACTTCGCGGACTGGCACTGGCTCGAGCTTTCCGATGTTCTTGTCCAACGCCATCACCCCCTTGGTGTTTCTTTGGATTACTCGCTTTGCCGGGATTCTGCGGCGAACAGCGGCCTGCCGAAGTGATCTGCGTAGGCCACCGACTCCACGAGGCGGCGGTTTATGGGGCCGTGGCCGCGGCCGACCGGCCAGCCGATGGGTACATGGGCGTAGGTGGCCCAAGGTTCGGGAATCTCAAGCAGTTTGCGCACTTCAGGCTCTTCGGCGCACAGGAGGGTGGTAAGGACGCAGCCCAGGCCCTCCGTGCGGCAGGCGAGCAGCAGGTTCTGCACCGCCGGATAGAGGGAGCCGCCGCCCACCACAGAAGGTCGGTCAAGCCCGGCGTCGGTGATTGCCAAGCCGCCGGGATCGAAGCAGAACACTGCCACCACGGGTGTTTCGTGCAGATGCCCGGCCAAGTAGTCGCCTGCGGCGACGGCCCCTTGGAAGGATGCGGGCAGTGTCTCGAATTGCGTCCGGTAGGGTTCGGTATAGGCCGACCAGCGAGGGCGGTAGAGCTCGGCGATGCGCTGCTTGATGGCTGGGTCGCGAACCGCGATCACCCGCCAAGGTTGCCGGTTGCCGCCGGATGGCGCCC
>JAPPIX010000218.1 GCA_028820495.1 Gammaproteobacteria bacterium
GCGATGTTGAGGGCTGCCATGACGGCGATGCGATCCAAGCTGAGCGAGCCGCCGGCACTCTGCACCTCGCGCATGGCACGGTCCACGTGGCGGGCGGCGGCCTGCAGGGCGCCCACCTCGTCAGTGGCGCACTTGACGCGGTAGATTCGGCCCAGGATGGCCACATCGACCGTCGTTGCTTGTGTTTCCGACATCACTCATCCGCCAGCGATTTCAAACGGCTGATCATCGCCTCGATGCGCGATTTCGCCAACTCGTTCCTGCGCACAAGATCGGCCCGCTCAATCGACCAGTTCCGTTGCGCCTCGCGCAGCGCCTTGTTTTCCGAGGCGAGCGTGCGGTTGTGATCGATGATGCGGTCGATCCGATCCTCAAGGGCTTCCCAGCTTGCGCCGGGAACATCATTGGCAGGTTTGCGGTCCATTCTCATGAGTGTACCCCAGCCGTGCCCTCCAAGGGTGAACGTCCAGCCACGGTTGGCGCTGACGCCACGCCCCGAAAACCTGCTAGCATTGCGGGCCACACTCAGGATGTGCTCAAGCCTTGGCCGATCTCTCAGCGCTGGCGGTTCGGGCCAGCCAATCCATTTCGATCTCCGAACTCCACGGCGCGGTCTGCGGCCTCGTGGCGGGCATTGCCCGGTCATTGGACGAGGATGCAGAGGAACGCGACCTGCTGCGGGAGCTCATCGAGCTGCTCGGCAGCGACGCCTTGACTGATGCGGACAGCGTGGATGAGTTCGTGCACGCCAGCCTCGACGCCTTGATGGACGATGACCTCGGCTTCGCGCCCCTGTTGCCGGATGACGATGCGCCCATAGCCGAACGCGTGCTGGGCATCGCCGAGTGGTGCGGCGCGTTCGCCGCCGGCTATGGCACGCAGCCCGTTGCGGAGGACGAACAGGGCGAGGAGTTGCTGAACGACTTCATCGCCATTTCCGGTGCCGAAATCCACGACGAGGACGATGAGACCGCCGAAGCGGCGCTCTCGGAACTTGAGCAGTACGCCAAGGTGGGAGCGTTGCTGCTGGCCACCGGCGGCGCAACGGCCGATGACGCCGATTAGACTCGACGAGCATCGAGCGCGGCGCGCCAATCTGCTGCGCGCCATGGCACCGGGCACCGTCGCGGTGGTACCGGGCGGACAGCCTGCGCGCCGCAACGGCGATGTGGACTACCCCTTTCGTCAAGACAGCGACTTTTGGTATCTGACGGGTTTCGGGGAATCCGGGGCGACGCTGGTGCTGCGCCGCGGCAAGGACGATGATGAAGGCGATCAGGCGATCCTATTCTGCCAGGAACGCAACGCCAAGGACGAACTCTACAACGGCGAACGCCTTGGGCCGGACCGCGCGGCCGAGGCATTGGGGTTGGATTCGGCCCAACCGGCCGCCGAGCTCGACGAGCAACTGCCCGTCTTGGTCGGGGCCGCCAGCGCCATCCATTGCGCATTGGGCGAGAACGCCGCCTTCGATCAACGCCTGAGCGGCTGGCTGGCCGAGGCCCGGGCTCAACGGCTGCGGCCCAATGGGGAGATTCGGGGCCTAAAGCCGTTGCTCCATGAACTGCGCCTGTTCAAATCCACCGCCGAGGTCGAACTGATGCGCCGCGCTGCCGCCATCACGGTCGAGGGCCACTTGCTCGCCATGCGGCATTGCGCGCCGGGTGGCCGGGAAGCCGACCTTGAAGCGGAGCTGCTCTACGCCTTCCTGCGCGGTGGCGCTCGGAGCAGCGCCTATCCATCGATCGTCGCCAGCGGTGCCAACGCCTGCGTGCTGCACTACACGGCCAACACGGCGACCCTCACCGCCGGCGATCTCGTGCTGATCGACGCGGGCTGCGAAGTCGAGCACTACGCCGCCGACCTGACCCGCACCTTCCCCGTCAGCGGCCGCTTCTCCCCCGCCCAAGCCGCACTCTATGAGATCGTCCTGGAAGCTCAGCGACAAGCCATCGCCGCCTGCCAACCGGGAGCCGCTTTCGAGGCGGCGGATGAAGCGGCGCTCAAGGTCATGGTGGCGGGTCTCGAACGGCTCGGCATCGATCCATCGCCCACAGTGAACGGCACGGCGGAGGAAGACGACAACGCCAAGGGGGACGCCAAACGCCCCGCGCTCTGCCCGCACCGAACCTCGCACTGGCTGGGCTTGGACGTGCACGATTGCAGCGCCGCGCAATCCGGCGGCGAACCGCACGCCCTCGCCCCAGGGATGGCGCTCACGGTGGAGCCCGGAATCTACATCCCGCCCCAGCAGGAGGCCGTGGCCGCCAAGTGGCGGGGCATCGGGGTGCGCATCGAGGACGACGTGCTGATCACCGCCGAGGGGCCGGAGGTGCTCACCGACGGCGCACCCAAGGACATCGCCGAAATCGAGCGGATCATGGCCGAAACCCGTGGCTGAGGGCTTTCGCGAGGATTTTGAAGTCGCCGTGGTCGGCGGCGGGCCGGTGGGGGCGGCGGCGGCCTTGGGGTTGGCGGATGCCGGCCGACGCGTTGCGCTGATCGAGCGGTGCCAGCCACAAATCGAGGTGGGGGCTCTAGGCATGGACTTGCGCACCCTGGCCCTCTCTCCCGCATCCCAAGCCCTGCTGGCGGACCTCGGCCTGTGGAGCGCCTTGAAACCCACGCCCTACCGGTCCATGCAAGTCTGGGAGGAGCGCGGCACCGCAGCCATCCGCTTCGAGGCCAGCGATGTGGACCGCACCGAATTGGGTTGGATGCAGGAGAACGGCCCGCTGGCGCAGGCCGCGTGGCAAAGGCTGGGCGAGCACTCAAACGTGGAGTTGATCGTTGGTGAAGCCCCTTCGGCGGTGGAACCGCAACCAGACGCGGTGGCCATCGACGTTGGCGACCGGCGACTGCGGGCGGCGCTGCTGATTGGCGCCGACGGCGCCCAGTCGCGGGTCCGCGAACAACTCGGCGTCAAGGCCCAAGCCCAGGACACCCGGCAAGTGGCGTTGGTGAGTGTGGTACAGGCCACTGAGGGCCACGGCGGCACGGCTTGGCAGCGGTTCCTGCACGACGGCCCCTTGGCCTTGCTGCCCGGTTGCGACGAGCGCACCGCCGCCTTGGTCTGGTCGCAGTCCCCATCGGCCGCCGCTCGGCGGCTTGACATGGAGGAGAGCGCCTTTTGCGCCGAATTGACCCGCCAGTCGGAAGCCTGCGTCGGCGAGATCTGCGCTTTGGACCGACGCCTGACCTTTCCCTTGGTCCAGTCGGTGGCCGCGTCCTTCAATCCCCACCCCCGGGTGCTGCTCATTGGCGATGCGGCCCGGGTGGTGCATCTGATGGCGGGGCTCGGCCTCAATCTGGGGTTCGAGGACGTCAGTGGCTTGCTCAGGACGGCACAAGGGGCCCTGGACCCCGGCGCACCGGGGCTGTGGCGAACCTTCGCCCGCCGCCGCAAGGCCCGCGCCCAGGCAATGGTGCGCATGCTGGCCGCCCTGCAGGGCTTCTACGGCCTCAAGCAGCCCGCCGCTCAATGGCTGCGCAACGCCGGTGTGCGCTTGGTCAACGATTTCGCGCCGCTCAAGCGGCAGATCATCATCGAGGCCATGGGACTGGGGCCGTTGGCGGGGCGCCTGAGCTGACCGATGCCCCAAGAGCTCCGAAAGACCGCGCTTCACGACGCCTGCATCGCCGCAGGCGCGAAGATGGCCCCCTTCGCCGGTTGGTCACTGCCCCTGCACTTCGGCTCGCAGATCGCCGAGCATCGGGCGGTTCGGGCCTCTGCCGGCCTTTTTGACGTCTCCCACATGGCCATCTTTGACTTGGACGGGGCCGGCGCGCTGCCGCTTCTGCGGGAAGTGCTGGCGGGTGACGTTGCCGGCCTGACCAACGAGGGCGAGGCGCTCTACACCCTGATGCTCAACGAGTCCGCCGGCATCATCGACGATCTACTCGCCTACCGCCAAAGGGACGGCTACCGGCTGGTGGCCAACGCCGCCAATCGGCAGGCCGTTGGCGGCTGGCTCACTGACCGGGCGGGTCCGGACACAGCCGTCACGGAACGGAATCTGGCCATGCTCGCCCTGCAGGGCCCACGGGCGCTTGAACTGTTCGAGGACGCTTATGGCGCGGGCACCGATCGTCTCAAGCCCTTCCACGCCACGAGCCTCGGCGACTGGATGCTGGCCCGCACCGGCTACACGGGGGAGGCAGGGCTTGAGATCATGCTGCCGAAGGCCGATGCGCCCGGGCTTTGGTCGCGGTTGATCGCGGAGGGCGCGGCGCCGGCTGGCCTCGGCGCTCGGGACACCTTGCGCCTGGAGGCTGGCCTGAAGCTGCACGGCCAGGACATGGACGCGGACACCACGCCGTTGGAAGCCGGCCTGCGGTGGACCGTGCACTGGCAGCCCGAGGAACGACGCTTCATCGGCCGCGAGGCGCTAACCCAGCAAGCCGCTGAGGGTACCCGAACCCAACTGTTCGGGCTGCTGCTGGAGGGCCGGGGCGTGCTGCGCGGCGGGCAGCGGGTTCTCACCGCCGAAGGGGAAGGCCTGGTCACCAGCGGTATCTTTTCGCCCACCTTGGGTTACAGTATCGCCTTCGCCCGGCTGCCGTCGAACGCCACCGGGCCGGCGGAGGTTCTGATTCGCGGCAAACGGCAAGGCGCGAGCTTAGTGCGGCCGCCGTTCGTGCGGCGCGGACAGCAGGCGTTCAAAACACTTTAGGTTAGGACAGACATCCCATGAGCGACACACCGGACGATCTACGCTACGCAAGCACCCACGAATGGGCACGCCTGCATGATGGCAGCGTCGTGGTCGGCATCAGCGACTACGCACAGGACGCCCTGGGCGACGTGGTGTACGTGGAGTTGCCGGAACTGAGGCAGGAGGTGCAGGCCGGCGAGGAAGTCGCCGTGGTCGAGTCCGTTAAGGCCGCATCCGACATCTACGCCCCGGTCGGCGGCGTGGTGGAGGCCATCAACGAGACCCTTGACGACGGCCCGGAAATCGTCAACCAGGATCCATACGGCGACGGCTGGTTCTTCCGGATCACCCCGGATGACGAGACCCAGCTCGAGGAATTGCTAAACGCCGAAGCCTACGCGGAGCAGTGCGCCGCGGAACAGCACTAGGCGCCCTGGGACCCAAACCGTTTTTTCAAAAGCTACCGATGCCGTTCATTCCACACACACCGGCCGACGAGCGGGCCATGCTCGAGCAAATCGGCGTGGACTCGATTGCAGCGCTCTTCGAGGAGATTCCCGCCGAGCTGCGATTAGACGTCCCGCCCTCGATCGGGCCCGGCGAGGCCATGAGCGAGATGGCCATGCTGCGGTGGATGGGGGAGCGGGCCGAGCGGGACGCTGGCTTGGTCTGTTTTGCCGGGGCGGGCTGCTACGACCACCATGTGCCCGCGGCGGTCTGGGACATCGCCGGACGCGGCGAATTCATGACCGCGTACACGCCCTATCAAGCCGAAGCCAGCCAAGGGACCCTGCAACTGGTCTTCGAGTATCAGTCAATGATGTGCGCGCTGACCGCCATGGACGCTTCCAACGCCAGCGTCTATGACGGGGCATCGGGCCTTGCCGAGGCCATCCTGATGGCCGTGCGCAAGGCAGCCCGCAGATCCCGCTCGCGCCGGGTGCTGATGGCCGAGACCCTGCATCCCCACTACCGGGACACGGCACGCAACATCGTCGCCAACCAAGGGGTCGAGATCGAGACCCTGCCCATGGCCGGGGGCCGCTGCGACCTGCAGCGCCTGCCCGACGATGGCGCCTTCGCTGCCGTGGTGCTTCAGCAGCCCAACTTTTTCGGCATGCTCGAGGACGCCGACCGCCTGACCGACTGGGCCAAGGGCCGAGGCGCCGCGGTGATCGGCGTGGTCAACCCGCTCACCCTGTCGGTGCTCAAGCCGCCGGGCCAGTGGGGGGAATCCGGTGCCGACATCGCCTGCGGAGACGGCCAGCCGTTGGGCGCCCCCATGAGTTCCGGCGGCCCCTCGTTCGGCTTCATTTGCGCCAAGGCCCCGCTGACGCGACAGTTGCCCGGCCGCATTATCGGCCAGACCGAGGATGCGGCTGGCCAGGTCGGCTACAGCCTCACTTTGCAGGCCCGGGAACAGCACATCCGGCGCGGCAAGGCCACTTCCAACATTTGCACCAATCAAGGCCTGCTGGTGACCGCGGCGGCCGTCCACATGGCGCTGATGGGCGCCAAGGGGGTGGCCGCGGCGGCCGCGGCCTGCCGAGCCAACACGCTGCGGCTGGTCGAGCGGCTCACCGCCATCGAGGGCGTACGTCCGTTGTTCCCCGGCCCCTTCTTCCACGAATGCGCCTTGGCACTGCCGAGGCCAGCCCAGGAGGTGCTCGACGCCTTGCTGGACCGGGGCATACTGGGCGGGGTTTCGCTTACTGCGTACTTCCCGGAGTTCAGCGACGCACTGCTGGTCTGCGCCACCGAAAAGCGCAGTGGCGACGAGATCGACGCCTACGCCAAGGCTCTTTCTTCCGTGATCGCGGGATAAGGTTGTCAGATGAGTCAACGGCCTTACAGCCTGTTGCGCCCGGCGACCGACCGACCACTAGTCTGCGGCATAGCCCCGTTTGCCGAGATTCTGCAATGAGCACCATCTTCGACCTCGGCCAAGCCGGCCGCAACGCTGCCGCGCAGTGCGCCGGCCCCGATGGCGAAGCTTTGGCAGGGCTGCCCGAAGCCGCCCTGCGCACCCGTCCGCCCGAGTTGCCGGAGGTGTCCGAACTGCAAGCCGTGCGCCACTACACCAACCTGTCGGCCAAGAACTTCTCCATAGACGGCCAGTTCTATCCCTTGGGTTCCTGCACGATGAAGTACAACCCCCGGGGCGCCCACCGAGCGGCCAGTCTGCCCGGCTTTCTAGGCCGTCATCCGTTGGCGCCGGAGCGGGCCAGCCAAGGCTTCATGGAGTGCCTGTTCGCCTTGCAGGAGCTCCTCAAGGAAGTCACCGGCATGGCGGCGGTGTCGCTGACGCCCATGGCCGGCGCCCAAGGCGAGTTCGCCGGGGTGGCCATGATCCGCGCCTACCATCGCGCCCGAGGCGATCTTGAGCGCCGCGAAATCCTGACTCCCGACGCCGCCCATGGCACCAATCCGGCGACGGCGGTGATGTGCGGCTACACCGTGCGGGAAGTGGCGGTGGACGGCAACGGCGACGTGGACCTCGACGCCTTGAAAGCCGCAGTAGGCCCGCAGACCGCCGGCCTGATGATGACCAACCCTTCGACCTGCGGCGTCTTCGAACGGCAAGCCGTTCAGATCGCCCAAGTGGTGCATGACGCCGGCGGCCTGCTCTACTACGACGGCGCCAACTTGAATGCCATCCTCGGCAAGGTGCGCCCCGCGGACATGGGCTTCGATGTGCTGCACTTGAACCTGCACAAGACCTTCGCCACCCCCCACGGCGGCGGCGGACCCGGCGCCGGGCCGGTGGGCGTCGGCGAGCGGTTGCTGCCACACCAGCCGGTGCCGCTCGTGGCGCGGGATGGAGGCGGCTATCGCTGGCTCACCGAAGACGACATTCCCGGCACCATCGGGCGGCTCTCCGCCTTCGCCGGCAACGCGGGCATCCTGTTGCGCGCCCTGGCCTACGCCCTGATGCTGGGCCGCGCCGGCATGGATCGGGTCAGCGACTTCGCCGTGCTCAACGCCACCTACCTAGCAACGCGGCTCAAGTCGGCGGGGTTTGATCTCGCCTACCCCAACCGCGCCGCCACCCATGAGTTCATCCTGACCTTGGCCGCCCAAGCCAAGGCTCACGGCGTCAGCGCCATGGACTTCGCCAAGCGCCTGCTCGACTTCGGCGTCCACGCCCCCACCACCTACTTCCCGCTGCTGGTGCCGGAGTGCTTCCTGATCGAGCCCACGGAAACCGAATGCCGCGAGGAGCTCGACCGCTTCGTTGATGCGATGGTCGCCATCGCCGAGGAGGCGGAGCGGGATCCGGAACACCTCAGAACCGCGCCGCACAGCCTGCCCGTGGGACGGCTTGACGACGTGAAGGCGGCACGGGACCTGAAGCTGCGCTGGATGCCGGGGTGAGGCGAGGGAGGGCGCGGCTCCCACTCCCGATAGGGGTGTTGTCAGTGGCGCTTTCCTGGGCCGTCTTGGCCCCTGGCGCTTGGCCCCAGGACGCCCCTGGACTGATCGAGGAGGTTGTCGTCACCGCCACCAAGCGCGAGCAGGGCCTCTACGAAGTCCCCGCCTCGCTCAGCGTCTTCGATGGTGACGAGCTCGGCGAGCGCGGCATCGCCGACCTAGTGGACGTTGGCAAGTTCGTGCCGAATCTGGCCGTCACCACCTTCTCCGCAGGCCACACTTCCTCCGCCAACCCGTTCATTCGCGGCATCGGCACCCAGGATCATTTGATCACTACCGATCCGGGCATCGGCGTCTATGTGGACGGCGTGTACTTAGGCCGGCAAGTCGGCCAGCACTGGAACCTGTCCAACATCGAGCGCGTCGAAGTGCTGCGCGGCCCCCAAGGCACCCTATATGGCCGCAACGCCATCGGCGGCGCCATCAACATCATCACCGCCGCGCCCGGTTCGGAGCCCGGAGCGCGCATCGGCGCCCGGATCGGCAGCCGCGGCCGAGTCAACGCGGACTTCCATGGCGATGCCAACCTGGGCGATGGCTTGGCCGCTACCCTGTCCTTCGGCATTCAGCGGCGGGGCGGCATCGGCACCTTCCGCAACCTGCCGGATGCAGACGTTGAGGTGGGCGAGACGCGGGATCTCTTCGGACGCTTAGCGCTGGCTTGGCAACCTTCGCCTGCGTTCGGGTTGACCCTGGCTGCCGACGCCAACGACGGCGGCAACGGCCTGAATCCCTACACCACGCTGATCGACGAAGTTTCGGGCGGTGCGGTGTACGCGGCGGGCTATCGCAACAGCGACCTGGCCGCTGATCCCTACGACAACAACACCGGGCAAGCCGATCAGCTCCGGGTCACCAACGCAGCGAGAGGGCTGTCGGCCACCGCTGAGTGGGCGTTTGCCGACCGCTGGACCGCCAAGGCCATCGGCAGCGTCCGGCGTTCCAAGTACCGGGCGGGCCTCGATGACGACGGCTTCCTCGACGACTTCCTGTCGTTCCCCGAGCAGGGCGAGGCGGACCAAGCCTCCATTGAGTCGCAACTGCACGGCGACTTCGACGCTTGGCACCTGGTTGCCGGTTTCCTCCACTTCAGCGAGGACGGCGCCAACCTTCAAGACCCGACGGTGTTTCTCGGTGCTCAAGGCCGATTCGAGTTGTCCCAGGTGGTCGAGAGCACGGCGCTGTTCGTCAATGGGAGCCGTGAGCTGGGAAGCCGCTGGCGCCTCTCCGGGGGCTTGCGGGCCACTCGCGATGAAAAGCGGGCGACCACCGACGTGGGCACCGGAACGGTCTCCGCCGAGCACCGCTGGCGGGAGACCAGTTGGGACTTCGCCATCCACTACGCCGCAACCGACCGGCTGGGCGCCTACGGCACCCTGCAGAGCGGCTACCAGTCCGGCCAGTTCCCGGCCAGGCCCTACTGCCTGTTCAGCGACCCCGCCTGCTTCACGGCCAGCGACAACATCACCGCCCTGAACGCCGAGCTGGGCCTCAAGGGCCAGCCCTGGGATGGCTGGGAACTGAGCGCGGCGGTCTTCCACACCCGCTATGAGGACCTGCCCTACCAAGTGAGCGCCACCGCAGGGGAAGGGTTCAACACTGTCAATCTGATCGTCGAGCAGGAGACCACCGGGGTCGAATGGGAAAGCTCGATGCACCTCACCAGGGCGCTGCGGCTGCACGTCGCATTCGGCTACCTGGACGTAAAGGTCGCCCGCCAACAAGGGGTGCGGCCGGTCGCGCCGCTGACCCCGGAACTCACCCTGTCGATCAGCCCGGAGTACCGGCGGACGCTGTCGAACGGCGGCGAACTCGAGGCTCGGCTCGACTACGCCTACCGGGATGGCATGTGGGGTGAGCCGAGTTCCGACCCCGCCCGGCTGACCCGCATCGGCAGCCGCGCCCTGCTCAACTTCCACCTTGGCTACACCGCCCCCGGCGGCACCTGGAATGCTGCGCTATACGGACGCAACGCAGGCGATGAACGCTACGACCACGCCCGCCTCAACACCGGCGACTACCTGCTGCGCATACTCAGCAACGACGCCAGCGAGTTTGGGTTGAGGGTTGAACGAGAAATTTAACCAACCAACCGAGCCGCCAAGCGGAGCATGATGATCTGAGATGCCGGTTCGGCTAGGGTCGCCAAGTCAATCTAGTGCTGTTACAGTGTAGATTAACACGTATGCATGTAACACCATGGCTCTCAACATCAGAAACACGGAAACGGAGCGATTGGCAGCGGAGTTGGCGCAGCTGACCGGGCGGACGAAGACCGATGCCGTCGCCGAAGCCATACGGGACCGATTGGAGCGGCTTCAAAGGGAACGATCAGGACGGTCCTTGGCTGACCAACTCGATGACATCGGGCGGCGATGCGCCAAGCTGCCGGTGCTCGATGAACGCCCTGCGGATGAAATCTTGGGATATGACAGTCACGGCGTTCCCCGCTGATGGTGATCGACACATCGGCTTTCTTGGCAATTCTCAACGACGAGCCGGAACAGCGTACATTCACTGAGGCGATTGAGGCCGCGGCATCTCGCTGCACATCGGCAGCCACTTTTCTTGAAGCCTCCATCGTTCTTCAGTCGCGGTACGGGGAGGCGGGCGTTCAGCGTTTGGACATGCTGTTGGAGTCCGCTCACATCGGCGTCATTGCAGTCGATGCGGCTCAGGCGCGGATAGCACGTCACGCATTTGTTGATTTCGGCAAAGGCCGTCATCCTGCCGCGCTCAACTATGGCGACTGTTTTGCTTATGCGCTCTCTCGACAACTCGGCGAGCCCTTGCTTTGCTAGGGCAACGACTTTGCGCAAACGGACATCGAACTCGCAGTGCCCCTGTCGTTCTCCAATGCCTGAGCGTCTCTTGTCCCAGCGGTACAGGTCCCGCTGCACCCGCTCGGGATGCACAAGTGGCCAGTCCCCGAATGGGAAATTTCACCCGACACATTTTCTTGAACGCGGGTTCCCACATTGAATCCACTGGAGCGTCTTCTCGAGTCCTATCGAACCGCCGCCATCAGCGAACGCGACAAGGGCACGGCGTTCGAGAAACTGGTCGCCGCGTGGCTGGTTGTCGATCCGGTGCAGTCAAAGCGCTTCGCGAAAGTCGAACTCTGGCCGGACTGGGCGCGGCGTCAGGAACTTGACCGAACGGACACCGGAATCGATCTCGTCGGAACCCTGCACGACGGCGGGTTTGCCGCCA
>JAPPIX010000113.1:0-1832 GCA_028820495.1 Gammaproteobacteria bacterium
GAAGTCGTTGGCCATCTCGAAGCGCTACGTGAGGCCGATGTCTCGGTGGCCTTGTTTCCCGAGTTGGGCTTGACCGGCTACACGGCGGAAGACCTGTTTTTCGATGCCAGCCTGCTCAAGGGTTCCGTTGAGGCGCTTGCCCTGATCGTCGAGGCCAAAGTGCCCATTGTCGCCGTCCTGGGCCTGCCTTGGCGCAGCCCGGACGGACGCCTCTTCAACTGCGCCGCCGTTGTTGGGGGCGGTCAGATCGCGGGCTTGGTGCCCAAGACAGCGTTGCCCAATCACGGCGAGTTTTACGAGCGGCGCTGGTTCGCCTCCGGCCGGGGCGTTGACTTGGAGGTCGAATCCGAATTTGGCGTGCTGCGGCTGTGCTCTAACCAACTCTTCCGGCTCGGCGGCCACCGCTTTGCCGTGGAGCTGTGCGAAGACCTCTGGTCACCGCAGCCGCCGGGCGCCGCCCATAGCTTGGCCGGGGCGGAGCTGTTGCTGAACCTCTCGGCGAGCAACGAACTGGTCAGCAAGGCGGACTATCGCCGCGACCTCGTGCGCATGGCCAGCGGCGCTTGGGTGTGCGGCTACCTCTATGCTGGCGCCGGCGTGACGGAGTCAACCAAGGACTTGGTTTTTGGGGGCCACCTGCTGGCGGCTGAGAACGGCGTCCTGCTCGCTGAGAGCGAGCGCTTCGGATTGAATGGCGCTGAATTGATCGTTGAGTTCGACTTGGAGAAGCTCCGTCACGATCGGATGCAGAACAAGACCTTTGCCGATTCGCCGCGGCCCGAAGGCCATCGCAGCGCCGCGGTTGCCGTCGCGCCGCCACGCCTTGAGCGATTGCGGCGCACCCCCGACCCGCATCCCTTCGTGCCGAAGGACGAGGCGGTCTTTGATGCCCGGGCTCGGGAGGTCCTCGCCATTCAGAGTGCGGGCCTAAGCCGCCGCATGCGGGGGGCGGGCGTCGAACGGCTGGTGCTCGGCACCTCGGGCGGGCTCGACTCCACCTTGGCGCTCTTGGTCTGCTTGGATGCGCTTGAGCAGTTGGGCCTGCCGACGGAAAACCTCGAGGCTTTGTCGCTGCCCGGTCCGGGCACCTCGGAGCACACCCGCACGACGGTGGCGCAACTGGCCGCCGCCACCGCCATCAGTTGGAGCGAAGTCTCAATCTCCGAGGTGGTCTCCGAGCAATTGAGGCAGCTCGGTCACGAGGCGCGCGACGATGTTGTGTTTGAAAACGTCCAAGCCCGGCAGCGCACCCAAGTGCTGTTCAACACGGCCAACAAGGTCGGCGGCTTGCTGGTCGGCACCGGCGACCTCTCGGAACTCGCGCTCGGCTGGTGCACCTACAACGCCGACCACATGGCGAGCTACAACGTCAACGCCGGGGTGCCCAAGACCCTAGTCGCCTACTTGATTCGTTGGTACGCCAGCCACCGGGCCAGTGCGGCTTTGGCGGAAGCCTTGCAGCGGGTGCTCGACACGCCGATTTCCCCCGAACTGCTGCCTCCTGAAGATGGGGGCGGCGGCATCAGCCAAAGGACCGAGTCCATCATCGGCCCCTTCGAGCTGCACGACTTCTTCCTCTACCACTATGTCCGGTGCGGCGCCGCACCTGAGAAGGTCGCCGCCATGGCGGACTTGGCCTTTGCCGGACGCTATGAGCGCTCGGAGGTGAAACGCTGGCTGAAGGTCTTTTTTCAACGTTTCTTCGACCAGCAGTTCAAGCGCACCACCCTGCCCGCCGGGCCAAAGGTGGGCACCGTCAGCCTCTCGCCACGGGGCGACTGGCGGATGCCCGACGAAGCGGAGGCCTCAAGGCTGATCGCGGCCATAGACCG
>JAPPIX010000113.1:1932-11290 GCA_028820495.1 Gammaproteobacteria bacterium
CTTGGGGCCGGTGGCCCAGAGCTGCACGATGGCGCCGCTGGGCCGAGCTACCTGCTGTGGATCGACAATCAGGCTCGTCTGCTGATCGACGCGGCGCCTGGGGCGTCGGCGCGCTTCGACGAGGCTGGCGCCGCTTTCGAAGACCTTGACGCCATTGTCTTCAGCCAGTTGAGCGCCAATCACGCTGGGGACCTCCCGGCTTTCATCGACGGCTCGCGGTTTCATAGCCGTACCCGGTCCCTGCCTGTGCTGGGGCCGGAGGGCGGCTCTTCGATCGGCATATCGGCCTTTGTCGAACGGCTGATTGGCCCCGATGGCGCCTACCCCGAACTGGCCGACTTCCTGACCGTTCAGTCAAGGGGCGGCTACCGGCTGAGCGTACGCGGCGTGCCCGCCACGGGGCGGCGTCGTTGGGCAAGGTTTGGCAACGAAGACCTTCAACTGGCCGCCGTGCCAGTGCATCACGGCAGCGTGCCCACCTTGGCTTGGCGAGTGGAGACCCAAGGACTCTCCGTGGTCTTTGCGGGGGACTTCTCCAACCGCAAGAACGTCATGGCTGAATTCGCCGCCGATGCGGACGCCCTGGTGGTATCCCATGCCGAGCCGGAGCACGCCCGCGGCGAAGCCCGTGACCGCCACGTCACGCCAAGCCAGATCGGCCGCATCGCCGAACAGGCGGCCGCCCGCATGGTGATCCTGGGCCACCGCATGAACCGCACCCGAGGCCGGGAAAGCCAAAGCCGGGAAGCCATCGAAGCCCACTACAGCGGCGCGTTGATCTTTGCGGACGACCTGGAATGCTGGGGGCTATAATCCGGCGCTTTCCATCACGGGGCGACTGCTAATGGACCAAGGCGGCAACCATGGGTAAGGGTGATCAGCGCACCCGGCGCGGCAAGATCGTGCGCGGCACCTTCGGCGTCCGGCGCCCGAAGAAGCGCAAGCGAGGTGAGCGGCAAGACGAACGGCGGGGCCGCTAACTCCATGGGTGGCGCTGACCCGTCAAGGGCCGCCTTCCATCGCTCAACAGTGCGAGGGCACAGACCCTCCGATCTCTTGTGATTCCGCTAACGCGGATGGAACACTTCGTCGAGGGTCCCGGCGTCGAGCACGTTGTCCGCCCAATTCTCCAAGTCGGTCACCGAAGCCCCTCCGAGACGCCTGTCGACCACGGGCGGCAGTGCGCCGAACCGCCGACGCAGCATTCGCTCGAGGACTGCACGTTCGCCTTCGACGCGACCCTCTTGTCTTCCCTCTTCGCGGGCACGCTGATTCAGTCCCACTATCATTCCGTTCTCCTCGGGATGCTGCTCCCGGTAGCTCCGACGCTCATTGTCGCTGAGGTCAGCGTAGATGTCGATGAAGTCGATGTACTTCTCAAGCCGGTTCGGATCCTGTTCTAGGTCCAACAGCCCGCGAACCGCGCTGGCGTAAGCCTCCAGCCTGCCACCGGCTGGAAGGCGCATGTTCGGCAGGTTCACCCGCGCCACAAGATTGTTGCTATTGAGCCAATCCCGTGCGGGCATATCACCGAGCGCGCACACTAAGTAGTCGAAACTCAAGTAATCTCGTCGCTCCGTGCCGATCGTCAGCGGGCCCCGCACCGCGCCGGGGCGCAGGAACAACACCACCGGCACCACCCGCCGGGTGCCGAACAACTCGGCGAGGTCGGTGCAGTAGCGAATGAGCCGAAGCGGCGAGAACCGCAAAGGGTCGGACTCCTCCTCGACAGCGAACAGGACCGCCTCGCGTCTGCCGTCGGTCCACTCGGCGAGCAGCGGCACGTCGAGTCGCCTATAGCGCCCACTGAGTTTTGCCTGCAGCTGCTCCTCGCGCACCGGAACGATGCGCACATCGTCCCCGGGCCGCGGTGCCTCCTCCGGCGCGAAGAACTCAAGTGCCTCGCTTGGATAGTCAACGATGAGGTTCTTGAAGTTCTGATCGTGGCTGAGCTTGCCAGCCATGCTGCTTCCCCGCTCTGGACTCGGGGATAGCATTGGTCACATGCCTTGCCTCAGGCTACGGCCAATCGCTGAGGGTGCTGTAGGAGATCCGCCCGACTGCGCGACTTAACTGTCGCGGGGGCACAGGGGAGCGTCACATCGAGGCGGGCAGGTCCAAAAGAGGCGCGGTCAGCAATGCTATCGGGGGCAGTGTGCGGGCGGCGCTCATCTAGCGTTCTGCATCAGGTAGTCGAAAGCCAGATTCACCATCGCCCTTACCGCTGGTTGGAATGCGGCCTCATCCACATGGAAGAACGGCGAGTGGTTGGGAATGGCCTCTTCGGCGGGGATGTCGGCGGGTCGTCCGCCGATGAAGAAGAACAAGCCGGGCACCTGCTCCTGGTAAACGGAGAAGTCTTCCGCGCCGGTGATCCGGTCGGCTATCGACACGTTGTCCTCGCCGTAAACCCGCACTAGGGTCGGGGCCATGGCCGCGGTCAGGTCCGGGTCGTTGTAGGTGACCGGCACCCCTTCGTCGATGAACACCTCCACTTCCGCGCCCATGCTGGCGGCGGTATTGGCGGCGATGTCGCGGATTTTCTGGTGGATGTCGGTGCGCATGTCCGCATCGTAGGTGCGGATGGTGCCGGTCAGGTGCGCGGTGTCCGGGATGATGTTGTTGCGCACCCCGCCGTGGAAGGTGGCCAGCGTCACCACCGCGGGCGCCTTGGTGATGTCAACCTGGCGGCTGACGATGGTTTGCAGCGCATTGACGATGGCCGCTCCGGTCATGATCGGATCGACCCCCGCCCAAGGCCGGGCCCCGTGGGTTTGGCTGCCCTTGACGGTGATCTCCAACCGTTGGGCGCTGGCCATGGCGCCCTTGGGCCGGTAGTTTGCGGTGCCGGCGAGGCCACCTTGGGAGATGTGCAGGCCAAAGATGGCGTCCACGTCTGGATTTTTCAGCACCCCTTGCTCAACCATCATCCTGGCGCCGCCGTTCTCGCCCTTGGGCGGGCCTTCCTCCGCCGGCTGAAAGATGAACTTGACGGTGCCCGGCAACTGGTCACGCAGGCCGGCCAGCACGGTGGCGGCGCCCATGAGAATGGCGACGTGGGTGTCATGGCCGCAGGCGTGCATCACCCCGACCTCCTGGCCGTTGTAGGTGCTCATCACCTTGGAAGCGTAGGGCAGGCCGGTTTGCTCGACCACCGGCAGGGCATCCATGTCCGCTCGCAAGGCCACCACTCGGCCGTCCTGAGCGCCGCGCAGCAGGCCGACCACGCCGGTGTGGGCGATGCCCGTTTGGACTTCCAAGCCTAGGCTCTCAAGGTGCTCGGCGACCAGTTCCGCGGTCTTGTACTCGCGGTTGGAGAGTTCCGGATGCTCGTGGATGTGCCGCCGCCAAGCGACGACCTGCTCAGCGACCGCATCGGCACCTGCGTTGATGGCCTCGGTCAAGTCCCCGTTCGCGGCGTTTGCCGCGAGCGTCAGGCCAAGGCCCCAAATGGAGGCCAAGGCGGCTCGCCAACTTCCCTGCATGATTTGCTCTCCTTGCGCCACAATCGCGTGGCGGGGATAGGATACACTGCGCCGCTTCACCATGCTGTCCAGAAGGAACCCAAATGCAATTCGACATCGCCATGACCGATGAACTGCTCGCCACCACTCGCGCCGTGCGCAAGCGGCTCGACTTCTCGCGGGCCGTTCCTCAGGAAATCATTAACGAATGCTTGGAACTTGCAGTGCAGGCGCCGACCGGCTCCAACTCGCAGACTTGGCGCTGGGTGGTGGTCGATGACGCGGACAAGAGGGCCGCGTTGGCGGCCCTCTATCGCAAGGGGGCTGAAGGCTACCTGAGCGCCGCCGCCGAACAGGCGGCAACGGGCCAGACCAAGCGGGTGTTCGATTCCGCAATGTACTTGATGGACAATCTTGATAAGGTGCCAGTGCATGTGATCCCCTGCGTCAAGGGCCGCCCCCCGGAGGGTTCGCCAACAGTTGCCCTGGGCGGCCTGTTCGGCTCCATCTTTCCCGCCGTCTGGAGTTTCCAACTGGCGCTGCGAGCCAGGGGCTTGGGCTCTACGCTCACCACGCTGCACCTGATCCACGAACGGGAAGCGGCGGACCTGCTCGGAGTCCCGGATGACGTGATGCAAGTGGCGCTGCTGCCGGTGGGCTACACTTTAGGCACGGACTTCAAGCGGGCCAGCCGTCCGCCGGTGGCGAACATCACCCACTGGAACGAGTGGTGAGGGATCAATAGCCCTCGTACCGCTCCGCAGCGCCGAGCTCAAAGCGCAGGGTGCTGACCACTCCGGAGACGGCGCTCGGCGCGCCATCGATGATCGGCGCCCGGTAGCGCCACTGCGCCACCGCCGCCATGGCAGCGGCGTCGAACACCCCGGGCGGCGAGGATTCGAGCACCCTGAGGTTCTCCACCCGGCCGTCACTGGCGATGTCATAGCGGAGCCGCACCCAGCCCTCGATGCCTTGGGCCTTGGCCGTTGCCGGATACACCGGCCCGGCATCCTGGATAAGCTGCATCGGTTGGTGGAAACCACCGGCGCAGCCAGCGAGCAGGGCGGCGGTCAATGCAGCGCATATCCAGCGATGGCGAAAGGGTAGGGTGGGTCGCATGGCGCCAGTGTACCCTTTGGTGCCACGATTAGCGCACCGACGGAAGCAGCGTTTACACTAGCTGGCGCATACTGGAGCTCGGAAACTCTGGATCATGCCTACTATGGAGATGGGGCTCTGCCCTGCTGGGATTGCGGCGACCAAGCGTCGCGAGCTAAACATGACTCATGTTGGATGAGCTGTTGACTGTTCAGGTTTACGATTTTTTCGCCGGATGTGGTGGTGCAAGCCGCGGTTTTCAGGCCGCTGGCATGGATGGTTCTTTTGGGAACTCCGTAGTTGTGTTGACAAGCCATCAGCCTGTGTAACGGAACACGAAATCGCCATCCACGACTTCGCCGAGCAGCAGTGCATCATCCGGCTTTTCGCTAAAGTCCACGTTATCCGATTGGAAATCCTCCACGCAGTCCACGATTTCAAGGGCGAGTTGCTTTGGTAGTTGCACCATGAACTCGGTATAGCCACCAATGTCGGTTGGCAGTAGCACCGCCGCATTGCTGTTGATGGCGGCACGAACATCAGTGTAGTGATTCCAAAGCGAATTCGTGCGGATTTGGGCCTGAACGTTGTTGCTCATCTTGACCTTCTTGGTCAGTTGGCGGGCAGAGGGTACTGCCAGTCGGCGGTCGTGCTACCGCTGGCGCGATCCCACCTGGATTAGCACGTCTTTCGAAGCCCATTCACTGAATTGGGGCAGATTTCCATCAATGTCATGCCAAGGCGCTTTGTCGTCGACGAATGTATGTGCTTTGGCCCGCTTGTTGAGCCGGGTGTCCAGGGTTCCGAGGCGCACTCGAATCAAATCCCTGGTCGCAGCCAAGTAGGCAAAAATCGGTGAACCGCAGTTAGAACAGAACGTTCGGTACTTTCCGGGAGACGATTCGTATTCGCGCAGTGCGCCCCCCGGGTCGGAGAGGTCGAAGTGCTGTCTCGCGACCCCTGCATTGGCACCATGTGCGGACCCACTGGTCTTGCGGCAAGTCCTGCAATGACAGTATCCAAAGTCGCTCAGTTCCGAGTTGATTCGATATCGAATCTTCCCGCAGTGGCAGCTTCCTTCGTACATCTTGACTCTCATTCAGGGCCCCAAATCCCCGCAACTCTCTCTGCGTGAAACGGGGCCGCCTGACTTTGCATCGCACGAACGACATGCGTACGGCGTGGAAGGGTGAGTATTCTACCTCGCATATAGCGCAGGTGTGCCGCCTTGGAGCAAGGAAGCGAGGGCGGGACGCCCTCGATCCGGGAGACATCCTCGAACGGAGATGAAAACAAGGGCATCCTGCCTCGCCCAAGTTCAGCCCTACGGATTCTTCAGCCCTGTCTCCAGCTTATTGCGCACCTCCCGCTTGACGCGTGGCGCTAGGGCTTGGTCGTGCTGTTCGAGGAAGTCTGCCACGGCGGTGGGGTCCCAATAGATGAGTTCGCGCAGAGCCCAGGAGAGCGCCTTGACCACCATGTCGTCGCGGTCGGCCACTAGCCGTTCGGCGATCATCAGGGTGCGGTGCGCGTCGCCGGTGCCGCCTCGGGTGCGCACGTTGAGGGCGGTGGTGGACACAAGGGCGGCGCGGCGCCACCAGCGGTCGTTGCGCTGCGACCAATCCAGTATGGCGCTGTCGTCGATTTGGCGCTTTGCCCAGCAGGGGCCGGCGACGTAGGCGCAGAAAGTGTCCACTTCGCTCCATGAAGCCATGCCAGCGCCTAGCGCCTCAACCTCCGTGAGGCCAAGCGAGGTGAGGGTGGCGGGGTGATGGTGGATGAGTTCGTAGGCGAGCCAGCGGCGGCTGTTGTCGATCAGCATGTTGGCGACGGCGAGCACCGTGCTGGGGGTGGCGTTGCGCAAGCGCTTTGAGGCGGCTTTCCGCAGTAGCCGGAGGCTTGGGGTGTTGGGCCTTGGGAGGGCCCCGATGTCCGCCAGCAGCCGTTCGGCCTCTTTAGTTGCTTGGTTCAGTTTCGCAGCCTCCGTTCGAGCGGCGGTATAATCGCCATCGTGAGTGACCCGCGTGACAATCGAAGTGAGGGCGAGCCGAATTCCAAGCCGGGCAGCCCTTGGCGATACATCATCATGTGGACGACGTTTGGCGTCACGCTAGTGGTCACGGTCGTCGTCGTCGTTCAAGCCATCCTCAAGACCACGGGTTTCGACTAACGAGGCTGCGCTGTCCATGAAGGCGGGTTCGGCGGCTTCCAGCGCCTGAAGGAAGCGGAATCGGTCCAGCGCCCGATGTCGGTTCTCGCCGTGCGCGCCCACCTTGAAGTAGCGGTCGCCGTCCAGATGGTCGGTGAGGTAGCGCAGGCCGATCATGAAGGTGACGTAGCGGGGGGCCATCACCAGGTCATCGACCTCGGCCCGCACTTGGGCCGCATCCAGATAGCCGTGGGCTACTGCCGCAAACCGCGTCGGCAATGCTTGGCCGCCCAGCGCGGAACGCACTAGGTCACCGAAGTCCCAAGCCCAGTGGCCCCACATCACGGTGTCGAGGTCGAGCACCGCACTGACTGTGCCGTCTTCGCCGAATAGAAAGTTGTCCAGGTGGCCGTCGCCGTGGATGGTACCGGTGCGTCCACGAAAGCGCGCGGCTAGATGGCGGCGGGCATTGATGAAGTCGATCAATTGCGGTTCGACACCTACGCAGGCGTCGAAGTCGACGAGGCAACGGTCCAACTGCAGATGGCCGGGTATGGCTGCTTCGAGCCTGGGGCCGGGCAGGTCCGCAAGCCAGCGGTGGGTCTGGCCGAGGGCTCGTCCGGCGGCCTCGGCCTGACGGTCGTTGTCCAGCTTGGCGAGGGAGCGCCCCTTGGCGTAGGACCAGAGCCGCCAGACGCCGCTATCGAGTTGGGCGTGGCTGGCGCCGTCTCGGGTCGGAATCAGCGTGGGCGTCCAGCCCGGACGCTTGGCGTTGAGGTGGGCGGACGCCCGGGCGACGTTAGCCATCAGCACCTCGGGCTTGCGGAAGACGAACGGGTTGATGCGCTGCAACATCCAGCGGTCCTCCGCTCCTTGCGCCAAGTAGCTGTCATTGATCCGCCCGCTGCCCAAAGGGGAGAGGGTGGCCCGCACGCCCCAGCCCTCGGCGAGGGCGATTTGGGCGCTGGTCATGGTGCCTCCAGCCAAGCCAGCACAGGAGGCGCGATGGCAACGATGTACTCGCCTGAGGGCCCACTGGCTTTGGCGATGCGTTGCAGGGCTTCAGCTTGGCCAAGCCTTCCGGTGGCCACATCGACGACAGTTTGGAGGATCAGGCTGAGGTTGGCGATCGGTAGCATCAGTTCGGGGATGAAGTCCTCCGCCGCGCAAATGTTGAGCAACTTGGTGCATTCGTCGAGCAGCGGTGCGCCGCCCTCAGCCAGCCGTTCCCCGAATCGGCGGGCGGCTAGGCTCTCCGGGAGCAGCGCATCCACCGGGCGGTCCAAGGGCGTGTCGGTGCCATAGGGCCTGGACTGCGGCATTTCCTGCCCGCCCATTCGGGCTTCCAGGGCGGCTTGTCCCAAGAGCCGTCCGTACCACTTGATCGGTTCCAGCAGGGCCACGGCAGGCAACTGCCGCTCCTCGACCCCGAAGCGCCGCAACAAGGTGCGGCTGGCGTGCGGGACATCGACGATGCCGGCGGCTGCGAGGTGATTCAGAGACGCTTCAAGCCAGCGGCCAAAGTCGTCGGGCGGGGGCTGGTTGGACCAGAAGCGGTCCGCAACCAGGGGCATGCGCGACCAGAGCCGCACCGGCAGCAATTCCTCGCTCACCAGTTCCGACCACAGGCAGGCCTCGCCGCCCAACACCTTGCCGGTGCCGGGGGAGGGCGCTGGCTGGCGCCACCCTTGGGTCCACTTCAAGCCCGCTGCAACGTGATTGAAACGGGGGTCCACAAGCAAGGCATCCTCAAGGGCCAGCAATTCCTCTTCGGGTGCGTCCGGCCCGTAGGCGTGATGCACGTCCGCCGGATAGAACAGGTCCAAGTAGTATCCGGAAGACACCAGGCAGTCGTGGCCTGCAGCCAGCGCCCGGCCCCGGGCGGTGGCGCCGCGCCAGCTCTGCACCACCATCGTGGCCGGCGCTCCGTTGTCGAGCGCTTCGTCCCAGCCGATGATCCGCTTGCCGTGCCGGGCGGCGGTGGCAGCGAGAAACGCCCTGAACTGGGCCTGCAAGGCAGCGGGGCTCCCTAGGTCGTGATGCGCCATGTAGGCTGCGATTTTGCTGCTCTCGTTCCACCACGCCGGATTCACCTCGTCGCCGCCGAGGTGGATGAATGGATCGGGGAAAACGTCGGCCAGCTCACCGACCAGGGTGTCGATCGCGTCTTGGAACGCCGGATCGATGGGATTGAGCACCGCTTCATGGGGGCCGAACCGGCTGCTCGGCGGCACCGGCGAGCGCCGCGGCCCCCATTCGGGATGGGCACACAACCAACTGGTCGCATGGCCGGGCACGTCGAGTTCGGGGATGACTCGAATGCCGCGGTCGGCCGCCGCCGTCACCAGCGTGCGCAACTCGCCTCGGCTGTAGCATTCGGCGCTGGCCAGCTTGGGGTAGGCGCGGCTTTGGAAGCGGAAGCCCTGATCGTCGGTTAGGTGCAGGTGCAGCACGTTCAGCTTGCACAGCGCCATCGCGTCCAAGGTGACCAGCAGGGCGCCCAAGCTGAGGAAGCGCCGGGCCGGGTCCAGCATCAGGCCGCGCCACGGAAAGCTCGGTGCGTCCTCGATGTGGCCGAGCGGCAGATGGCCGCAATGGTTGCTGATCTGAACCAGCGTGGCCAGCGCGTGCCGGGCACCGGCCAAGC
>JAPPIX010000005.1:0-8418 GCA_028820495.1 Gammaproteobacteria bacterium
CAATCGAACGGGCGAATCTGCATCGCCCACAACGGCATCATCGAAAACGCCGACGCCCTGCGAGCCGAACTGGTGGCGGCGGGCTACGCCTTCGCCTCGCAGACGGATTCTGAGGCCATTGCCCATCTCATCGATCTGCACTGCGCCCGCGGGCGCTCCCTAGTCGACGCGGTGCGTGCGGCGGTGGATCGGCTGGAGGGCTCCTATGCGCTCGCCATCATGGCGCGCGACGACCCCGGTCGCATCGTCGCCACCCGGGTGGGCAGCCCCTTGGTGGTGGGCAAGGGCATCGGCGAGAACTACGTCGCCTCCGACGTGCTGGCGCTGCGCGCGGTCACCGACCGCTTCATCATCCTGGAGGAAGGCGACCTGGTCGAAATCCAGGCCGGTGAAATCTCCGTTTGGAATCTCGAGGACGAGTCGGTCATCCGCTCAACCATTAAAGTGGAGGTCGCCGTTGACGACACCAGCAAGGGCAACTACCGCCATCACATGCAAAAGGAGATCTTCGAACAACCCCAGGTGCTGCGCAGCACCTTGGAAGGGCGCATTGGCCGGGAACGGGCGCTGGAGCACGCCTTCGGCGTGCGCGCCGCGGAGGCATTCGATCAAGCGCAAAGCCTCACCATCGTCGCCTGCGGCACCAGCTTCTACGCAGCCAGCATCGCCCGCTACTGGATCGAGGAGCACGTCGGCATCCCCTGCCAAGTCGATATCGCCAGCGAGTTCCGCTACCGCAGCGTGGTGGTCGCGCCGGGCAGCCTGTTCGTCACCATCTCCCAATCCGGCGAGACTGCGGACACCTTGGCGGCGCTGCGCATCGCCCGGCGCATCGGCTATTTCGCCACCCTGACCCTGTGCAACGTGCCCACCAGTTCCTGCGTTCGGGAGTCCGACCTGGCCTTGATGACCCAGGCGGGCACCGAGGTCGGGGTGGCCTCCACCAAGGCCTTCACCGCCCAGTTGGCCAACCTTGCCCTGCTCACGGCCGTGCTAGGGCGCCGCCACGGCATGCAGGCGGCGTTCGAATCGCAGTTGATCGCCAACCTGCGCGAACTGCCGGACAAGATCGAGCAGGCCTTGGCACTGGACGAGCGCATCACGGCGCTGGCCGAGAAGTTCGCCCATCGCCATCACGCTCTCTTCCTTGGCCGAGGCTCGATGTATCCGGTGGCGTTGGAAGGCGCCTTGAAGCTCAAGGAGCTGTCCTACATCCACGCGGAGGGCTATCCGGCTGGGGAATTGAAGCATGGCCCCCTGGCCTTGGTCGATGAGGACATGCCCGTGGTGGCAGTTGCGCCGAACAACGAACTGCTGCAGAAGCTGCGCTCCAATCTGCAGGAGGTGCGGGCCCGGGGCGGCGAACTCTACGTTTTTGCGGACGCCGCCACGCCCTTCAAGGATGGCTCGGGCATGACCGTGATCCGGGTGCCGGAAGTCGATCCCATGCTGGCGCCCATCGTGTACACGGCGCCATTGCAATTGCTCGCCTATCATGTGGCCGTCCTAAAAGGCACCGACGTGGACCAGCCGAGAAACCTGGCGAAGTCCGTTACAGTCGAGTGATTCCAAACCCCCCAATTCAACAGCAAGCAAGAGCAGCAAGGAGACAGCCGCCATGAGCGAGGGAACCGAAGAAAGCGGCCGGGGCACGCACTGGCTGCTGTACGCCATTCTAGCCGCCATAGTACTCGCCACGCTGACCGGCGGGTTCCTGCCGGAGCTGGCCGCGGAGACGGAAATTCTCGGCGAGATGTTTCTCAACGCCCTGAAGATGATCGTGGTGCCGCTGGTGATGCTGTCGATCATGGTCGGCATCACCAACTTGGGCGACATCCGCAGCCTCGGCCCCATCGGCGGGCGCACGGTGCTCTACTACATCGCCACGACCAGCCTGGCGGTCATCGTCGGCATGGTGCTGGTGAACATCATTGCGCCTGGCGAAGGGCTTTCCCAAGGCGAGCGCCATCCGTCCATGAGCTACCGGCTCGGCGGCGAGGAGTTGCGCACCGTTGAACTCGATGGCGAACTCACCAAGCGCTATGACGGCACCTATGCCCTCACCCTGACCGACCAAAACGTCACCGGCATGATCAGCGCCATCGAGGAGGGCGGCATTACGGTAGCTGATTGGCGGCTCACCACCCCCGATGCGGACTACCTCACCACCGAAGCGGGTCAACGGCTGCTGTTAATCGACGGGATGCGGGCGCAACTCAACCTGAACCCAGCTGGCCAAGGCATCGCCGTCGATCTGCCCATGGCGGCGTCGGTGAAGGACAAGGAGGGGCGCGGCATCGGCAGCGCCATCCGTGAAGTGTTTCTCGGCAACCCGCGCACCGGCAAGGAAGGGATGATCCCGGAAAACGTCTTCAAGGCGATGGCGGAAACCGACATCCTGCCGCTCATCTTCTTCGCCCTGCTGATTGGCGCGGCCCTGTCCGTGCTCGGCGAAAAGGGCCGTCCGGCCATCGCCGTGATTTCGGCACTGAACGATGCGGTGATGCAACTGGTGAACTGGATTATGTACACCGCGCCGATCGGCATATTCGGCTTGGTGGCGGCGCGCATCGGCGAGGCGGGCGGCTTCAGCGGCTTCCTCCCGGAACTGATGGCGGTGGGCAAGTACTTCTTCACCGTCCTGCTCGGCCTGACGCTGCATGGCGTGGTGGTGCTGCCGCTGCTGCTGATGCTGTTTGCCCGGCGCAATCCGGTGCCCTACGCCGGCGGCATGAGCACGGCGCTGCTCAACGCCTTTTCCACCGCTTCGTCGAGCGCCACGCTGCCCATCTCCATGAAAGGGGTAACCGAGGAAAACGGGGTTTCCGAACGGTCCTCGAGTTTCGTGCTGCCGTTGGGAGCCACCATCAACATGGACGGCACCGCCCTCTACGAAGCCATCGCCGCCATGTTCATCGCCCAGGTTTACGCCATTTCCCTAGGCCTCGGCGAGCAGGTGGTGATCGTCCTCACGGCCACGCTGGCCGCCATCGGCGCGGCTGGCATCCCAGAGGCCGGGCTGGTCACCATGGTCATCGTGCTCAACGCCGTCGGCCTGCCCATCGAGGGCATCTCCTTGATCCTGGCCGTGGACTGGCTGCTCGACCGCTTCCGCACCACGGTCAACGTCTGGGGCGACAGCATCGGCGCCGGCGTGATCGACGCCTACGAGGTCCGGGACGCAGGAAAAACGGCCCAGAGCGGATAGGCGTCACAGAGCGCTCTCCAGTCGAGGGCGGGACGCTCTCCTCTCGCCCCGGGGGATGTTACCGAACGGAGTCCGGACAAGGGCATCTTGCCCTCGAACTGATCAGAGTTTGGAGGCGGAGCAGTTTTTGGAGAGTTGACAGGCTAAGGAGCAAGCCTCAAGCTTCTCAACACAGATAAGAAATCGGCCCCTACCTACGTACCTGATCCAAGCAGACGCAAGTCTCATGTGGGTACGGGGCCACCTTTCACAGAGTTCCCCATGCCTCACCACCATCGTCTAGCCATCATGTTGGATGGTGGTTTCTTTACCAAGCGTTTCAGAACGCTCCATCGCACTTTCCCGGGAGCAGAGGATGTCAGTCAATTCTGCAAGGACTTGATGGCAATGGAATGCTTCCAGTCGTATGGGCTTTATCGGACGTTTTACTACGATGCCGATCCCCACGACGGCAAGGCCGTTAACCCGATATCCCGTCAAGCCATCGACTTTGGTAGAACTGGCGTCGCCAATCGCCACCGGGCGTTGTTAGATGGGTTGGAACTGGTTCCCGACTTCGCAGTTCGTCGAGGCGAAACACTGTTCCGGGGGTGGAAGCTGGGCGAGGCGAGCCTACGGGCGATTCAGGCAGACCCATCAGTGCCAGTCACTGATCGCAGCTTTGTGCCCAACATTGTTCAGAAAGGCGTCGATATGCGAATTGGGCTGGATATGGCGGCGCTGGCCCTAAAGCGACTTGTTTGCGCAGTGGCGCTGGTCACCGGCGATGCCGATATGGTCCCTGCACTGCGTTTCGCGCGTCGGGAAGGGTTACGTACTTATTTGCACACCATGGGCTTTACAGGTGTTCGACGTGCGCTAAAAGCGCATGCGGATATCGTAGTTCCCTAGCTGAAAGTCACTCAGACGGTTGATTTGAGCCCGGCTCGGCTACGATGCCCTAGGGATTCCCCACACAGTCCGGGCCAACTTCCCAATTTGCTTGTGGCGCCTCTTGAGATTGGCTTCATTCCATTCGCGAAATGACTCGATGTTCTCAACCGCCTTGTCAATCTTGGTCTGAGTTCCCACTTTGGGTTTCTCGGCGAAGGCCTTGGTTAACAGCAACTGTGATTGGGAATAGACCGAGCGCTTTTTTGAGTAAGGGCGATTACCCAATGAAGCGTTGATTGACTTCTCGACCAGAACAAGATTTCCGAGCCAATGAGCTGAATAAGGATCATCGGCTTCGCCAAACTCGCTCTCCGCCTCAGGACTAGGCTGCTGCGGAAAGACGTGTTCGACTTCAAAATCCGAATCTGTATAGCGAGTTAGCGAGGACGTGCCCTCAGTTTCGCCATAAGCGCACCGATCAATGAACTGAGTGAGTTTCGCCAGCACATAGCGGAGGCGGTAGCGTGGCACCGACCAGTCGTAGAATTCTCGGAACGCACCCTTAAATCTGCCGGACAGACTAGATTTCGCAGGAACGAAGCGTCTGTCGATAAAACCTTCGAGTTCTTTGGCACTAGTGATTCCTCGAACCTCCTTCGCCCAGCGCACGAAGTTTGGTTCGAAGGCGCGCGTTGGTTCTCCGGTGATAATGTAGACGAAAAACAGATTCTCGACCTCTTGGGCGAGGCGATTGAACAGTTCCAGTCACTAGTGTCCCAAGAAAGTTATGCGTGGCGACTGTAACCCATTGATTGGGCTTGTGAAAGCAGTGTTTTTCGGCTGTCATCGACTTGAACGCGAGGCGCGCCTTGGCGGACGCTGGCGACCCCTGATTGAGGTCGCCGCCCATGTACGAAGGCAAGCTGGTTTTCTCGCAGCTCATGGACCACGCGCCACAGCACCTGTTCCGCAAGTGCGTGCGGGAGCACGGCGGCAACCGCTACGTGAAGTCGTTCCCCTGCTGGAGCCAGTTCCTTTGCATGGCCTTCGCGCAGCTGTCGTGCCGGACCAGCCTGCGCGACATCGAGGTGTCGCTGCGCGCCCACGGCCGCAAGCTGCACCACATGGGGATACGCGGCGGCGTCTCGCGCAACACGCTGGCGAACGCGAACCGGCGCCGGGACTGGCGGATTTACGCGGCGTTCGCCCAGGAGCTGATCGCCATCGCCCGCCCGCTGCACGCCGGGGAGCCGCTGGGGCTGGAGCTGGACAACACCGTCTACGCCTTGGACTCCTCCACCATCGACCTGTGCCTGTCGGTCTTCCCCTGGGCGCTGTTCCGAACCACCAAGTCGGCGGTCAAGCTGCACGCGCTGCTCGACCTGCGCGGCAGCATCCCGGCGTTCATCCACGTCTCGCACGCCAAGATGGGCGACGTGAAGGCCTTGGACCTGCTGGTCCCCGAGCCGGGCGCCTTCCACGTCGTGGACCGCGCCTACCTGGACTTCACGCGGCTCAGCGCCATCCACGTGATGGGCGCGTTCTTCGTGATCCGCGCCAAGTCCAACACCAAGTTCCGCCGCCAATGCTCCCGGCCCGTCGACAAGTCCACCGGCCTGCTCTGCGACCAGACCGTCGTGCTGACGGGCGTGAAGTCGAAGGGCAACTATCCCCAGCCCCTGCGGCGGGTGAAGTACCGGGACCCGGAAACCGGCAGGACGTTCAACTTCCTGACCAACAACTTCGCCGTCCCCGCCCTCACCGTGGCGGAACTGTACCGCTGCCGCTGGCAGGTGGAGCTGTTCTTCAAGTGGATCAAGCAGCACCTGCGCATCAAGTCGTTCCTCGGAACGTCCGAGAACGCCGTGAAGACGCAGATATGGACCGCGATCGCCGTGTACGTGCTGGTGGCGATCCTCAGGAAACGGCTGGGCCTGTCCGCCAGCCTCTACACAATCATGCAGGCCCTCAGCCTCACCCTGTTCGAAAAAACCCCCATTTCTCAGCTACTTACGCAAGCTACGGAAGCGGACGGCTCGGAGGAGGACATGCGGAACCCTAACCAATTGAATCTATTCGACTTTTCTTTGGGACACTAGTGTTCATGAATAGCAAGTTCTTCAACAGATCCATCGAATCAAGACCCACTCCGCGATCATTGATGGTCTCGAACACCTTCAGTGCTTTCGCTACATCTTGCGTTTCGATTCGGATCAGCTTCACCTTGTGGTTTAGGTAGCCGTAGAAACTCTTCAACCTTTTGATATCGTTGCCGAACTCGCTCCTGAGGAACTCGCCAACGACCTCGTACGCGTTGGCAATGTTACTCACCGAGCGCGTACGACGCTTGACAAGCCCATCCCATTCTTCCGCGCCAATCTTCTCAAGGACATCACCACTGTCTTCGTACTGCAGGTCGAGCCGATAGCGGAACTGATCCTGACCGTGTAGGTCGGTCGATATCGCTGCAATTTGCGGCTTGAGCGCCCCGGGTGGTTTTTCTTCCAGGTCTTTGAAGCGGTCCCGAATAGCGCAAAGAGATAGAAAGAGTGTTGTCATGCGCTGCTGTCCGTCGATCAACTCCATGACACCATCGTCTGATGGTGATGGGCACACGACAATGCTACCGATGAAGTACTCTGGGGCCGTCGCCGCCTCATCGGCCAATTCTCCATTGATATCACCGAGGAACTGTTCGATCTGCTCCGTTTCCCACACGTATTCACGCTGGTAATCGGGGACTGCGTAGAAGGATTTGAAGACGTTGTCTACGTTGATGTCTTGGCTCTGGATGGTCTGTTCGCTCACGGTTCCTCCTTCGGTCTTATGACTACATCGCTCCTCACGCAAATCTCCACTGCATTGGCAATCAAGTGGAAGGTTTTAGAACAAATGTGGGGAGCGCCTCTCATTCTCGGGTTCGAATGGGCAACACTCTGCGTAGATTCTACAGGAAGGAGCATTGAACAGTACTTGGAGTTTATGCACAGGCTTGTCCGCATGGGAATGAGGTCGAGGTCAAGGACGGCACCACTGCGTGTCTTGTCATCCGGGAGTAGTAAACTAGCGCCACAAACCCACCGGACATCCCCCAACTTGGACGTCACCCACATCCTCGCTGGCTTGAACGAGGCCCAGCGCCAAGCGGTTGCCGCGCCACCGGGCAACGCCTTGGTGGTCGCCGGCGCCGGCAGCGGCAAGACGCGGGTGCTGGTGCATCGCATCGCTTGGCTGATCGAAGCCGAGGGCGTCTCGCCCTATGGCCTCTTGGCAGTGACCTTCACTAACAAGGCGGCGGCGGAGATGCGACAGCGGATCGAGGCGCTGCTGAGCGTCTCGGCGAGTGCGCTGTGGGTGGGCACCTTCCATGGCATCGCCCACCGCCTGCTGCGCATGCACTGGCAGGAGGCGGGTCTGCCGCAGAACTTCCAAATCCTGGACGCCGACGACCAGCAGCGCTTGGTCAAGCGGGTCATGCGGGCGCTGGACATCGATGAGCACCGCTGGCCGGTGCGCCAAGCGGTTTGGGCCATCAACAAGCACAAGGACGAAGGACGCCGCGCCGCCGCGCTGCCGGACAGCGACGACCTGTTTCAGGTTACGCACAAGCGCATCTACGAAAGCTACGAGGCGCTCTGCAATGAGGGTGGCCTAGTCGATTTCGCCGAACTGCTGCTGCGTTGCCTGGAGTGCCTGCGCGGCGACGAGGCGCTGCTCGGTCACTACCGGCACCGGTTCGGACACATCTTGGTCGATGAATTCCAAGACACCAACGGCATCCAATACGACTGGCTCAAGCTGCTGGCAGGCGACACCAGCCATGTCATGGCGGTGGGTGACGACGACCAATCCATCTACGGCTGGCGCGGCGCCCGCATCGAAAACGTGCGCGCCTTCATCGACGAGTTTGAGGACGTTGCCACCATCCGCCTGGAGCAGAACTACCGCTCCACCGGCACCATCCTCGACGCCGCCAACGCCTTGATCGGCCACAACGCCGGGCGCCTGCCGAAGTCCCTGTGGACCGAAGGAGCGGTCGGCGATCCCATCCAGCTTTACTCGGCCGACAACGATCTCGATGAGGCTCGCTTCGTCGCTGAACGCATAGCGGGCGCCATTGAGGATGGCGGCAGCGCCGACGAGATGGCGGTTCTGTACCGCTCCAACGCCCAATCGCGGGTGCTGGAGGAAGCCTTGATGCGGGCCGGCATCCCCTATCGCATCTACGGCGGCTTCCGCTTCTTCGAGCGGGCCGAGATCAAGAATGCGCTCAGCTACCTGCGCTTGGTGCATGACCGCCACGCCGACGTGGCCTTCGAGCGGGTGGTGAACACCCC
>JAPPIX010000005.1:8518-21072 GCA_028820495.1 Gammaproteobacteria bacterium
CCCGGCGAACGGGGCCTCGCCCGCAAGGAGAACCTCGAGGAGCTGGTCAGCGCCGCCCGGCAATTCAGCGGCGAACTGGTCTTCCCGCTGCAGGACGCGGACCAGCCGGAGTTGTCGGAGCTCGAGGAGTTTCTCGACCAAGCGGCGCTGGACGCCGGAGACCGGGAGTCAAGCACCGGCCCCGCAGTGCAGATGATGACGCTGCATTCGGCCAAGGGGCTGGAGTTTCCCACCGTGTTCATCACGGGCCTGGAGGAGGGCCTGTTTCCCCACCGCCAATCCCGGGAAACCGAGAACGGCTTGGAGGAGGAGCGCAGGCTCTGCTACGTGGGCATCACCCGTGCCATGCGCACGCTCTACCTCACCCATGCCGAGGTGCGCCGCCTGCACGGCGTCGAAAACCACAACCGCCCGTCCCGCTTCATCCGCGAACTGCCGCCCAACTTGGTCTCCGAAATCCGCGTCAGACGCATGGTGGAGCGTTCGTCAAGCCTGCTCAACCCGGTTCGCGGCCTGTTTGCGCCCGAGCCGAGCGCCGTCAACATCGGTCAGCGGGTGGCGCATCAGAAGTTTGGCGAGGGCGTGGTGCTGCAGTGCGACGGCCAGGGCGAACGCACTCGGGTGCAGGTCCATTTCGCCGCTGTCGGCGAAAAGTGGCTGATGCTCAGCGCGGCTAATCTCCAGGCTTTGGATTGAACGAACCTTTGGAATGGGAAACCCACTATGAAAGCAAATGCCCCAAGGAGGCGCTGCCATGCAGTTTGGCTCGCCACCCTGCTAATCAGTCTGCTCGGTTGCGGCAATGAGCCGGTGGACCCAAGCACGGTCGCCGAACCGGCCGCCGCCCCGGCCAAGGTTTACCAGTGGAAGATCATCACCACCTGGCCGAAATTCCTGCCTGGTGCCGGCATGTCAGCGGAAAACCTCGCCGAGCGGCTGCGCGTGATGAGCGATGGCAGGCTGGACATTCGAGTGTACGGCGCAGGCGAACTGGTGGGCGCCTTCGAGGTGTTTGACGCGGTGTCCGCAGGCAACGCCGAGATGGGCCACGGCGCGGCCTACTATTGGCGCGGCAAGATGCCCATCGCACCTTTGTTCTCAGCCATTCCATTCGGCATGACGGCCCAGGAAGTGAACGCCTGGCTACGCTACGGCGGTGGCCTTGAACTCTGGCGCGAACTCTACGCGCCCTTCAACGTGGTGCCCTTCGCGGCGGGCAACACGGGCGTGCAAATGGCGGGCTGGTTCAACGAGGAGATCAACGCCCTTGAGGATCTGGCAGGACTGAAGATGCGCATCCCCGGCCTCGGCGGCGAGGTGCTGGAGCGCTCCGGGGGCGTGCCGGTCAACATTCCCGGCGGCGAGGTCTTCACCGCGCTGCAAACCGGCGTCATCGATGCCACCGAGTGGGTCGGGCCGTACAACGACCTGGCCTTGGGCCTCTACAGCGCTGGACGCTATTACTATTACCCTGGCTGGCACGAACCGGGCACCGTCCTTGAATTGATCGTCAACCGCCAGGCCTTTGAAGCCCTGCCCGCCGACCTGCAGGCGATGATCGCCACCACCGCCCAGGCCATCAATGACGACACCCTATCAGACTACACCGCCCGCAGCGTGGCGGCTCTGGAGACGTTGGAGCGCGAACACGGCGTGCTGCTGCGTCTCCTGCCCGCCGAGGTGATCGGGAAACTGCGCCAGGCGTCTCTACAGGTCGTGGCCGAAACAGCGGGCGAAGATGAACTGTCGCAGCGCATCTACAAGTCCTACACCGGCTTTCTGAACGGTGTTCGCCGCTATACCGACCTAACCGAAAAGGCGTACCTGGAGATCCGCTGATGGAGTTGAAGGCCACGCGAATGGAGAGGGTCGATGGCGTCGGGACCATCTGGCTGAACCGCCCGCACCGGCAAAACGCTTGGACCGGTCGCATGCACACCGAGTACCGCTGGTGCTTGAAGCAGCTCGACGAGGATGCCGACGTCGGCGTCATTGTCATTACCGGCACCGGACGGGGCTTCTGCGTGGGCGGCGACGCCGAGGCGCTGACCCAACACGCCGAGCGGGGCGCCTACGACCCCGGCACCGCCCCGGACTTGGCGACTCCGGGCTACGGCCTAGCAGAGGAATTCGACGCCCCCTTTGCCTGCCACTTCGGTCTCGCCAAGCCAATCATCGCCGCCATCAATGGCCCTGCGGCGGGTGTCGGCCTAGCCCTCGCCTGCTTCACCGACCTGCGCTTCGCAGTGCCCGGCGCCAAGCTCACCACCGCCCACGGTAAGCTCAACCTGCCTGCCGAATACGGCCTTTCCTGGATTCTGCCCCGCCTGGCCGGCTTGGCCCGAGCCAACGACCTGCTGTTGACCAGCCGCGTCTTCACCACCGATGAAGCCGCCGAACTGGGCATCATCAACGAACTGGTGGCAGCGGACGGCCTGATCACCCGAACACATGAATACGCCCGAAACCTAATCGAAACCGTCTCTCCGAACGCCTTGCGCCAAACCCGCTGGCAAATCTACCGCGACCTCACCGCCAGCCCCGCCGATTCCGTGCTCCGTTCCGAAGCCCTAGCCAACGACATGATGGCCGAACCGGACTACGCCGAGGGGGTGGCGGCGTTTCGCGAGAAGCGAAAGCCTCGATGGGCGCCGCGACCGACGACCAAGGCCATTCGCCGCCTTGACTCCGAAAGCCCCTGATTTCAAACGATCAGACCGATACTGGCCCAACATCACCGCCTGCCCAAGCCAACCGCAAGGCTTCGGCCTCTTCCGGCGCCTCGGTGAGCAGCCGTTGGCCTTCCTGGATGATCTCCGGAATCAGGTGAGCGTGACGCGCTAGGTCCGCTACCCGGAAGCGCGTCTCGCCGGTTTGCCGGGTGCCGAGAATCTCGCCGGGGCCGCGCAGGGCCAAGTCCTGCTCGGCGATGTGGAAGCCGTCCTGGCTTTCGCGAATGACCTTGAGCCGGGCCCGGCTCACCTCGCGAAGTGGCGTACCGTAGAGCAGGATGCAATAGCTCTTGCGGGTGCCGCGGCCGATTCGGCCGCGGAGTTGATGGAGTTGGGCAAGCCCCAAGCGTTCCGGGTTTTCGATCACCATCAGGCTGGCGTTGGGCACATCCACGCCGACTTCAATCACCGTTGTAGCCACCAGCAACTGATGGTCCCCAGCCTTGAATGCAGCCATGACGGCGGCCTTCTCCTCGCTCTTCATGCGCCCGTGGATAAGGCCGATGCGGCGTCCCGGCAGTTGCGCCCTAAGCCTTTGCCAAGTGGTTTCGGCGGACTCCGCGTAGAGTTGATCGGAGTCCTCGATCAGGGTGCAGACCCAATAGGCCTGCTGGCCGGCATCAAGCACCTTGGCGATGCGCGCCAAAACCTCGTCCCGGCGGCTGGCGGCGACCAAGCGGGTGTCGATGGGCTGGCGTCCTGGCGGCAGCTCGTCGAGCAGGGAGACGTCCATGTCCGCATACAGGGCCATCGTGAGGGTGCGCGGTATCGGCGTTGCCGTCATGATGAGTTGATGCGGCGTGCGCCCCTTGGCCCGTAGGGCCATGCGCTGGTGGACGCCGAAACGATGCTGCTCATCGACGATGGTGAGGGCCAGATTGTCGAATGCGGTGGCCTGCTGGAACAGCGCGTGGGTGCCGACCGCGACCAAGGTCTCGCCGCTGGCCAGACCTTCGAGAGTCCGCTGCCGCATCGCCTTGCCTTGGCCGCCGGTCAGCATGGCCACCGGAATCCCCAAGGGCGTGAGCCAGCTTGAAAAGCTCAAATAGTGCTGTTCGGCAAGAATTTCGGTAGGGGCCATGAGCGCCGTCTGCGCTTGGTGCTCGGCGGCGCGAATGGCGGCGAAGGCGGCCACCACGGTCTTGCCGCTACCCACGTCGCCTTGCAGCAGCCGCAGCATGGGGCGGGACTGGGCAAGGTCGAGCAGCACTTCGCGCACGACGCGCCGTTGGGCGCGGGTCAACTGGAAGCCAAGGTGCTCGAGCAGCGTTCGGCCAAGCTGCTGCGCTTGCGGCAGCGGCGGCGCTTGTTGGCTCTGACGCTGGCTCTGGCGGAAGCGCATCACCAAGTAGTAGGCGGTCAACTCGTCGCGGGCGATGCGTTCCTGGGCTTGGGCGATGTCATCATCCGTCGCGCCCGCTGGCGGCAGATGGAGCAAGAACAGGGATTCCAGCGGCAAGGCCGAGCCTTGCGGCCAGTCCAAGGCCCGGACCTGCGCGACCAAGGCGCGCAGGCGCGTCTGTCCGAGTCCCTTGGTGGTCGGATAGACCGGGGTGAGGCGGGCTTCCAACTCGGTAGGCGGTTCGGCGTAGTCGCGATATTCCGGATGGGCCATTTCCATCCCCGTCGGCCCGGCGCGAACCTCGCCGAAGCAACGGGCGGTGCGGCCAATCTTCAGGTTCTCCACCTGCCTTTGGCTGAAGTGGAAGAAGCGCAGCGTCAGCGCACCTTCGCCGTCGTTGAGCACCACCAACCAGTTGCGCCGCCGCCCGCGGATGATGCGGCTGTCGGTCACCTGGCCTTGCACTAGGCACTCCTGACCAACGCGAAGGGCCCTGAGCGGAACGATTCGGGTGCGGTCCTGGTAGCGGTGCGGCAGGTGCAGCAGCAGATCCATCGCCGTAGCCACGTTCAGTCGCGCCAGGGCAGCGGCAAGGGCTGGCCCAACCCCTTTCAGCGCCGTGACCGGGGTATCGCCAGGAGTCAGGCGCTGCCTCGGGCGATGTTGATGACGGCAGGAATGTTGCGCAGGCGGCGGATGACTTGCGCCAGATGGTTTCGGTTGGCGACGCTGACCGTCACCGAAACGGCACTGGTTTCGGCGTTGCGCTCGGTGACGTTGATGTGCTCAACGCCGGCGTTGGCGGCGGCGATGGCAGTGGCGAGGTCGGCGATGATGCCCTTGCGGCGATTGACTGACAGGTGCAGGGGCGTGTCGAACTCGCTGTCCGCGGTCTTGGTCCAGCGGGCCGGGATGATTTGTTCGGGGCGTTCCTGCTTGGCCTTGGCGATGTTCGGGCAGGACTGCGCGTGGACAGCGAAGCCCTTGCCCGGCGTCATGCGGCCGACGATGGGGTCGCCAGGCACCGGGCCGCAGCAACGGCTGCAAGTGATCACCAGCCCTTCGCCGCCGCTGATGGTGACCGGTCCGCCGTGCTCGACCGGAACCGCTTCGAAATCGGGGGCGTCGGCAGCCAGCAGCCGTTGGGCAACCGCGTAAGCCATCAAGTCGCCGACACCTATGGCGCTCAGCACGTCGTCGAGGCGGCGGGCACCGAACTCCTTGAACACGCGCCGCAGGCGGCGGAAGTCGAGATCGCTGATCCGCGAGCCGGCGTTGGCCAAGGAGCGGTTCAGGAGTTTGCGCCCCAAGGCGATGGCTTCAGTTCGGCGGCGGTTCTTGAGGGCGTGGCGGATGCCGGCCCGGGCCTTGCCGGAGACGGCGAAGGTGAGCCAATCGGGGCTGGGGCTGACGCTTTTGGCGGTAATGATCTCCACGCTTTGGCCGCTTTCGAGTTGCTGCGATAGGGGCGACAGAACCCGGTCGATGCGGCAGGCCGCGCAGCGGTTGCCGATGTCGGTGTGGATGGCATAGGCGAAATCCACGGGGCTTGCGCCCTTGGGCAACTCAAGAATGTCGCCACGCGGCGTGAAGACGTAAACGTTGTCGGGGAAGAGGTCGCTCTTAAAGCTCTCGATGAACTCTTCCGGGTTGCCGGAGCGCTGCTGCATTTCCACGAGGTCGCGCATCCAGCGGTGGGTGCGCTGTCCGCCCGGCGCGTCATCCTCGGTCCCCTTGTACAGCCAATGACCCGCGATGCCGTGGTCCGCCACCTCGGCCATGTGCTGGGTGCGGATCTGCACCTCGATGGGTGCGCCGTGGGCACCGAACAGGGTGGTGTGCAGGGATTGGTAGCCGTTGGCCTTGGGAATGGCGATGTAGTCCTTGAAACGGCCCGCAACCGGTTTGTAGAGGCCGTGCGCCACACCCAGCGCCCGGTAGCACGCATCTGCGTCTTCCACCACGACCCGCAGGCCGAACACGTCCATGATCTCGCGGAACGGCTTGCGCTGGCTCTTCATCTTGTTGTAGATCGAGTACAGATGCTTCTCGCGGCCGCTCACCTCAGCCGCCACGCCCTCGGCGTCGAGGGCCGCCTGCAGCGCCTTGCGGGCTTCCTTGACCAGTGCGCGCCGCCGCCCTCGGGCCTTTGCCACGGCTCGTTCGATGCGGTCGGCGCGCAGCGGGTGCAGCGCCGCAAAACTCAAATCCTCAAGCTCGGTGCCGATGCGAGCCATGCCCAGCCGATAGGCGATTGGCGCGTAGTAGTCGAGGGTTTCCCGGGCGATGCGCCGCCGCCGATCCGCCGGCAATGCCCCAATGGTGCGCATGTTGTGCAGGCGGTCGGCGATCTTGACCAGCACCACCCGGACGTCCCGGGCCATCGCCAGCACCATCTTCTGCATGTTCGAGGCCTGCGCCTCCGCATGGCTGCTGAACATGGCAGACAGCTTGGAGACCCCGTCCACCAGTTCCGCCACCGGCTTGCCGAAGTGCTTTCCCAACGTGGCCTTCGCCACCGCCGTGTCTTCGATCACGTCGTGCAGGAGCGCCGCCATCAGCGTTTCGTGGTCCATGCGCATCTGCGCCAGGATGGCGGCCACCGCCAGTGGATGGGAAATGTAGGGATGCCCCGTCAGCCGCAACTGGCCGGAATGGGCTTGATCGGCGTAGGCATAGGCAACGCCCACGGCATCGATTTCCGCAGCGGGCAGATAGTTGCCCAATGTGTCGCGCAGCCCCGCAAACGTGCAGGGCGCGGCCACTTGGTCGCGCCGGGCCCGAGCGGCCAGCTGCGCCGAGGGGCCGGGCTCAAGATCAACCGCTGCCGCAGTCCCCCGGGCCACAAGCTGCCTCCAGAGTTATCTTGAGCTGCGGGATGACATTCCCGCGTACCATAAAATGCATAAATAATGCACAAATGTCGCAATAACGCTTGAGTTTAGCCCCCAACAACCTGTCAAGACAAGAGACCCGCCAGAAGTGAACGCTGCCGCTGCGCCTGCACGGGCGTCTTGAGGCGCTCCGCTTGGACAATGGCCCTGAGATTGTCCAGTGCGGCGTTAAAGTCGTCGTTGACCACGACATAGTCGAAGTCGGCGACGTGGGACATTTCCGAACGCGCTTCGACCAAGCGTTTGGCCATGGATTCCGGGCTGTCCGCGCCCCGCGCCGCGAGCCGCTCCTTAAGCGTGTGCCGCGACGGCGGCAACACGAACACGCCTATCAGGTCGGGTATTTGACGGCGAACCTGGGCGGCGCCCTGCCAGTCGATCTCCAGAATGACATCACGCCCGGCCGCCCGCTTGTCGGCCACCTCCCGAACCGCGGTGCCGTAACGGTGGCCAAACACCTCGGCCTGCTCCAGAAACTCCCCCGCCGCCGCCATGGCTTCGAAGCCGGCGGGGTCGATGAAGTGGTAGTCCTCGCCATCGACTTCCGCGGCCCGCTTGGGGCGAGTCGTATGGGACACCGACACGGCCAGTTGTGGATCGGCCTTCATCAACGCCTTCACCAAGCTGGTCTTGCCGGCCCCCGAAGGCGCGGTGATGGCTAACAGCAGCTCACCAGAGCCCTCAGCCGGGGAGCGCGAGGGGGCACTCCTCGCGGGAGAGCGCGAGGGGGCACCCCCCGCAGGAGATGTAGCGCTGGGGTCGGTCATGGGCCGCTATTCAAGATTCTGCACCTGTTCGCGGATCTGGTCGATGGCAACCTTCAAATCCACGGCGACCCGGGAGGCGCTCGGCAGCACCGACTTGGCCGCCAAGGTATTGGCTTCGCGCATCAATTCCTGGGCCAGAAAGTCCAGCCGACGCCCATGAGGGCCGGGGCCATTCAGGCGCGAACGGGCCTCTTGAAGGTGGATGGCCAAGCGATCGAGCTCTTCGGCCACGTCGGCCTTCTGCGCCAACAGGGCGACTTCCTGGGCCAAGCGGTCGGCGGCCACATCCGCCTTGAGCTCCGCCAACCGGGCTTGGAGCCGAACGCGCAGATCTTCGGCAATGCCGACGCTGAGTTGGCGACACTCGGCCAGGATGCCATCGATCTGGTCCAAACGCTGGACGACGGCGTCCTTGAGTGCTTCGCCCTCACTGCGCCGGGCCTCCACCAAGGCGTCGAGCGCGGTCTCAAACAGCACCTTGATAGCCTCTGCCACTGGCCCCTCGGGATTGATGGCGGCCTGCTGCAGCATTCCCGGCCAGCGCAGCAGATCCATGGGATTGCTGGTGTGCGCCTCCGGAGCATCGCGCCGCACTCGCTCCAACGTGGCCAGCAACTGCAGCAGCAGGGGCCTGTTCAGCTCCAAGGCCTCGGTCGAACTGTTCTGGTTGATGGCCAGCACACACATCAACTTGCCTCGCTGGAGCCGGCGGGCGGCGGCTTCCCGCAACGGATATTCGAGGGACCGCAGTTCATCGGGCAGGCGAAACTGCACATCGAGAAAGCGATGGTTCACCGCCCGCAGTTCCCAACCGATTTCGCAGCCAGCCGCCGTATCCTGACAGCGGGCGAAGGCGGTCATGCTTTGCACCATGGCGAACATCCAAGCCGAACAGGCGGCTTGGATTCTACTCGAACATCGCAACGCCCGCCGGGATGCCCCAGCGCCACGAACCTGCAAGCTATTCGTCGAGCACGGCCCAGGCGATGAGGTAGGCGGCGATGGTGATCTTGGGCAGAAAGAGCGCAGTGACGATCACCCCCACTCGAACAAAGGCGGGGTCGGTGCCGAACGCCTTGGCAAAACCCGCGCAAACACCCGCGATCCAAGCGTTTTCCTTGTCAAGGCGCACGGTGCGCCGCAGTCGATGAAGGTGGTTTGTGGCCATTAGGGCTTCCAAGGATCGAAGATGGTCTGGATGTGGAGCCAAGCGGGGATGAAGTCAACATCGGCGCCCACGTAGTTGGATGCGCCGACACTTGGCAGCGCTTGGTCAGCAAAGACGCCGAAGGCGATGAACACCGCGGCGAGCAGGAGTATCGCCGCCAAGGTCGCTCTTGGCTGGCGGATTCGGGAAAGACGGAAACTGTCTTTCATGTCAACAAAATCCATTGTTCGGGTCGTTTCACCTTCACTGCTATCAATAGTCGTGCCAACCGCCAATAACCGCGGAATGGCGGCGTTCCAAGCCATGTTGGAACGAATTTGGTCGATTTGGTGTGGGGAAATCCGCCTAATATTGGTCAAATTGGCATATTGAGTTGCGATGGGCGACAAAACGCACGGCGACCCCGCCCAACCGCCGATAAGTGCTCTCCTTGGCCTTGGGTTAAACTATCCGTCCCATTCAACCCCAACCGCCCTCAAGGAGACCGTTTTCAATGGCCATGCAACGCACGCCCCTGCTGATGTCCAACATCCTCGACCGAGGCGCCAAGGTCGCGCCCCATGAAGAGATCGTGACGGCGACCGAGGATGGCGTGCGCCGTCAGACCTACCTTGAGACTCGCAACCGGGCGCATCAATTGGCCCATGCGCTCCGTCAAGCGGGCATCGGCGTCGGCGACCGGGTGGGCACCTTCATGTGGAACGGCTCCCGGCATCTTGAGGCCTACCATGCCTGCGCCGGCATGGGGGCGGTGCTGCACACGCTGAACATCCGCCTGAGCCCCAAGGACCTGGAGTACATCATCAATCACGCTGGCGATAAGCTCATCATCGTGGATGCCGACGCACTGCCCCTGCTCCAGGTGCTCAAGGACGTGATTCCGACCGTGGAGCAGGTGGTGGTGGCCACCGAAGCGGGCTTCGAGGGCTGGTCAACCAGCCTGCCCAAGGCGGTGGACTACGAAGCCTTCATCGATGGGCAGCCCACCGAATACGACTGGCCGGAGATCAGTGAAAACGCCCCCTTGGGCCTGTGCTACACCAGCGGCACCACCGGTAACCCCAAGGGCGTGGAGTACGAGCACCGCTCCCAGTACCTGCACACCCTGACCCAGTGCATGACCGACTCCATGGGCCTCTCCGGTGCCGACACCGTCCTCGGCGTCGTGCCGATGTTCCACGCCATGGGCTGGGGCATCCCCTGGTCGGCGCTAATGCTCGGCTGCAAGCAAGTCATGCCACATCGATTCATGGCCCCGGGCCGGCTGCTCAGCCTCCTGGCGGATGAAGGCGTGACCCTGTCGGCGGGCGTGCCCACCATCTGGCAGGGCGTGAAGAACCTGGTTGAAGCCAATCCGGGCCAGTATGACCTATCCAGCCTCTCAAGGCTCACCTGCGGGGGCTCCGCGCCGCCGCCGTCCTTGATCCGCTGGTACTGGGACACCTTGGGCGTGGAGATGATCCAGGGCTGGGGCATGACCGAGACCTCGCCCTTGGCTACGCTCTCCCGGCGCGTGATGAAGCGCAGCCAGCTTGCGCTTTCCGAGGATGCCCAATTCGAGAACGTGGCCAAGGCTGGCCAAATCATGCCGGGGCTGGAGCTCGACATCTTCGACGAAGCCTTCAACCGCCTGCCCCACGACGGCGAGACCGTTGGCGAAATCCTCATCCGCGGCCCCTGGATCTGTTCGGAGTACTACCACAACCCGCAGCCCGAACGCTTCCATGACGGTTGGCTCATCACCGGCGACGTGGGCAAGATCGACCCCGAGGAGTACCTCATCATCTCCGACCGCTCCAAGGATTTGGTGAAGAGCGGCGGCGAGTGGATTTCGAGCGTGGATTTGGAGAACCACATCGTCGCCCTCGACGGCGTCGCCCAAGCCTGCGTGGTGGCGCAGCCGCATCCCAAGTGGGACGAGCGCCCAGTGGCCTTGGTGGTGCTTGACGGGGGCGGATCAGTGAGCGTCAAGCGGATTCTCGACCACTGCGCCGAGGCCTTCGCCCGGTGGCAACTGCCGGACGACGTGCTCTTCGTGGACAGCGTTCCCCTCACCTCCACCGGCAAAATGGACAAGAAGGTGGTGCGCGCCGACTTGGCAGCACAGGGCTACCAACTCCCGGACCTCCGCGACAAGGCGGTTTGAACGGGGCGGCCGATGCGCAGCAAGCCACTCTGGCCGTTCGCCGCGGCGCTGCTGCTTGCCGTCAGCGCCGTCCTGCAAGGCGTCGCCGCAGAGGATGAGGCCACCCCCCGCAGCACCGTGTGGGTGGTCGATTTGGACGGGGCCGTGGGTCCGGCCAGCGCCGACCTGGTGATCCGCGCCATTGAGGACGCCAGCGAGGCGAACGCCGAAGCCTTGGTGATTCGCATGGACACGCCGGGCGGCCTCGACAAGTCGATGCGCGATCTCGTGAAGGCCATCCTAGCCGCCGAAGTGCCGGTGATCACCTACGTCTCCCCCGACGGGGCGCGCGCCGCCAGCGCCGGTACCTACATCGCCTACGCCAGCCACATCGCCGCCATGGCGCCCGCCACCAACATCGGCTCATCCACGCCCGTGAGCATCGCGCCCGCCGGCCCGACCCCCAACCCCCGGCCGCCGAGGCCGGCGCGGGAACCGGAGGGGAGCGGCGATGAGGCCGAAGACCAAGCGCCGGAACCGGCCGGCCAACCGGCCGCGGATGCCATGACCAAGAAGGTCGTCAACGATGCGGTGGCTTATTTGCAGAGCTTGGCTGAGGCGCGTGGGCGCAACGTCGAATGGGCGGAGAAGACCGTGCGTGAGGGCGCCAACGTGCGCGCCACGGAGGCGGTTGAGCAAAACATTGTCGATCTGCTGGCACCAAACCTAGCCGCGTTGCTCACGGACCTTGACGGGCGGGATGTCAACATCAACGATGAGGTCCGCACCCTCGCCACCGCCAATGCGGAACTGCGCTTCGTGGAAACCGACTGGCGCCACGAGCTGCTGTCCATCATCACCGACCCGTCCATCGCCTACGGCCTGCTCATCATCGGCGTTTATGGGCTGATTCTGGAATTCTACAATCCGGGCATGCTCTTCCCCGCGGCCACCGGCATCATCTGCCTGCTGCTCGGTGCCTACGGCCTGCAAATGCTGCCGATCAACTACGCGGGCCTCGCCCTGATCGTGATCGGCCTTGGCATGCTGATCGCGGAGGCGGTCACCCCCACCTACGGGGTACTCGGCGTGGGCGGCGTGATCGCCTTCGTCATGGGTTCGGTCATGTTGATGGACACCGATCTGCCAGGCTATCAGCTCCCCTTGCCCATCATCGCCGGATTCGCCGTCTCCGCTGGCGGCATCGCCTTCTTCGTCATCGGCAGCGCGGTGCGCGCCCGGCGATCACGGGTGGTGACCGGCCAGGAAGGCATGGTGGGCGCCGCCGCCTTGGTGCTCGAGGATTTTGACGGCGAGGGCACGGTGCGCGCCTTTGGCGAAATCTGGCGAGCCGAGTCGGAGGCGCCGCTGAAGAAGGATGAACAGGTGCGAATCAAGGCGGTCAACGGCCTAGTGCTTAGGGTTGAAGGGCTTGCCGCCGGGTCTGCCGCCATTAAGGAGCCCTCAGCCGGGGGAGCGCGAGGGGTCCGCCCCTCGCAAGAAGAGCCCTCAGCTAGGGGAGCGCG
>JAPPIX010000005.1:21172-33456 GCA_028820495.1 Gammaproteobacteria bacterium
CGCGAGGGGTCCGCCCCTCGCAAGAAGAGCCCTCAGCTAGGGGAGCGCGAGGGGTCCGCCCCTCGCAAGAAGAGCCCTCAGCTAGGGGAGCGCGAGGGGTTCGCCCCTCGCAAGAAAAGGAGGATTGAATCCATGGAAATAGTCACTGCCATCGTTGCCACCGTCGTGCTGGCGTTGCTCGCCAGCGCCTTCCGCATCCTGCGCGAATACGAACGGGGCGTGGTGTTCATGCTGGGCCGGTTCTACAAGGTCAAGGGTCCGGGCTTGGTCATCATCATCCCGGTCATCCAGCAGATGGTGCGGGTCGACCTGCGCACCATCGTGCTCGACATCCCCACCCAGGACTTGATCACTCGCGACAACGTGTCGGTCAAGGTCAACGCCGTGCTCTACTTCCGGGTGGTGGACTCGCAGCCGGCCATCATCAATGTGGAGAACTACATGGATGCCACGGGGCAACTGGCCCAGACCACGTTGCGCTCGGTGCTCGGCCAGCATGAGCTCGATGAATTGCTCGCCGAGCGGGAACGCTTGAACCAGGACATCCAGACCATACTCGACCAGCAGACCGACCAATGGGGCATCAAGGTGTCCAACGTCGAGATCAAGCACGTCGATATCGACGAGAGCATGATCCGCGCCATTGCCCGGCAGGCCGAGGCGGAGCGCGAGCGGCGGGCCAAGATCATCCATGCCGACGGCGAGCAGCAGGCGGCGGAGAAGCTGGTCCAAGCCGCCCAGGAGCTGAGCGCGGAGGGCGGCGCGATGCAGTTGCGCTATCTGCAGACCTTGACCGAGATCGCCGGCGAGAAGAGCTCCACGATCGTGTTCCCCCTGCCGGTGGGGTTGTTGGAGGGCTTGAACCGCTTGGCAGGAGGTGACCCACCCTCCGACGGTTCCTAGTGCTCCGTTGAGGACGGAACGTCCTCACCCATACGCGTCCCCGAAGCTGCGGCGCCAACGCTTGGCTTGACCCGGGAACCGCGGGTCAATGGCGGAACAACTGTGCTTGCACAGGTTTCGAAAGTCTCGAACAACCTCCAAAGGAGCTTGCGGGTGCGCAAAATCGGCCGCAGCATCGATCAACTCGTGCGCCCCGCCGGGCACGTCTTCTACGGCTGGTGGATCGTCGGCGCCAGCAGCGGCATCCAATGGTTGGCGTCGATGCTGTGGATGCAGTCCTACGGCGCCTACGTCGTGCTGCTGCAGGCCGACTTCGGCTGGAGCAAGACGGTGATGGCCGCCGCCTTCGCCCTGACCCGCATCGAGAGCGGCATTCTCGGCCCCGCCCAAGGCTGGCTGGTGGATCGTTTTGGCCCGCGGCTGATACTCAGCATCGGCACCCTGATCTTCGGATTGGGCTTCATGCTGTTCAGCCAAGTTGAATCCTTGCTCGGCTTCTATCTCATCTTCGCCCTGATTGCCTTGGGTTCAAGCCTCGGCGGCTTCGCCACGCTCATGGTTTCCTTGGTCAATTGGTTCAACCGGCACCGCGCCAAGGCGGTATCGGTCTCCCAACTCGGCTTCTCGGTTGGCGGCCTCTCGGTGCCCTTGGTCATTCTCAGCCTGGAGGCCTTCGGATGGCGGGCGACGGCCTTCTATTCCGGCGTGCTGGTGCTGGCCCTGGGCCTGCCCTTGGTGCGGCTAGTCCACCACCGCCCGGAGGATCGCGGGGAGGTGCCGGACGGAATCCGCAGCCTCGCGGCGAACGGCGAGGCCTCGCCGCCACCCGCCCCCGACTTCACCGCCCGCCAAGCCATGCGCACCTGGCCCTTCTGGCTGATCTCCTTCGGCCATGCCTTCTCCCTGCTGGCGGTTTCCTCCTTGATCGTGCATCTGGCGCCGCACCTCACCGAGGGCTTGGGCTACTCCTTGGCCGCCGCTGGCCTCGTGGTGGCTCTGATGACCGGCTGCCAGATGATTGGACAGCTAATTGGCGGCTACTTGGGCGACAAGCTCGACAAGCGCCTCATCTGCTTTGTCTGCATGCTGGCCCACAGCGCCGGCCTGCTGCTGGTGGCCTACGCCACGGACCTCTGGATGGTGGTGCTCTTCACGCTGCTGCACGGCCTCGCCTGGGGCATTCGCGGGCCGCAGATGGTGGCGCTCAGGGCAGACTACTTCGGCGCCTCCTCCTTCGGCACCATCATGGGCTTCTCGTCGCTGATCGTGATGCTCGGCATGTCCGCCGGCCCCATCATCGCCGGCTACATGGCTGACCAGATCGGCAACTATCAAGCCAGCTTCACGTTGATCGCCGGCCTGGTGCTGGCCGGGGGCTTCTGCTTCCTGCTGGCCCGCCCGCCAAAGCGAGTGGGACGGGGGTTGGAAGTGCGCAGCGCCTAGGCCGCCCAGTCCACCCGCCCGCGTGCCGGTTCGTCTTTCAGTTGGGGCAAAACTTCGGCGGCGAAGGTGCGCATGTTGTTTTCGGCATCGCTCCAAGGCATGCCCGCATAGCTGAACACGCCGATGAAGGCGCCAGCCCCGACCCGTTCGCAATTGCGCTTGATGGTCTCGAGGCAGCGGTCGGGGTCGCCCCAGACCTGCAGCCCCAGGAAAAACTCGATGGCGCCGTCGACGCCCTGCTTCTGCAGGTTTTCGGCGAACTTGCCGTAGTACTCATAGCCCTTCTGGCCCTGTAGGTGGCTTTCGTGGAAGCGGTAGTGGTCGAGCACCGTTTGCCAGTAACCGCCGATGTAGCGTTCGGCGAGCTGGCGCGCGCGGCCGTCGTCGCGGTCGCACAGGGACCAGCCGCCAATGATGGGGGCGGGCGGGTCTTCGGCGTTGATCTCCCGGTAGAGGGTGCGGTACTGCTCGATCTCCTGTTCCACGGCGTCCCAAGGCTTTTGCGGAATGATGAGCAGCCCCAGCCCCAACCGGGCCATGATGGGCACGGAATCCGGCGACACCGCAGCGGCATAGGTGCGGCCCTTGAAGGTGAGGAAGGGTTCAGGACGGATATCGACCCGCGGCTGCTTGACGTAGTCGCCGTCGTATTCGCAGTAGCCGCGCTCCAGCCCCTCGATGAGGCATTGGGCGGACTCGACGAAGCGGGGCCGGGAGTCTTCCATATCCTGGCGGAAGCCATCAAACTCCACCCGGCCCGCCCCACGGCCGAGACCGAGAATGAGCCGTCCCCCGGAAAGATTGTCCAGCATCGACACCTGTTCGGCGACCCGCAACGGGTCATGCCAAGGCAGCACCACCACCATGGAGCCGAGCTTCGCGGTTTGGGTGCGGCCCGCCATGTAGGTGAGGAACTGCAGCGGGTCCGGGCACATGGTGTAGTCCGTGAAGTGGTGCTCGACGGTCCAGATGGACTCGAAGCCGAGCGGCTCAGCCAGCTCAGCGAGACGCACATCGTTACGATAGACGTCGAGATCTGTGGTGTGCTTATTGGTGTTTTGGAAAATGACAGCAGTGCCGACGTGCATGTGGAACTTCCTTCCCTGCAAAAGTCAAAATCATAGGGGCCAACGGCGCTGTTTGGCAATAACATGGACGACCAAATGAATGGGAAGCGGAAAGCATGGTCGGCAGTGGCCGCGCTGGCACTGGCTTTCGCCGTGAGCGCAGGCGCTTGGGCCGAAGACGCTACGGAAGACCCAAGGCCGGCCAACTATGACGTGGACGCCATCCTGCGCGAGGCTTCCCCGGCATCGGACTACAGCGACGCCGAAAAATGCATCGCTGCAAGCAGCTACCGGAGCATCAAGGTGCTCGATGACCACCACCTGCTGTTCGAGGGTAGGCGAGGCATCTGGCTGAACCGGCTGCGCCATCGCTGCCCCATGCGGGGCGACGTGATGTTCGTGGTCGAGCGCGCCTCGTCACGCCTGTGCGACCTCGACAAAATCAGCGGCCATGACCGCTTTGGCGGCTTCGCGTGGCGCGGCCAGTGCGTGCTCGGCAAGTTCGAGCGGATCGAGCCCCAACAGGCCGCGGCACTCAAGGAATCCGTGGCGCTGGCGCGGCAGGCAGCGATGCGTGAACGCCGGGAGCGCCGCCGTCAGCAGCGAGAGCGGCGAGCTGATGGCAGTTCCGGCTCGTAGGCGGCGCATCGCTATGAGACAGCGTGCGGCATGGCTTTGTCTTTGGGCGGGTTTGGCTGTTGCGGAGGAGCAGCCCGCGCTGCCCGCAGACGTGGAAGCAATATTGTCGGAGCCTTCGGGCCAATCGGACTACGCGGAGGAGGAGCGCTGCCTGCCCATCCACCGCATTCGCGAAGTCGATGTGCTCGACGATCGCCACGTGGTGTTCCGCATGAGCCGCAAGACGTACTACCTCGTTCAACTGCCGCACCGCTGTCCGGGCTTGCGCCGCAACGATCCAGTGGCCTACGAGACCGTCAACGGGATGTCGGTTTGCAGCCTTGACGCCATCCGCGGCACCTTCCGCTTTGGCCCTGGCGATAGCCGCTTGGGGCCACCCTGCAGCATACCCGGGTTCCAGGAAGTCACCGTCGAACAGCTCGCCACGCTGCGCGAATTCCTGCGCCAAGGGAAACAGAAAAGGAAATAAGCGAATCGGCGAGGGTAATGTCGCACGTCAACGCAAGCGATTGACCATAGCGGTTCGGACGCTATTGGGCTAAATTTGCGCTCCAACAACGAGAAATCAAGTCTCCAAGGCAACGGGGCTTTCGATGGGCGGCTACAGCACCCGAAACGTGGCGGATATCGTGGGCATGACGCCGGACCAGGTGCGTCACTTTGTGCGCCGAAAGCTGCTGTCTCCCGCCAAGGGGCCCAACGGCGAGCATCGCTTCGACTTCAAGGATCTGGTCTTGCTGCGCACCGCCAAAAGCATGATCGATGCCGACATCAGCCCGCGCAGCTTGTTCCGTGCGATGACCCGCCTCAAGGCGAGCTTTGCATCGCCCGAAGCCCTTTCTGGGGTTCGTCTGCTGGCCCAGGGCAATGGTGTGGTGGTGCGCGCCAAGGACCGGCTCTGGAATGCCGAAACGGGCCAGGGCTGCCTGGACTTTGCCCAGCGCGTCAGCGGCGATACCGTGACCGTGCTCTGGGAAGGCCGCGACATTGCGCCCGGCGAGGCCGATGAGCTGAGCGCGAGCGAATGGTGCCAACTGGGCGTTGACCTAGAGGAGTGGAATGTCGGCAAGGCCATGGAGGCCTACCAAAAGGCGGTCTTGTCCGATCCCAACTGTGCGGATGCCTGGGTCAACCTCGGCCGCCTGCATCAGCTCAAGGGCAACTTGAAGGAGGCCAAGCGCCACTACGAACTGGCCGTGGAGGCGATGCCTGGCCACCAGTTGGCCAACTACAACCTCGGCACCATTTTTGACGAGCTCAATGAAGGGGAGCTGGCCGCCCGGTTCTATGCCAAGGCGCCAGACGTGCCAGACGCCCACTTCAACCTAGCGCGCATATCGCGCCGCCGGGGTGACGAGTTGGCCTATCGCCGCCACCAGCAGCGCTACATGAACCTGACAGGCCAGCCCGAAGGGGAGCGCTGATTCGCAAATCCAAGCCGCTCAGGGCATTACCTCAAAGCGCAGCGGCGCCGCATGAGCATTCTCATTGACCGGCTCAATCACTTGCTCGGCCGTGCGGTCGCATGGCTGACCTTGGCGATGGCCATGGCCGTCGCCGCCATCGTCCTGCTGCGCTACGCCTTCGCGCAGAACACCATCCTGATCCAGGAAGCGGTGATCTACGGGCACGGCTTGGTGCTGATGCTGGGCATGGCCTACACCTTGAAGGAGAACGGCCATGTCCGGGTGGACATCCTCTACAGTGGCCGCAGCCCGCGCTGGCGCGCGCTGGTCGATCTCTTCGGCCACCTCTTCCTGCTGCTGCCGGTGGCGGCGCTGGTGCTGACCACCTCGTTGCCCTACGCCCTGAGCGCTTGGCGGATCCTGGAAGGCTCATCCGAAGTCGGCGGCCTGCCTGGAGTTTTTCTGCTGAAGACGCTCATCCCATTGATGGCAGCGCTCCTGCTGCTGCAGGGCTTGAGCGAGATCGGCAAAGCCTGGCGAAGGCTGGCTGAGGGGCCTGCAAAGTAGTGGAGGCCCTAGCGCCCATCCTGCTGTTCGCGCTGGTCTTCGCCCTACTGTTGCTGGGCTACCCGGTGGCCTTGACCTTGGCGGGCGGCTCGCTCGCCTTCGCCTTGGCCTGCGCCGGACTTGGCATCTTCGACTTGGACGTGCTCGGCTTCCTGCCTGGGCGGCTGTACGGCATCATCGCCAATCAAACGCTCATCGCCGTGCCGCTATTCGTCTTCATGGGCGCGATGCTGGAGCGCACGCGCATCGCCGAGCAGTTGCTGCGCACGCTGTCCGGGCTGCTTGGCGGCTTGCCCGGCGGGCTGGGGCTGGGCGTGATCCTCATGGGTGCCCTGATGGCAGCGAGCACTGGCATTGTCGGTGCCACGGTGGTGACGCTGGGGCTGATGGCGCTGCCCAATCTGCTACGGCAGGGCTACGACCCGCGGCTGGCAACCGGCACCATCAGCGCCACCGGCGCCTTGGGGCAGATCATTCCGCCTTCCATCGCCTTGGTGCTGCTCGGCGACGTGCTCTCCAACGCCTACAGCCAAGCGCAGTTGGCCCAAGGCGTGTTTGCGCCGAAGACGGTTTCCATCGGCGACCTGTTCGCCGGTTCTCTGCTTCCGGGGGCGGTGTTGGTGGCGCTCTACGCGCTGTACCTGCTGGCCGCTGCCACGCTGCAGCCACAACGCGCCCCCGCGCAGAAGCACGGTGGCGCTGGGCCGGACACCCCTACCGCCGCCGCATTGATCCGGGCGCTGGTGGCGCCGATGAGCCTGATCCTCGTGGTGCTGGGCAGCATTCTGGCCGGCTTGGCGACGCCAACCGAAGCCGCCGGCGTCGGGGCCTTGGGCGCGATGCTGCTGGCGCTGGCCAACCGGACCTTGAACCGCGAACTGCTACGCTCCGTCTGCGAATCCACCCTGAAAACCACGGCCATGGTGTTTTTCATCCTCATCGGCGCATCGGTTTTCGCGCTGGTGTTTCGCGGCCTCGGCGGCGATGTCTTGGTGCAGGGGCTTTTCGAGGAGTTTCCCGGCGGCGCCCTCAGCGCCTTGCTCGCGGTGATGCTGGTGATTTTCCTGCTCGGCTTCGTGCTGGACTTCATCGAAATCACCTTCGTGGTCATTCCGGTGGTGGGCCCTGGGCTGCTCGCGTTGGGCATTGACCCCATCTGGCTGGGCGTCCTGATCGCGGTGAACCTGCAAACCTCCTTCCTGACGCCGCCGTTCGGCTTTGCGCTGTTCTACTTGCGCGGCGTCACGCCGAAAGACATTCCAACCGCAGCCATGTATCGTGGCGTGGTTCCCTTTGTCGCGCTGCAACTGGTGCTGCTGATGCTGCTGTTTGCCATTCCGAGCCTCGCCACTTGGCTGCCGAGCGCGTTGCGCTGATGGCCGCGACCCGATTGGCCAACCTGAGCGTCTGGGACGGCTAGGGCTTTGCCCCCGCCGACGCCTTGGTGTTCAGCGAAGGCAAAATCCAAGCGGTTGGGGCACTTGACGACCTGCCCGCGAGCCGCGGCGACCGGGTCATTGACTGCTCGGGCCTGACCGCCATTCCCGGCCTGATCGACGCGCACGTGCACTTGGAGTTGAGCCCGGACGACGCCAAGCCGCCGGACAAGCTGGCCACCGCCGAGCGCTTGCCGGCCATGGCCGAACGGGCCGAAGCCATGGCGCGGGCCGGCATCACCACCGGCCGGGATCTGGGCGGCGGCGCTTGGCTGGAAATCGAAATCCGCGGTCGCATCAACCGGGGCGCCTTGTTGGGTCCGAGGCTTCTGTGCGCCGGCCAGCCCATCACCAGCGTGGCCGGCCACTGCCATTTCTGGGGCGGCGAGGCGGCTGGCTTCGCCGAGGCCGAAGCGGTGCTGCGGCGGCAATTGGAGCACGGCGTGGACCTCATCAAGGTGATGGCCACCGGTGGCCGGATGACCCGGGGCAGCAACCAGATCGATCCGCAATTCGACTTGCCCACCTTGAGCCAAATCGTCGATTTGGCCGCCAGCCACGAGCTGCCGGTCGCTGCCCACTGCCACGGCACCGAAGGCATCCGCATCGCCGCCGAAGCTGGCGTGCGCACCATTGAGCACTGCTCTTGGGTGGGCCAAGCGGGCTGGGCTAGCGACTACCGCCCCGAGGTGGCGGCGGCGATGGCCGAACGCGGCGTTTGGGTGTCACCGACCGTCAGCCGGGGCTGGCGCCGCTTTCTCGACAACCCGGATTCGACCACGCTCAAGCGAATTCAGGCCGCATTCAAGGACATGCGCTCCCGCGACATCCCCTTCATCGCCTCCACCGACGCCGGCATTCCCGGCGTCTATCACCACCACCTGCCCCAAGCGCTGCCGGTCTTCGCTGCCATCGCTGGCCTCACGCCGGAGGCGGCCTTGCGCACCGCCACCAGCGCCGCCGCGAAAGGTCTGGGCATAAGCCAAGTCACGGGTCGGCTCAAGCCCGGCCTGTCCGCCGACATCGTGTTGGTGCACGGCAATCCGCTGGACGATCTAACCGTGCTGGCGGAACCGGCCGCGGTCTGGGCGCGGGGCGTGGAGGCCAAGGAACTGTCGTAGGGAAATCAACCGCCGCCAGCCACGGTCATGGTCTCGATCAGCACGCTCGGGGTGATGATGTTGCCGCGTTGGTCGGGGTCGTCGCCGACCGCCGCCACTTGGCGCAGCATGTCCTTGAGATTGGAGGCGATGGTGATTTCATGGACCGGGTAGGCGAATTCGCCGCCCTCCACCCAGAAGCCAGCGGCGCCCTGGGAGTAGTCGCCAGTGACGCCATTGACGCCGGTGCCCATCAGGTCGGTAACGTAGAGGCCGCGATCCATGTCGTTGAGCAGGGCCTTGAACGCCTTGGTGCGGCCCTTGAGCAGCAGGTTGTGGACGCCGCCGGCATTGCCGGTGGTGGGCAGTCCAAGGCGGCGGCCGGAGTAAGCCGAGAGCACGTAGTTGCGCACCGCGCCCGCGTCGATGAACGCCTTCTCCACCGTCGCCACGCCGTCACCATCGAAGCTGGCGCTGCCAAGGCGTCCGGGCAGCCGGGGCTGTTCGACGAGGTGGAGGTGGGGACAGGCGACTTCGGCATCCAAGGCATCGAGTAGGAAAGAGGCTTTGCGGTACTGAGCCCCGCCACTCAATGCGCCGATGACGTGGCCGGCCAGGGAGCGGGCCGCTTGCGGCGAGAACAGCACCGGGTAGCTGCCGGTGGCGACCTTGCGCGGCGACAGCCGGGCGGCGGTGCGTTCGGCAGCGGTTCGGCCCACGGCCTCCGGGGTTTCCAAGGCATGGGGATTGCGGTGCGCCGTGTACCAGTAGTCGCGCTGCATGCCATTGCCGTCCTCGGCAATCAGCACGCAGCTTAGGCTGTGGCTGGTGGTGGAGGCGGCGCCCATGAAGCCGTGGGAGTTGCCATAGACCACGCAGGATTGCGATCGGGCCGCCTCGGCTCCTTCGGAATTGACGATGCGCTGGTCGGTGGCGAACCCTTGCGCCTCGCAAGCCAGGGCCGCGGCCAATGCGGCTTCGGTATCCAACGGGGCTGGGTGGAACAAGTCCAAATCCGGCAGGTGCGCCGCCATCAAGTCGGCATCCGCCAATCCGTGGCAGGGGTCGTCCTGGGTGTGGCGGGCAATGCCGAGGGCTCGCGCCACCGTCTCCTCGATGGCGCCCTCGCTGCTGTCGGACGTGCTCGCGGAGCCCTTGCGCTGGCCGTCATACACCGCGATGCCGAAGCTGCGGTCGGCGTTGAACGCCAAGGTCTCAAGCTCCCCTTTGCGGACCTTGACCGTCAGGCCGATGTCCTCGGACACCGAAACCTCGGCGGCAGCGGCCCCCAGCCGCTTGGCTTGGCGCAGAATGGCTTCAGCCAGCCCGGTCAGCTCGCCCTCCTGTTGGCGTATGTCCACGTCCTGGCGCATGCGGCAGCGTCCTAGTGCGCGGTGCCGCCGATGGTGATCTCGTCCACCAGCAGGGTGGGTTGGCCGACGCCCACCGGAACGCTTTGGCCGTCCTTGCCGCACACGCCAACGCCGGGGTCCAAGCTGAGGTCGTTGCCGACCATGGACACCCGGGTCATGACTTCCGGACCGTTGCCGATCAAGGTGGCCCCGCGTATGGGCCGGGTGACCTTGCCGTTCTCGATCAGATAGGCTTCGGTGGCGGAGAACACGAACCGGCCCGAGGTGATGTCCACCTGGCCGCCGCCGAAATTGACCGCGTAAACGCCTTTCGGGCAGGCGGCAATGATCTCGGCGGGGTCCTTGTCGCCCGGCTGCATGAAGGTGTTGGTCATGCGCGGCATGGGCTGGTGGGCGTAGGACTGGCGGCGCCCGTTGCCCGTCGCGGCGGCGCCCATCAGGCGGGCATTCAGCTTGTCCTGCATGTATCCCTTGAGGATGCCGTTTTCGATCAGCACCGTGGGCTCGGTCGGCGTGCCCTCGTCGTCCACGGTCAGGGAGCCGCGGCGGTCCGGCAGGGTGCCGTCATCGATGACCGTGCAGTGCTTGGAAGCGACCTGCTCGCCGATGCGGTTGGCGAAGGCTGAACTGCCCTTGCGGTTGAAATCGCCCTCCAGGCCGTGGCCAACCGCCTCGTGCAGCAACACCCCCGGCCAACCCGGCGCCAGAACAACCGGCATCGGTCCCGCCGGGGCGTCCACCGCGTCTAGGTTGACCAAGGCGCACCGCACCGCCTCCTTGGCGAGGTCCTCCGGCCATTCGTGGCTGAACGACGACAGCGGGCGGCGCCCGCCGGCACCAGCGAAGCCCCGTTCGCGGCGCTGCCCTTCGGCGACGATGACCGAGACGTCGAGCCGCACCAGGGGCCGCGCTTCGGCCGCCCAAGCGCCGTCCGTGGCCATCACCAGCATGGTCTCGAAGTTCAAGGAAAGGCGCACGTTGACTTCCTGCACCCGGTTGTCAATGCGGCGCGCTGCTTGATCCGCACGCTCCAGAAGCGCCACCTTGTCCTGCTCGCCAAGCGCCGATATGGGATTGCCCTGATCGTGGACGGGCGGCGCATCGGTGGCCGCCAAGGCCCTGACCTGTTCGCCTCCCGACCGCGTGATGGAGCGCGCCGCCTCCACGGCGTTGGCCAAGCCTTCGGGACGGATGTCCTCGGCGTAGGCGGCGCCGGTCTTCTCACCGCTGAGCGCACGCACGCCCAAGCCCCGGTCGAGGCTGAAGGAGCCCTCCTTGACGATGCCATCCTCGAGCGCCCAACTCTCCAAGACGCGGTGTTGCAGGAACAGCTCGCCCAAGTCGGCACCCGCTCCGGCCAAGCGCCCAAGCGCCCTTTCAGCATCCTGGCGGCTTAGGCCAGCGGGGTCGAGCAGCGTCCGCTCCGCTTCACGGATCAAGAGGCTCATCGCCCTCCTTCCTCGGCGCCTTGGTCTTGCGCCTGTTGATAAGCCTGCATTTTATCGTTCCAAATGCCCACGAACTTCACGTCCGGATCGTCCCACGAGCCGCTGATTTGGTACTTGGCGGTGCTGAGCTGCTTGATCGGCTTCTTGAGCGCTTGCTGTCCGGCGAGCACCGCCAGCCCGGCCACCGGATTGGCCAACGAGACATACACCGCGTACCAAGGCAGGCTGTCGCTGACCGGCAGCGTCACGATCATTTCGTTGTCGTTCATGATGCCATCGATCAGGTTGATGCTGCCGCCCATCTTGAAGTCGGATCCGGAGCCCTTCATCTTGGCCGGTTCGACGAACTCCAAGGTGCCGGCCGTGAGCTTCGTGTCGGCCTTGAGCGTGTCGAAGCTGACGCCCTCGCCGGTGACGTCCTTGAAGTCGAAGTTCATGCGCTTGAAGATGGTGTTGATGTTCAGGAGGCTGAAGATGCGGGTGCCCGCGCCGCCTTCCACGTCGATGAAATGGCCGTTGGTGGCGCGAAAGTAGGCCTTGCCGGTCAGGCCGTTGATGGTGACGTTCAGGGGTGAGCCTGGCCAACTGGCGTCCACGTGCAGTTCGGCGGATTCGGAGCGCAGGCTCGGTTCGTAGTCCCATTGCGGCAGAACCTCCTGCAGGTCGGCCATGACGAGGTGGGCTTCGGCCGCGCTTCGGTCGTCGTGCCGATGCCAGAAGACGCCGTCGGGGGCGCTTATGCCGGTGTCCTTGACTTGCGCCTCCAAGTTGTCGAACAGGACGCCGTCCGGGCGATGCCGAATCTCGAACGACCAGCGGCCGAAGTCCTCCTCGCCGAAGTGCAGTGAATCGATTTGCACGTCCGCCTCAGGCAGTTGGTCGATAATGGCGACGTCGAGGGG
>JAPPIX010000005.1:33556-52468 GCA_028820495.1 Gammaproteobacteria bacterium
TCCAGCTCCGCTTCGTCCGGCGGCAGGATGATGCGCTCGAAACGGAGTTTCAGCGGCCCTTGGCCGGCGTCTTCGAGCCGTCCCTTCAAGTCCTCGCCGTCGAAGGCTAGGCTCATGGCGCCGTCCCGATAGGTGCCGCTTATGGCCACGCTCTTGAAGGGCGTGGCTTCAATCGTCAGTTGGCCCGCCTCGAACCTGACCAGCCGCCAAGGCGCTGGAAACTCGAAAGCCTCGGCCCCGCCGGACCACTCTTGCACATCCACTTCCCAAGTGTCGCCGGTGATGACGACCTCATCGGCGGTGAGCGGCACCAGCGGAGGCGGACGGCGCACACCCAGAGCGCCGCGCAAGGGTGCCTCGTCGATGTGCAGCCAACCCTCGACCGGACCATGCTCGACGTCCATGGCGATGAAGTCATCGAGAAAGCGCAAGTGAGTGCGGGTGCTGCGCGGTTCATCCGCTGCCTTGCCGAATTCCCCCGGCAGGTCGATGGCGACGCCTTCCAAGGGGGTCGCAACGGTCAGGCTCGGGGCCCGGTCATCGGTGGGAAGCGAAACGATGGCGTCAAAGCGGAAGCTGCCGGAGGCCACTTCGAGGTCCGCCATGTCAGCGAGCTGATAAACATCCTGCACGGTGGCGTCGCCCGATATGGCAAAGTTGATCAAGCCGTCTTCGGCACTGGCCGTCACCGTCGCCGGACGACCGAACAGCGCGGCCGCCATCGGCGGCGAGCTCAAGCCATAGGGATAACGGTAGGAGAGGTCGCCTGCAAGATCAGCTACGGCGAGGCGGTAGTTGGGCAAACTCAGGCTTGCGCCGGCAAAGCCAAACTCAACCTCCGCTGCCAGCGGGGCTCCGGCGCGCGCCTCAACCAGCGGCACGAAGAAGCTGCCCCGCAGTTCGAGATCGCCCGCTCCGTCCCAGCCCGGCTCGACGAAGCTCATCCACTGGGCAAGAGGCGAGGCGCGAACGTAGTCGAAGGCACCCTCCGGCGAGGTTAGCGCCTGCAAATCGAGCTCGGCGAAGGCGCCGTTGCGACCCACATGCACGTGGCTGTCGTGAAATTCAAGACCCATGGAGGCGGCGGAATCGAGGTGGGCGAACACGCTTTCACCCGATACGTCCACCGATCCCTCCGCTTGGGTGACCAACGGCCAATCGGCTTGAAAGCGCACCTCGCCACCGCTGAGGCGGCCGCTGATCGCGGCTCGCCGGGAGTAGTCGTCCGGCCGGGTATGGACCTGGCCTTGGTAGGCAATCTTCAGACCGGCCAACTCGCCCCTTCGAGGCCCCTCGCGGAGCCAACGCTTAAGGTCCTCCGGCAGCGTGCGGGGAATGTAGGGATCGGCTGGGATCGACAGGCGGTCCAGATTCAACACCAACGCCAAGCGTTGATCAAAATAGCCCGGGGGGCGGCTGAGCGCGAGGGTTCCGGCCAAGCGCCCATCTGGGACATCCACCCTAAGCAGGGGCGAGCGCAACCCGAAGTAGCCTTCCTGAAACCAGATTTGAAACTGCCCCTGCACGTTGGTCAGCCGCCAAGCACCATCGAAGGTGTCGGCAAAGTGAACCTGCATCGACTCGGAATTCAGCGTCGCAAGCAAGCCACGTCGGTGGCCGACCAGCGCGCCACTGGCGTCACGCAGCAACGGCAGGCCTCGATGGGCCGCGGTTTGCAAGCCGTCAAAGGAGGCGCTGTAGGCAACGCCTTTGGCGCCATTTTCCGCGCCTTCGGCACTATTCGCAGCGCCTCCGGCTCCATTTGCACCGCCTCCGGCACTGTACGCCAAGTGAACGTTGCGCAGGATGCCACGAGGGTCAGCGCCCTCAATCCAAGAAGCAACCCCGCTGTCCCCAGGCAGCGCACTGGTGAGGAATCGGCCTAGCTCCGCTAAGGGCAACTCATCGATCCAAGCTTGGACGCGGCCCTCGCCGCCCCGCGCATGCACTGGGCGCAGATCCAAAGCCGATTCCGCCGTTTTGAGCCGAGCCTTGGGAATGATGGCTTGGTGAATGCCATCCCGAGTGGCCACTCCAAGGCGCGCTTCGAGGCTGGCGCCGGAATGCGGGTCTTGATCGCCGCGCAACTGCTCGGCATAGAGGAGGAATTCACCGCCGCCAACGCCATTTCGCTCGGTCCATTGGCCCTCGGCACCGATGGCCAAGGCTTTCCCAAGGTTCGGTAGGCCGAGGTAAGCCAGCGGCAGGTTCAGGTTGCCTTGCAGGGACAAATACCGCTGCGCTGGGGGCGGTGACCAGCGATGCGGCCAACGGCGCCACTGCAGGCGCGCCGCGCAATCCTCCGTTTGGCCGCAGTGCGAACCAGCGGCTTGAATGTCGAAGCCGTGCAACCCGTCGCGGTTGAAGCCCAGCACTTCCACATCCAAGGCGCTGTCCGGATCGCCCGCAACTGATATGCGGCCTCTGAATCGAATCTCATCGGTGTAGTTGATCAGGCCAAGCCAGTCGATGCCCTGGGCTTCCCGTGCTGGCCCGGCCAAGTCCCAGCCGTCGCCGTTTCGGACCACCTCCACGTCGGCCCGCTCGACAAACAGGCGCTGCATGATCCAGCCAGAGCGCAGCAGGGTCTCCGGCCAATCGAGTTCGATGAGCACTTGCTCCATGGAGCCGGCGGGCAACTCAATGCGCGCCGCCCGGACCACCGGATTGAATCCCTGCCAGTCGCCGCGCAGGCCGCTGATGGTGACGTCTTCGCCAAGGTAGGCGTTGAGTGTGCCTTCAAAGTCGTCAAGCAGCCAAGCCCCGAGCCGGCCGAGGCTTTGCAGCGCCGCCACCGCCACGGCAAGCACAGCCAGATACCTGGCCAATGGATGGGCTAGCCAACGGCGGAGAAGTGGCACGGCGCTCAAAGACGGTCACCGGCCAGCTTCTTGCAAAACCACCACGTCGAACTGGTTGGGGCCATAGCACGGCTCCACTTGAATTCGTATCTCCCGCCCCACCCGGCTCGAAACGGCGGCGAGATGGTCCGCGTCCTCGTCCAGCAAGCGATCCACCACGGTCTCGGGCGCCCGAATAAGATATTCCTGGGCTCCAGGCGAACAAGCGGTGCGGGCGTCATGCAGAATGGCGCGAAAGATCTCCGCACAGATCGTTTCGCTGGTCTTGGTCAGCCCGCCTCCTCGGCAAAGCGGGCAAGGTTCGCAAAGTTGCTGGGCTAGGCTTTCCCGGGTCCGCTTGCGGCTCATTTGCACTAGCCCCAAGGACGAGAATCCCTCGAAGGCCAGCCGAGCCCGGTCCCCTTCGCTGGCCTTTTCCAAGGCCCTGAGCACGTTGCGTTGATGCTCCGGGCTTTCCATGTCGATGAAGTCGATGATGATGATGCCGCCGAGATTGCGCAGGCGAAGCTGCCTCGGAATCATGCTGGCCGCTTCCAGATTGGTTCGATAGACGGTTTCCTCGAAGCGGCTGCCGCCGAGAAAGCTGCCGGTGTTGACATCGATGGTGATCATGGCTTCGGTCTGTTCGATCACCAAAAAGCCGCCGCACTTCATCTCCACCCTAGGCAGCAGGGCGCGCGCGGCTTCATCCTCAATGCCATAACGATCGAACAGGGGCCGCGGCTCACGGTAGTGCTCGATGTGGCGGGCGACTTTCGGCAGGAATTGGGCGGCGAAACTGGCGGCGCGACGACAGGTGCGCTCATCGTCGATGCGGATGCTCTGCAGGTCGGAGCCCGCCAAATCGCGCAGCAAGCGGATGTGCAGCGGCAAGTCTTCATAAAGCGGCGCCGGGCAGCGGGCGTTGGCTCGCTTGGCGGTTATGGCGTCCCAAACTCCTAAGAGCTGGGCCATGTCGGACTCGATGACCTCGGCGTCGACGCCCTCGCTGACAGTTCTTGCGATGAAGCCCATCAAGGTGTTCAAGTTGCATCGCGCTTCGGTAATGATCGTGCGCAGCCGCTCCCGCTCCGCCTCCTCCTCGATGCGTTGCGAAATGCCGATTTGGCTGCCGAGCGGCATCAACACCGCATAGCGGGCGGCGATCGTGATTTCCGCTGTCAGCCGCACGCCCTTGCTAGCGATGGGATCCTTGGTGGCCTGCACCAGCATCTGCTGCCCTTCCTGGACAAGATCGCGGATGTCCGGCAGCGGGTGGTCGTCAGTGAGTTCCCGAGCCCCGGCCCTGGGCACCATGCTGCGCACATGCAGGAAACCCGGCCGTTCCAAGCCGACATCGACAAAGGCAGCCTGCATGCCACGGACGATGCGCTCCACCCGGCCTAGATAGATGTTGCCCGTGTAGCTGTAGCCGCTGGACCGGGCAATGTGCAGTTCCTGCAAAACACCGTCCTGGAGCAGCGCAGCCCGGGTTTCAAACGGGTTGACGTTAATCAGCAGTTCTTCGGGCATTGGAGCCTTCAGCTTGCCTCAGACCGGTACGCCGCCGATGCCGGAGGAACAACTGGCCACTTAGTAAACTGCCTCCACTCATCAAATGCGAGGGGTGCCCCCTCGCGCTCCCCGGCTGAAGGCTCCTCCCATGCGAGGGGTGCCCCCTCGCGCTCCCCGGCTGAAGGCTCTTTCATTGCATGTGCTCCATTTCCTGCGTCAGCCCAGTCGAGCGCCCCAAGGATCGAATCCAAACGCGGTGAGCAGTTCCTCGGTCTCCGAGAGAGGCAAGCCGACCACCGCGCTGTAACTGCCCTCGATTCGTGTCACAAATATACTCCCAATGCCTTGAATACCATACCCGCCCGCCTTGTCGGCACCCTCGCCAGTGCGCCAGTAGGCGGTGGCCAGAGTCTCGCTGATGGGGCGAAACCTGACCTCGGTGGTGACGACCCGGGTTTTGAACGCTTCGCCGTCAGCCAGGCATACGCCGGTTAGGACGGTGTGGGCACGCCCGCCGAGCGCCTTCAACATCGCCACGCCGTCGATGTCATCCCGGGGTTTGCCGAGGACGACTTCATCCAGAACCACGGCGGTGTCCGCGCCGAGCGTCAGCCGTCCCGGACGACGCACCGCGGCGGCTTTGCTTCGCGCCAAGCGCCGCACGTAGTCTTCGGCGCTCTCCCCCCGCCGCCGGGACTCGTCAACGTTGGGGACCAAGACCTCGAAGGGTATGCCGATCTGCCGCAGCAAATCGGCCCGCCGGGGCGAAGCGGAGGCGAGGATGAGCGGCTTACTCAATGTGGAAACGGCGGCACAGGCTTTGCAGCACGATGCGGATCACGGGCCAGGCCGCGGCGCTGGTCAAGGCGGGCACCAACATCAGCCACCCCGAGGGTTCGACTGCCGGCAGTCCGTGGGCAACATGGCGCACCCCTTCGCATACCAAAACCAAGATGAACGCCAAAGCGCACTGTTGGGCCAAGGTGTACATGCGCAGCCTATGGCTCAACTGTCCGGCCGCATATGCGGCGATGGCGAATAGCGCGGCGTTCACGCCCAGTGGGGCGGTGACCATGGCATCGAAGCCCAGACCCGCCAACCAGGCGCCAAAGACGCCCAACGGCCGGGAGTTGGTCATCGCCCAAAAGCAGACCGCAAGCAGAACCCATTCCGGCCGCAGCCAAGCCAGCCAGTCTGGCCAGTCCATCGGCAGGCGTCCCGCGCGGAGCAGCAGTGCCGCCAGTAACGTGACCCAAGCCAGCCAACGTCCTCTCCAAGTGCTCATGGCGGCTCGGAATTGCTCAAAATGACCAGAAGATGCCCAGTGCGGTCCAGCAGAGCGCTGGGCGTGACGTTGGCCACCGCAACAATCCGCGAGGCGTCGGGAACGACGGACTGGACCATCCCGACCGGATAGCCCTTCGGGAACCGTCCGCCCAGACCTGAGGTGACGATTCGGTCGCCCGGGCGGATGTCCGTGGTGATGGGCAGCCCCTCAAGCAGCAGCCCGTCCAACCTTCCGGTGCCGCCTGCGATGCTGCGCAGGTTGTTGCGCACCACTTCCACGGGCACGGCATGACTGGCGTCGGTAATGAGCAGCACTCGGGCGCTGAAGGTGGTGGTGTCCACGATCTGGCCGATCAGCCCGGCGGCGTCCACCACCGCTTGGCCAACTCGCACTCCATCCTCGGTGCCCTTGTCGATCACAAGCTGGTGGACGGCGGGGTTGGGGATCACGCCCACCACTTCCGCGATGAGCACGGCGCTCGCAACCTGGGCGTCGCTGCCCAAGAGCCCGCGCAATTGGTCGTTTTCGGCTTGCAGCGCAAGGAATCTCTGTGCTTGATGGGATAAGGCCAAGTTGCTTTGCTCAAGCTGGCCGATCCTCTCCAGCAGCGCCCTCCGGCTGGCCACCGTCTCACCAACCACCGCCGCTGCCATGTAGGGCAACTCGGCAATGACGAACAGCGGCACCATCAAGTTGTCCATAAAGCCGCGCACGGCCTTAAGCCTTTGGGTGGCGGAGTCGATGGCAAAGAGAACCGCGGAACTCAGCAGCAGGCCGGTCAGCAGGTAGCCGGCACGGGAGTCCCTACCGAACAGCCGCTTCCCGCCCCGCAAACTCCTACTCCGACGACAGCATGTGGCCGTAGCCCCCGTCGTCCATCATTTCCAATGCCTTGCCGCCACCCCGCGCAACGCAGGTCAGCGGATCTTCCGCGACGATCACCGGCAGCCCGGTTTCGTCGCTGAGCAGCACGTCAAGGTCGCGCAGCAGCGCGCCACCGCCGGTGAGCACGAAGCCGGTTTCGGCGATGTCCGAAGCGAGTTCCGGGGGGCATTGCTCCAAAGCGACGCGAACCGCCCGAATAATCGCCGAAAGGGGTTCCTGAAGCGCCTCCAGGATGTCGTGGCTGTTCAAGGTGAAGCCGCGCGGTATGCCTTCCGCCAAATTGCGCCCGCGCACGTCGATTTCCCGCACTTCCTTCTGCGGGCGGGCGGCGCCGACTTCCTGTTTCATGCGCTCAGCGGTGGTTTCGCCGATCAGGCTGCCTTGGGTTCGCCGCACGTAGGTGACGATGGCCTCATCGAAACGGTCGCCGCCGACCCGCACAGTATCTGAGTAGACGATGCCATTGAGGGAAATGATGGCGATCTCGGTGGTGCCGCCGCCGATGTCAACCACCATGGTGCCCACCGCCTCGTGCACCGGCAAGCCGGCGCCGATGGCCGCCGCCATCGGCTCCTCGATCAGGCGCACATCCCGAGCGCCCGCGGAGAGGGCGCTTTCCCGAATCGCCCGCCGCTCCACTTCGGTTGACTTGCAGGGCACGCAGACCAGCACCCGGGGGCTCGGGCGAATGAAGGAGTGCTCGTGAACCTTGTGGATGAAATGCTGGAGCAGCTTTTCGGTGACCAGGAAGTCGGCAATCACGCCGTCCCTCAAGGGACGCACGGTGGTGATGTCGCCCGGGGTGCGCCCCAGCATCCGCTTAGCGTCAACCCCGACGGCGATGACGGTCTTCTGGGTGCCCTGGATTCGAATCGCCACCACCGACGGCTCGTCGAGAATGATGCCTTCGTCGCGAACATAAATCAGGGTGTTGGCGGTGCCGAGATCGATGGAAAGATCCCGGGAGAACATGCCGCGTAGGGATTTGAGCATGGACCGCGCCTGATTGTTCCAAAGCCAGCGACCACGGGCTACAAGCCGTGTCTAAGCGGTTCAATCTACAGCGAACAGAGTTTCAAGTAAACTGACTTTTTTCCCTCGGCAGCTAGCGGCACGGGCATGGACTCAGAAGACATCGATATTGACCACTTGACCCGGCTGGCCGCACTGCGCCTCGATGGCGATGAGCGCTTAGGCGTAGAGCAAGACTTGCAGCGCATCATCGCGCTGGTCGATGAGATGCAGGCGGTTGGCACGGAGGGCGTTGAGCCGCTGGCCCATCCCCTCGACGCCACCCAACGCCTGCGCACCGACGAGGCCACGGAGCGCGTCGATCGGGAACGCTATCAAGCTGGCGCCCCGGAGGCCCGCGACGGACTCTACCTCGTGCCAAGCGTTCTGTCCGAATAAGCCCATGGCACCTTTTTCATCATTGCGCGAGCAGAGCCAAAGCCTGGGGCGGGGCGATTGCACGAGCCTCGAACTCACCGAAGCGGCGCTCGACCGCGCCCAGCGACTGGACAAGGCGCTGAACTGCTTCATCACGCTTGATGAGGAGAAAGCCGTCGCCGCGGCCAAAGCTGCGGACCAACGCCTGCAGGGCGGATCGGCCGGGCCCCTAACCGGCATTCCGCTCGCGCACAAGGACCTGTTCTGCATCGAGGGCTGGCGCACTACCTGCGCCTCCAAGATGCTCGCCAACTTCACCGCACCCTACACGGCAACGGCCATCGCCCGGTTGCAGGACGCCGGTTCGGTGACGCTTGGCAAGCTGAACATGGATGAATTCGCCATGGGCTCGTCGACGGAGACCAGCCATTTCGGGGCGACAGCCAACCCTTGGGCGCTGCAGCGCACGCCAGGAGGCTCATCGGGCGGGTCGGCGGCTTGCGTTGCCGCCGGCATCACCGCCGCCGCCACCGGCACCGACACCGGCGGCTCGATCCGTCAGCCAGCCAGCTTCTGCGGTGTCACCGGCTTGAAGCCCACCTACGGGCGGGTGTCCCGCTACGGCATGATCGCCTTCGCCTCAAGCCTCGACCAGGGCGGCGTGTTCGCCCGCGACGTAGAGGACGCCGTCCTCCTGCTGTCGGCCATGGCCGGATTCGATCCTCGGGACTCGACTTCCAGCGCCTATCGCGACCCTTGGCTAGAGTCGGTGCCGGAAAGCGGCGTTGGCGAACTCGCCAGCCCAACACTGACCATCGGCTTAGCCAATGAGCTCTTCGGCGAAATCAACGAAGGCGCGGAACGCATCGACGAGGCGCGTCGGGCCTTGGAGGCGCTCGGCTGCCGCTGCCGGACGGTTTCGCTGCCGCACATCCGCACCGCCATGCCCGCTTACTACGTCATCGCCGGCGCGGAGGCGTCCACCAACCTGTCCCGCTACGATGGCGTCCGCTTCGGCCACCGCTGCGAGCAACCGGCGTCGCTTAAGGACCTCTACGAGCGCTCGCGCAGCGAGGGCTTCGGAGCGGAAGTCAAGCGCCGCATCCTCACCGGCACCTACGCCTTGTCGGCGGGCTACTTTGACGCCTACTACCTCAAGGCGCAGAAGATCAGGCGCTTGGTGGCCGGGGACTTCGCCGCCGCCTTCAAAGAAGTCGATCTGCTGCTCGCCCCCACCACGCCCGGCACGGCCTTTCTCCGGGGCGAACTAACCGATGACCCGGTCGCCATGTACCAGCAGGATGTCTGCACCATTCCGGTGAACTTGGCCGGGTTGCCGGCCATCTCGTTGCCCTGTGGCCAGCACGAGGGCCTACCGGTCGGAGTGCAACTGATCGCCAGGCACTTTGATGAACGGCGCCTCCTGCAGGCGGGCGCAGCCTTGCAGCGAGCCACGAACTGGCACAAGGCGCAGCCATCCCTCGAGGAGGCTTCGTGAACGCCGGTTGGGAAGCCGTCATCGGCTTGGAGGTCCACGTCCAGCTAGCCACGCAAAGCAAGATCTTCTCCGCCGCGGCCAACCAATTCGGCGCACCGCCGAACAGCTTGGCCTGCCCGGTTGACTTGGGGCTGCCAGGGGTGTTGCCGGTACTGAACGAAGCGGCGGTGCGCATGGCGGTCAAGTTCGGCTTGGCCATCGGGGCCGAAGTCTGCGAGCGCTGCAGCTTCGACCGCAAGAACTACTTCTACCCGGACCTGCCCAAGGGCTACCAAATCAGCCAATTGGCAGCACCGATCGTCGGCCCCGGACTGCTGGAGGTGCCGCTCGATGACGGCACCACCCTGGCAGTGCGCATCGAGCGCGCCCATCTGGAGGAGGACGCCGGCAAGTCCATCCATGACGCCTACGCCGGTCAAACCGGCGTCGATCTCAACCGAGCCGGGACGCCGCTGCTCGAAGTGGTGTCCGCCCCGGACCTGCGCACTCCGGAGCAGGCCTCCGCCTGCTTCCGCCAACTCCACAGCCTGGTGCGCTATCTCGGCATCTGCGACGGCGACCTCTCCCAAGGCAGCATGCGGTGCGACGCCAACGTCTCGGTGCGTCCCCAAGGGCGCAAGGCGCTCGGCGAGCGGACCGAGATCAAGAACATCAACTCCTTCCGCTTTGTGGAGAAAGCGATCCGCTTCGAGATCGACCGGCAGATCGACCGCCTGGAGGCGGGTTTGCCCGTGGTGCGCGAGACCCGCCTGTACGACGCGGCGAAGGATGAAACCCGGCCGATGCGCGGCAAGGAGTTTTCCGACGACTACCGCTACTTCCCGGACCCGGACCTGCTGCCGGTGGTGATCGACCACGGCTTCATCGAGGCGGCGCGCGCCGAGCTGCCGGAGTTGCCGGGCGCCCGCCGCCGCCGTTTCCAGGAGGAACTAGGGCTCAGCGAGTACGACGCCGGCTGGCTAACCCGGGACCCCGAGACCGCCGACTACTTCGAAGCGGCGACGGGGACGGACGGCGGCAATGCCAAGCGGGTCGCCAACTGGGTCATGGGCGAGTTGACGGCTCGGCTGAACCGCGAAAACCTGACCATCGGCGCAGCACCCGTGACAGCCACGGCGCTGGGCCGGTTGGTCGCCCGCATCGAGGATGGGACCCTTTCCTCAAAGACCGCCAAAACGGTCTTTGAAGCACTCTGGGACGGGGAGGGTGAAGTGGATGCCATCATCGACGCACGGGGCTTGAAGCAGGTGCAGGACGCCGGTGAACTGACCGGCCTCATCGACGACATCGTGGCCCGGCATCCCCAACAGGCCGAGCAATTCCGCGCTGGCCGGGACAAGCTGCTCGGCTTCTTCGTCGGCCAAGTCATGAAGGCGACCGGCGGCAAAGCCAATCCGAGGCAGGTCAACGAGTTGCTCAGAGAGGCGTTGGCCAAAAGCTAACGACGCGGAATCGCAAGGCCACCTCCCTGAGAATTTGGTGTATGCTTGCTCGTTCCGACAAAACCAAGCTTGAACAGGGAGGATCGATGAGCCAACCACTGCCTGCGGTGGATTTCCTGAAATTGCCAGAAAGTGGCGAACCGTACCTTGAGGGACACAGGTGCCAAGCCTGCGGCGCCACCTTTCTCGGCGAGCGCAGCGTCTGCTCCAAATGCGGCGCCCGGGACCAAATCGAGCCGGTGCAATTGCCCAACACCGGCAGCCTCTATTCTTACTGCATCGTGCATCGCTCCTTCCCCGGCATCGAGGTGCCCTACGTCAGCGCCATCGTCGATCTCGATGATGGCACCGCCATCAAGGGCAACCTCATCAACATCGAGCCGGATCCGGGCAAAATCGAATTCGGAATGCCCGTGGAAGTGGTCTTTGACGACGCCTTGGGGCGCAAGGACCGTGACGGCAATTCCTACATGGCCTACTTTTTCCAACCACGGAGCGGTTAACTTACCAACCGCTAACCCATTGAATATCAAATCAAAAGCAGTAAAGCGAATCCAAAGCAAGGAGATTTCAGATGACTGACGCATATGTTGTTGGCGTGGACATGATCAAGTTCGGACGCTTCCCGGAGAAGTCCGTGCCAGCCATCGGCGCCGAAGCAGCGTTGATGGCGCTCGACGATTGCGGCCTCGCCATTCAGGACATGGAGGCCCTGTACTGCGGCAACCTCGGCCAGGCCAGCGGCATGGTCGGCCAGCGCATCCTGCAGCAGATCGGCCAGACCGGCATCACGGTGGTCAACGTCTCCAACGCCTGCGCCACTGGCGCCACGGCCTTCCGCGAGGCTTGGGCGTCCGTCAAGGCAGGCCTCTACGACATCGTCCTCGCCGTGGGCGTCGAGCAAATGGGCAAGGGCCTGCTCGGCGGCGCGGGCGGCGCCACCGGCATCCCGAAGGAGGGGCTGCTCGGCTCCGGCACCATGCCGGCGGTGTTCGCGGAAGCCGGCATGGAGCACGCCCGCAAGTACGGCACAACTTTTGAGCAGTTCGCCAAGGTGTCGGTGAAAAACCACCATCACTCCACCATGAACCCGAAGGCGATGTACCAGATCGAGACCCCGCTCGAGACGGTGATGAACGCGGAGATGATCTCCTATCCCAACACCAAGCTGATGTGCTCGGTGAACGTCGATGGCTCAGCGGCGGCGGTGATCGCCTCGGAAAGGAAAGCCAAGGAACTCGGGCTGATGGGCCGCGCCGTCAAGGTGCGCGCCTCGGTGATGACCTCCGACCGCTGGCAGGAGCGCGACTTGGTGATGCCGGACGTGAACACCTGCACCCGGGAGGCGGCAGCCAAGGCCTACGAAATGGCGGGGCTCGGCCCAGACGACATCGATCTCGTCGAGCTGCACGACTGCTTCGCCACCGCCGAGATCCTGCACTACGAGAACTTGGGCCTATGTGGCGATGGCGAGGCAGGACGCGTGATCGACGAGGGCGAAGTCGCGCTCGGCGGCCGCATTCCGGTCAACGTCTCTGGCGGCCTGCTGTCCAAGGGCCACCCCTTGGGCGCCACCGGAATTGCCAACATCTACGAAGTGTCCACCCATCTGCGCGGTGAAGCCGGCGAACGGCAGGTGGAGGGCGCCCGCATTGGCCTGACCCACGTGATCGGCCTCGGCAGCGCCTGCGGCATCCACATCCTCGAACGGGCCTAAACCCCTAGCAGAGCGTCTGCGCGTCTTGCCGTCGAGACGTGCAGGCGCTCAATGCCCCGCCCCATGCGCATTGGCGTCGTCAGCGACACCCACAACAACCTGAGAAACGTCGCCCGGATCGTCGAGTTGTTCAATGCCGCCGGCGTTGATCGCGTGATTCACACCGGCGACATTACGCAGGCCAAGACGCTGGATGTCTTCGCCCACCTCAAGGCGCCTCTGCACGGCGTTTTCGGCAACAACGACCAAGAGCGCGAGAGCCTGGATCGGGCCGCTGCCGCCCACGGCTTCCAGTTTGCCGACCCGCCGCTGGAGCTGCATTGGCATGGCCGGCGCATCGCCGTGGTGCACGATCCGCTGGAGTTCAACGGCTTTCTCAGCGCGGAGCACGAGTTGGCCCTGCACGGCCACACCCACCTCTACCGGCTGGAGCGGGAACGGGGACAGACCATCTTCAACCCTGGCGAGTGCGCCGGGCACCTAGCCGGCCACAACGCCGTGGGCATAGTCAACCTCGCCGACCTCAGCGCGGAGGTGATGCGCTTTTAGCGTCCTGTGCCAAGTCACGCTGCCCGGCGGGTCAATTCGTGAGGTTCCATGGCTCGGACTGCGCCGTTTTCGACCCAATAGGCCTGATCGGCCAAGGCGGCGAGGTCGAGGTCGTGGGTGGCGACCACTCGGGTGCAGGGTAAGTGAGCGATTACTTCATGAATTCTGGCCTTGTTGCCGGGGTCCAAGTGCGCAGTGCCCTCGTCCAAAAAGAGAAAGCGGGGTTTGCGGTAGAGCGCCCGGGCGAGCAGCAGGCGCTGCACTTGGCCACCGGAAAGGGCGGAGCCCATGTCGCCAACGAGGGTTTCAAAGCCCATTGGCAGGCTGGCGACAAGCTCATCCACCGCGGCGAGCCGGCAGGCCTGCTGAAGCCGTTGCAGATCGAGCTCAGGATCGAATAGGGACAGGTTGGCCGCGAGGCTTCCGGCGAACAGGACATCGTCCTGCAGGACCACGCCGATCGAGCGCCGATAGCGCTGCCGCCACTCGTCATCGACGACGCGGCCGGCTAGGCGCAATTCGCCGAGCGTCGGCGAAGCTTGGCCGAGCAACAGCTTGAGCAAGGTGGTCTTGCCGCCCCCGGAGGGCCCGACGATGGCCGTGAAGCTGCCTTCGGGCAGGGTCAGGCCCACATCCTTCAGCACCCAAGGCTCCCGCTCGCCGTAGCGGAAGGCCGCGCCTTCGAGTTCCAAGCTGCCGCTCACCGGCTGCGCGGGCGGCGGCTTCATCGACAATTCGGGCACCGCTGAGTAGGGATCCGACAGGCGCTCAAGATGCACCCGCAGCAGGCGCAGTTCCAAGCCTTGGCGGATCAGGTCGCCGAAGCGGCCGGTGAAGTTGTTCTTGTAGCTCAGGAAGGCGTAGAGCATGCCGATTGAGAGGGTGCCGTCGAGGACGAGGTTAGCGCCCAAGTAGATGACGGCGATGGTCTCCACGCCGAAGATCAGGGTCAACACGCCGTCGCCGATCAGCAGCAGCTTGGCGTGCTGAATGCCTGCGTTCAGCGCGTCGGTCTGGTGATTTTGCCAACGCTCCAAGCGATTGCGCTCCTGGCCGTAGGCGCGCACGGCCGGCATCGAGCGCATGGACTCCAGGAAGCTGCTTTCCGCCTCCGCACCTGCATGAATCTGGTCCATCGTGGTGCGCATCAGGGCCGGGATTTGGACGAGCCTAGCGAGCAGGTAAAGGGCGCAGGCCAAGAGCACGATGACCGCCAAGCCCGCGTCGTAGCCGAGCATCATCACCAGCATGGCCAAGGCCATGAAACCATCCACGCAGACCGTCACCAAACCTTGGGTCAGGGCGTCCTGAACCGGGCCGAGGGAGCCGAACCGGGAGGTCAGATCCCCGAGGTGCCGCTTTTCGAACCAGTCCAGCGGCAGCCGCAGCATGTGCGCCAGGAGGTTGCAGGCGAACTCGAACGCCACCACGTGGGTCAGGCGCACAATCAGCCAACCGCGCAGCAGCTGGGCCGCCAACCGGATGGCCAACACGCAGAGGAAGCCGAGCGCCAGCAGGGCGATCAACTCCCCGTCCGCATGGGCGACGCCTTGGTCAATGGCCCATTGCAGATGCAGGGGCGCGGCGATCAGCGTGAGCTGCAGCAGCATCGACAGCGCGAAGATGGCCAGCAAGTTCTTGTTGAGCGCTCCGGCGCCACGCCACAGATGCCAAATCCTCAGTCTTGGCGGCGGGGCTTGGAGTTGGAACCCGGCGGCCGGACGCAATTCCAAGGCGACGCCGGTGAAGTGCCGTGAGACTTCCTCATGGGACAGCCTGCGTTGCCCCAAGGCCGGGTCGTGAACGCGCACATGGCGCGGCCCGGCCTTCACCAACACCACGAAGTGGTTGAGGTCCCAGTGCAGGATGGCGGGCGCTTGGAGCTGGGTCAGATGGTCCATTTCCAAGCGCAAGCCTCGGGTCTGGAAGCCCTCGGCAGCCGCCATCGCCGCCAGATCGTTGAGCGTGGCGCCGCGGGCGCTGAGCAGACCGCGGCTGCGCATGTCGGCCAAATCCAGGTGGCGGCCATGGAAGGCGGAAATCATGGCCAAGCTCACCAGACCGCACTCGCTGGCTTCGGCCTGCATCATCACCGGCACTTTGCGGCCCCAACGGAGATTGAGCATTTACAGACCCGCCACGGCGGCTAACAGCGGCTCCAGCAACCAACGCCACAGCCTGTTCGAATCGGTGACGACGAAGGCGTCCACCCGCAGGCCGCCCTTCACGGCCAAACCTTCGGGATGCCGCAGCACCTCGGCCCTGGCCCGGAACACCGGCCCCTCCACCGCCACCCAGCTATGCAGCTGGTAGGGCTTTTGCGGTGCGTGGCTGACTTCGCGAACAATCGCCACGCCGATGGGATTGCGCCGCCGCTGCCCGCTCAGCGCCTTGAAGCGCACTCGGTCGCCAGGGGCGATGTCGGCAGCCGCGGCGGCGTCGGCCAGCAAGACCAACTGCGCCGCCGCATTGACCGGCGCCACGGTCATGAGCACCTGTTCGGCGCGCACCCGGTCGCCGAGGGTAAACTGCACAAAGGTAACCACGCCGTCGCGGGGCGCGACCACCGCGGTTTGCCGCTGCTCCCCAAGTCGCGCGAGCTGCCGGGCAAGGTCGGCCCGCTCCTGTTGCATCTGCAGCCGCCGGACCTGGTGCTCGCGCTCAAGGCGCACGAGGGCTTGGCGGCCTTGGGCCGACTGCCGTTGGTTGCCCGCCAAGGCGCGGCGGAGTTGGCTCACCGCTTGGGCAACGGCCAAGGTGGCTTGACGTTCCTGGTCGTAGCTGGCAGTGGCCAGCAGTCCATCCGCCAACAGCTTCAGCGCCCGCTCCTCGGCGGCTCGGCGCAGTGTTTCCCGCTGCTCCGCATGGCGCAGCTCTTCGGCCAGAGCGGCCCCTTCCAATGCCAACAGGCCAAGTTCCTCACCCACCGCGGCCAAGTCGGACGCCTGCTTTTCGTCGGCGGTGCGCATCCGTCGCTCAAGCCGCTCCATGGAAGCCCGCAGGTAGGCGGCCTCCTCCAGATGAACTTGGCGTCCCTGTTCGCTGAAGTGGCCATGGTCGAGAACCGCCAGCACTTGGCCCCGAGTCACTCGATCCCGTTCGCTGACGTTGAGCGCCGCCACCCGACCACCCCGTGCGGCAGTCACTTCGGCGATGCCACCCTTGGGCTCGAGATAGCCCGCCACCCGGATCTTGCGGGCGTAGTCCAACCCCAGCACCGCCGCCATGCCCAGCAAGCCGACCAGCACAAGGGCCAGGCTCGCTTGCACAAGGCGCGGAGCGTTGGAGGCGACCGCGGAACCCCATCGTTCGCAACGGCGCTCGGCCAACACTTCGGAACGGAACAGGGACACTGAGGACCGCCTTGGGTTGCAAAACAACAATGTTGGGGGATTTGGCGCATCGAAGACTATGGACAAGTCGGAACTTCGGCGTAAGACATCACCCCGCCGATTTGGGGGTCAATCTCTCAGTGCGGCATGGCATGAGGATGACCAAGCGTCTAACATTGAGGTGGGAGGTCGAAGTTATGAGAATTGCGTCAGCTTTCGCTTATTCGTTGCTTTTGTTGGGTGCCGCGCCGCTCGCCGCCGACCCGGCTGCGGATGCCGCTGCCATCCGCGCCCTGCAGGCGGCGTGGAACCAAGCCGTGGAGGCGGGCGACGTCTCCGGCTATCTGGCGGTGCTTGACGCCGATGTCGAGTTGCTGCCCACCGACGCCCCGCCCATCCGGGGGCGGGACCACTACGGGCAGTTTCTCGGGCCGGTGTTCGAGCACGACCGCTTCGAGATCGAGGTGGTTGACCCCGGCACGGTCGAGGTGGACGGCGACCTCGCCTACGCCCGCTACAACTACATCATCCACCGTATGCCCAAGGGCAGCAGCGAGCGCATCAGCAGCCTGCGCAAGTTCCTGGACGTGCTGCGCCGCCAGGAGGACGGCTCCTGGCGGGTGCTCAAGCACATCTGGAACTACAACGAACCAGGTGTGACGCCTTGACGCGCCGCTGGTGGGGCGCGGCTGCGGCGGTTGCGCTCGCCGTTTCCCAAGCGCCTGAAGCCGCCGAGCCAACCACACCGGCGCAGCTTTTCGAGGCCCGCTGCAGCCACTGCCATCAGGGCAACGTGCCCCGGGCGCCGCACTTGGTGACCTTCCAGATCATGGGTGCCGAACCCATCTACGCCAGCATCACCGAAGGGACGATGCGCGAGCATGTCGAGGGCTTGAGCGATGCCGAGCGGCGGGCGCTGGCCGACCATCTTGGCGGCGCAACGCCGGGTGCCGTGCCCGTGAAACGCTGCGGCGGTTCCTCAAGCCCGGTTTCGCCCAGCCCGCCGTCGCTGGCTGGCTGGGGCTTTAATCTGGAGAACACCCGTTTCGTGCCCGCTGCCATCGCTGGCCTGGGCGCTGAAGACGTGCTCCGGCTGGCCGTCAAGTGGGTCTTCGCCTACCCCGGCGCCAGCCGCGCCCGCAGCCAGCCGAGCGTTCAGGGCGGCGTGGTTTACGTCGGCAGCCAAGATGGCACCGTCTATGCGCTGGACTTGGAGAGCGGCTGCGCCCACTGGACGTTCAAGGCCGATGTTGAAGTGCGCTCCGCCATCACGGCGGATGAATCCGGGCAACGGCTTTTCTTTGGCGACATTCGCGGCGCGCTCTACGCGGTGGATTCCGCAGATGGCGCACTCATCTGGCGAATGCAGGTGGATCAGCACCCGGACGTGACCCTAACCGGATCGCCACGCTACCACCAAGGCCGGGTCTATGCGCCGTTGTCCTCGAAGGAATGGGCCAGCGCCGCCGATCCCGGCTATCCCTGCTGCACCTTTCGCGGCGGCGTCACCACCGTGGACGCCAAGGACGGCCGCATTCTCTGGACCGCCCGTTCCATCGCCGAAGAGCCTGCGCCGGTGGGCAGGAACAGCACCGGCGTGCAGCGCTTCGCTCCGGCCGGCGCTCCGATTTGGAACAGTCCAACCCTGGATCCCCGCCGTGGGCTGCTCTATGCGGGCACCGGCGAGGACTACACCTCGCCGGCCGGAGACACCAGCGATGCGGTGCTGGCGTTTGACATGGAATCAGGCCGCCTGGCCTGGTCCCACCAAGCCTTGGCGCGGGATGCCTGGAACATGGCTTGCTTCATCGGCGGCGGCGAGAACTGCCCCGAGGAGAACGGCCCCGACTTCGACATCGGCGCCCCGCCCATGTTGGTGCGGCTCCACGACGGCAAGGAAATCCTGGTGGCAGGACAGAAGTCCGGCCACGTGTTCGCCTTGGATCCGGACGCTGGCGGCAAGCGCCTGTGGACGACGCGCATCGGGCGCGGCGGCTTTGCCGGCGGCGTGCATTGGGGCATGGCGGCCGGCGAGGGGCGCATCTACGCCCCCAACGCGGACACGGTGTTCACCGGCTTGGAACAGGGCGAGGCGAAGCCGGGGCTGTTCGCCCTCGACCCGGCCAACGGCGAAATCCTGTGGTACGCCCCGGCGCCGGATGGCTGCGCGGACGAAGATCGTCCGGCTTGCGATCCGGGTTTTTCCGCAGCCGTCACCGCCATGCCCGGCGTGGTCTTCGCAGGCGCCTTCGACGGCCACCTCCGAGCCTACCGGGCGGCGGACGGCGAACTGCTGTGGGACTTCGATACCAACCGCCCCTTCGTCACCGTCTCCGGCGAGGAGGGCCACGGCGGCTCAATCGACGCGGACGGCCCGGTGGTCGCCGAAGGCCATGTGCTGGTCAACTCCGGATACCTCTTCGGCGACCGCATGGCCGGCAACCTGCTGTTCGCCTT
>JAPPIX010000005.1:52568-60534 GCA_028820495.1 Gammaproteobacteria bacterium
CGGATTGCTGAACGTCAGCGCGCCGTCCTCCAGCGTTCCGCGGCGCACCATCTTGCGATCCTGCAGGTAGTTTTGGGTGTTGCGCCAAGGGTCGCGGTCGCCTTGCTTGGGGAAGCGGTGCATGGCGCGGGCGATGTAGCCCGGGGCGAAGCCGACGATCCAAGGCTGAATGCCCATATCGCCGTCGTCTTCGCGGAGCTTTGGCACGCATTGGCGCATGCCGAGTTCCCGCATGCGGTTGAGCACCTGGCAGACGTACTCGGCGGTCAGGTCGGCGCGCAGGGTCCAGGAGGCGTTGACATAGCCGAAGACGCTGGCGAGATTGGGCACGCCGGAGTACATCATGCCCTTGTAGTTCAAGGTGTCCGGGAAGTGGACCGGCTCACCATCGACCTCGAACTTGACGCCGCCGAGCACCTCAAGGGTCAAGCCGGTGGCGGTGACCAGGATGTCGGCGTCGACGTGCCGGCCAGATTCGAGTTGCACGCCGTTGGCCGTGATGCCGGTGATGCCATCGGTGACCACCTCGGCCCGGCCCCCGTTGATGGCCTTGAACAAGTCGGCGTTGGGGATCAGGCACAGGCGCTCGTCCCAAGGGTAGTAGCTGGGCGTGAAATGGGTGTCCACGTCGTAGCCGGCCCCCAAGTGCTTGCGCACCTGGGCGAGCAGCTTGGCCTTGATCCTCTCCGGCGCCACCCGGGTGCGGTGGTAGAAGTAATGCTGCATCAACACGTTCTTCCAGCGGGTGACGGCGTAGGCCAGCCGCTCCGGCAGCACCTTGCGCAGGCCGTTGGCGATGGCGTCCCGATCCGGGCGCGACACCACGTAGGTGGGCGAACGCTGAATCATGGTCACCTTGGCCGCCTGCTCCGCCATGGCCGGCACCAAGGTCATGGCGGTGGCGCCGCTGCCGATCACGGCGATGCGCTTGCCGCTGTAGTCAAGACCCTCCGGCCAATGTTGGGGATGGATCACCGGGCCTTGAAACTGCTCAATGCCGGGAAACTCGGGGCGGTGGGGTTGGTCGTAGCTGTAGTAGCCGGCGCACATGAACAGGAAGCCGCAGCTTAAGCGGCGCCTAGTCCCAGATTCGGCGTCCTCGACCTCAACGGTCCAACGCGCGTCAGCGCTCGACCAAGCGGCGCCAGCAACCCGCTGGCGGAACTGGATGTGGGGGCCGATGGCATGCTCCGCTGCCGCTTCATGGACGTAGGCCCGAATCGCCGGCCCATCCGCGATCGACTTGGGATTAAGCCACGGCTTGAAGTTGTAGCCGAAGGTGTGCATGTCGCTGTCGGAGCGAATGCCGGGATAGCGGAACAGATCCCAAGTGCCGCCGATTGCGTCACGGCCCTCCAGGATGGTGAAGGTTCGGTCCGGGCACTGCCGCCGCAGGTGGCAGGCGGCGCCGATGCCGGAAACCCCGGCGCCGACGATGATGACGTCAAAATGCTCAATGTCCGAACCGGCCATGCGCCAACCTCAAGCCAACAAACCAAAGAGGCGCGATTGTGGCGGGTTTTGGTCAGTTCATCAATGCCATGCAACTGCACCGTTGGCCGCAGCCAAACGGCACTTGACGCTGTCCGAGGTCCATCTTACGCTTGAGGACATCCCTCCCTCGCGCAGGAATCCGTGGTTTAGTGAGAGAGCTGGATGGTTTCCAGCGGAACTCCTCTCAAGATCGATCCCCCGGTTCGGGTCAGCGTTGGAAGCAAGTGGGGTCCCTCGGATCGAGGGCGTCCCGCCCTCGCACGGCGCATAGCGCCGTCTGCCCGCAGTACATCAACTTTCAAGAGCATGAATCTACCGTCTCTTGCGGGCCAAAGCCTGTCTTTCATTCCACCTCAGTCACCTGTATAAGGGCATTGCCCACCCATAAGTTGGGAATCTATGTGACTGATTTGACAACCATATTGTTTTCCGTATCGGCAACTAGAGCATCTAACCCTAAGCGACATATTTTTGAGAAGGACCATTTATGAACGGCATCAGTTGGACGGGAGGAATCACATTCGCGCTAGCAGTTGTGGGGTCTCTATTGGGAGTACTCAATACTTGGCTAAACATCAACAGAGATCGGGTGAAATTGAGGGTCACTCCCAAAATTGCCGTCCCGATCGGCGACCCGGATTCCAGTTTAACCTTCTGTGTCGAAGTCACAAATCTAAGCGCAATTCCCGTGACTGTCTCGGAAGTAGGCACTCACTACAAAGGCACGGATGCCCGTGCCGTTATAACCGCCATTAGACCCGTAACCTCTCCGCCAGGTGATTTCCCTCGACGCCTTCAGCCTCGCTCCGCATTCACCGTCTATTCGGAGCAACCGGACAATCTTAGAGAGTTAAAGTGCGCTTTTGCGAAAACAGACTGTGGTGTAGTTGCAACTGGCACTTCACCCGCATTCAAGGAGCTAATTCGTACTGGCTGATAGATTTGGTCTATTCCGCAAATCTACTACGCAAGTAGGGCGTTAATCGAATTTCAATCCGCCGTTAGCGGGCTTGAGACCGCAGCGGCAATGAATGCGTGAGTTGGTGCTGGGTGCCTTCGGCTTGAGCACGGCTCCCCGCATATGGGATATGCCTTGTTTTGACGCGGCATTGCCTGCCCGTACCTTCAAGCCCCAAAAATGGACCCGATGTAGTCGTACTCCAATTCGCCCCGTTCCTCCAGAAACAAAATGTGCTTCTCCGCAAAACGCTGTCGGCTCCAAGTCCCATCATCGTAGCGAGGCTGGAGTTCACGAAAGGGTGTTGCGGACACGATAAATGAATCAAGGGTGATGCTGGAAACACTTGACGGGAGCGTCATTGCTTGGGCCAAGGCGGGAAGTCGTTCGTGCAGTTTCGCCTTGTCGTCCCTGGCGTAGGCGCGGGCGTGCAGCATGCCGTGGGGTTCGATGAAGACGATTCGTTGGGCGCTTCCCTCCTTGATCCAGAGGATGAAGTCGGGGTAGAAGCCGGACTCCTCGAAAAAGCCCACTCCGCGGCCTTGGGACAGGTTGCGGAGGAGGAATATCTCAGTCTTGTCCCCCGAAGACATTTCTCTCGCGGCCCAGTAGTCCCGCAGATCCTCCACGAAAGTTCGTTCGCTTTCGTTCAAGCTAGGCGGAAATGTCTTGATTTGGCCCGTCTGGAGCCCCGCCCGCTCGATCAGCAGCGGCTGGTACAGGTGGCGGTCGAAGTGGATGCGGGGCGGCAGGCCAGTGTCGGAATCGTACAGGGCGTCCGATCCCGCCAGCCGTTCAATCTCCTCAACCATCTCCGCTTGGCTCTGAGGTGCGCTGACGATGTACTTCGGCCTTGACTCGCCCACCTCAAAGTTGAACTGCAAGTTGGGGTCTGTCCCATCCAGCTTCCGGTAGCGCATGTGGCCGGACTCCCACCGCGTTCGACGACTGCGGTACTGGCCATCCGCATACTTGCGAAGGATGGTGACGACCGCGTGCTGCAAATCCTCAATGTCCATCAGCGTTAACGGGTTGGTCAGGCGCCCGTCCGCGAACAACTCGTATGCCGATGTGTCCTCCATGATCTCACGCAGCCTTTGCGGCTCAATGGCCAAGTTATCAAAGCCGCGCCCGTTCACGTGGCCGACCAAGTCCAAGTACGCGGCGTTCCAGTCCACGAGGTCGAGGGCTTCCCTAGGAATCAGGCGGCTTTTGCCAGATGTGGCTTCTGAGATATCAATGACCTTGCCGCTTGTGATCGCCTGCGCCCGGCCAGCCACGTCGAGGCTCACTCGCACTCCAGCTTCAACTTCCAGCACCGACTCCCGCTCGGCCTTGAAGTCCCTTCCATCGTCCAGCCGCGGAATCACGAGATTCTTCTTGAGCCAATTGTCATTGGCACGGATGGGCAGATGCAGTTCCAGGGTATCCTCAGTGACCACGCCTTCCCGTTCCAGATACTCACGGAACTTCATCATGTAGTTGGCGCGCAGTGCGAAGATGTTGAGCGTTTCCAGCTTCTTGATGTGGGCCGGATGGCTGCCGTTCAGCGCTGCGCTGCGCTTGAGCGTCATGTCGAGGCCGCGAAGGCGTACGCCCCGCCCAAAAAGTTGGATGATCTGCGCCCCTTCGCTGCGCCCGATGTTCAGAAGACCCATGTTGGAGACGCGCCAAGAGTTCCAGCCTTCCATGAACTTCCGGGCGCCGATCAGGATTTCGATGGTGGTGCCCGGTCGATTGATGTCCTCGAAGAGCGACCCCGAAATGGCATCGACCTCCACAGTGATGCCCGATCCGTCCGCGATGACCAGCTTCTTGAAGGCGGGTGTGTCGCCGATGTAGATCAGCCCAAAGTAGCTTTGGGCACCAGCGACCTTCAGGCCGAGTTCCCCGTCAGCGCCCTTGATGTCGCAAAGGAGCAAGCCACCCGCGTTGGGAGCGTGCAGCGTGTTGGCCACGATGTCATCGTAGATCGCTGCCGGGGCCTTAGCTCTCAAGTAGTCGAACTTGCCTTCGAGCAAATCTCCCTGCGTGCCCCTAAGCCCGGAATTGCCCGCTATAAGTTCGCCGATGGCAGCAACGGCCCAAGCCCGGTCGCTGAGGAATCGGTGCAGGAGACGTATGGCCGTCAATACGTCGCTACGCTTGCGCCTGTTCTCCGAATAGACTGCGTTGACGCTGGCACCCACCAAAGTCCACAGAGGCTGCTCGATGTTGTAGCGCCGCATCTCCGCAGCCTTGTCACGAAACACCGCCTGCTGCTCGTGGAAGGCCAGCAAGTTCGCGAGCAGAAGCATGTCGGTGTGATCGCCGGGATCCTGCAGCAGGTTCAGGATGTTGAAGTCTTTGCCGTGTCCGTCGTTGTAGAAGTGGCGGTAGGAGTAGTCGAACACAATTGCCTTGCCGTACTCGGCCGTTAGGGCGTGGTTGCGCGCCGCAGATAGTGCTTGGCCAAAGGTGGCACTGTACTCAAAGGTGAAGCCGGTCGCGCCGATGGCGTCACGCACTTGGCGCCAAGCTTCGCCGCCCGATCCCTTGTGGCCTTCGTCCACGAAGATCAGGTTGTTGCCTTCAAAGGCATCGACGGGAACGCTCTGTCCTTCCCCGCGCTTCTCCATGACGAGCTTGGTGATTTCGGTGACCTCAACAGTGTTTGCGTCAATCGCTGGTCGACCGTCCAATTCGAATCGGCGGCATGGAATGTTGGACGTCGCCATATCGGCCAAATGCTGTTCGCTCAGTCCCTCGTTAGGCGTGATTAGGATGACATTGTCCAGCGGACTGCGGTTGTAGTGCAGGAACTGGCGGTAATTCAGGTGGAGTAGGAGCGTCTTGCCGCTGCCGGTCGCCATCCAGAATGCGAGCTTGTCGAGGTCCGCTAAGGCGAACTCAGGGAACATCCGCTCGGATGGGCTGCGGCCTAGGTTGCGTTCCCGCACCGATTCGTTCAAGGAGTCGAGAAGGGCACCAGTCCGGTTCCAGCGGTGATCCAGATACATCTCCGCGTACAGGGCGGCAAGGTACTGGAAGTAGCGCAGCGTGATGGGTTCCGCTCGCCCTGCGTTCATTGCAGCAAGCGCCGTTCGGATGTTCTCGTCGTAACCTTCCAGGTCGGCAGTGCTGATGCCAGCGAAACGCCCCGACCTTGAAGCGATCCGAGCAAGCGCGTGGCTGCGCCCGTCGGCGTCGAAGCCCTCATCGACTTGGCCTAGGTCCACGAGTAGCTCCTGCGTGTCTTGATAGCCAAGCCGCTGGTGCAACCATGCAAGCAGCGTCAGGCGCCGCTCAAGCGCGATTGCGTGGCCTGTCTGGGTGGCCATTCTAGCCGGTTGCCTGGGCATTGGTGGGCTTACTTGGGTCCGACACCCCAGCGAACATCCTCTCCTTAAAGAGCGGCTCAATTGGCTTGCCGCGGAGTATGCTGGACATGCCGTTGACGTAAATCGTATCGGCGCCCTCAGTGATTCCATTCTCTGCCACAAACTCCCGGTCACGCTTCAGATCGGCTTCCTCCCAATCCGCCGTGTTGCGCCAGATCACCACTGTGGTGCGCCCCGGCTGTTCGCGGGTCTCTCCGGAAAAGGCTAGGTAGCGCCGGTCCTTGTCCATGTACACGCGTCGGGTTCGCACCTTCAGACCGAGCAAGTAGTTGAAGGTCTCGGCCACGTCAACCCCGCGCTCCACGGTGTCGCCATTCGCGTGGACGCGAAGCCGGTAGTCGAATGGGGCCATCAATTTCGAAGGGTTCAGGAGCGTTTCGCTGTCCTTTGTTTCCCACTTCAGCATGTAGTTGAGCAGATAGCCTTCGATTTTCTCCTCTAGCTCAAGCTCGCCTGCCCGTTGGTCGAACTCGATACTGTCCAGTGCGTCCTCGTAGGACTCCAAGCGTATGTACTTGATGACTTGTGGCAACCTTTGCACTTCATCACTCACCGCTATCTCCTGCGGCTTAGCGTTACTCCAAAGGGGAGAGAATGCGATTTTTTTGACGCGGGGGAGCAGTACGGCATCAAACTGCTCACCGAATTCCGTCAAGATGAACTTGCGCTTGCCTCCATCCGCCCGGTTCAGGTTTACAACAGCATGCGCAGTCGTTCCTGACCCCGCGAAGTGGTCCATGACGTACGCGTCGCTCTGTGCTGCCGCAGAGCCAATGAGTTCTTCGTACAACGAAACCGGATGGTTGTAGGGGAACACTAGACCCAGCTTGTCCAAGTCTCCCTTGCCGCGTCCCGAGTCCCTTATCACGGATGGCATCTGCCGCTTGGTATCCTCTGACAGATAGACTTTCCGCCGCGGCTGAATTGACTCATCCTTGCCGAAAATGACTTCTTTCTTCTCGACTAGCTGCCGCATCGTCTCGGGAGCTCGAGACCAGCCGCTTGGCGGGACAGGGCACGGCTTATTCGTTTTCGGGTGCATCAAGGGAATATGAAACTTCCTGTCCTCCCTAGGTTCTGGCGCTCCCATCGCCACGCTCTGAAACACTCGGCCGTCATCCTCAATATGTTCATACGCCCGTTCTCCCCCACTAAAGTCGTTTTGTTTGCCAAGCCAAGTCCGAAATTTCTTTCTGGATCGATCATTGACGCCCCCTTCCAAGCGAATGCACAACGCCGCTCTTTCCAAGATCTTACTGACGTTGTCGGATCGCATGAATACGGAAGCCTCATTCCAAGTCCGCCATAGCACATACTCATGCTGCGTTGCGATTTGCCTTCGACCAAGCATGGGGTTCTTCTTATCCCATACAATGGTCCCACCATCTGGTATTCCCATGTGCGAAAACAAGACGTGCAGCCTTTCGTACTCGTTCTCGTCAATGTGGCAAAGAAAGGCGCCGCTAGGCTGCATTAGTGCAATGCCGGCCTCTACGCGATCATGCATCATCGCCAACCAACTTGAGTGCTGATAGTTGTTTTTATATAGGAAACCGCTTGTAGCTGTGTTGTACGGCGGATCAATGTGGACACACTGCACTGCATCTTGGTACCTGCCTTGCAGTAGGCGCGGAGCCTGCCAGTTGTCGCCGTGAACGAGCAATCCATCGGTGGACTTGTCCAAGTCGTCAAAGAAAGCCAACAAGCGATCCACGAGTTCCTTGGGAAAGTGGGCGGTATCCAACATGAGTGTGCCGTGCAGCTTGAGGTGACTTATTCGTTCCTCGGCCGCTGTACTGGGGTCGGCCAGATTGATGGCCTCATCATCAAGCAGCGATAGTGAGCGCCACTCCGCCCACTGCGCTTCATTAGCTGCAATCTCACCATGGAACTCCTCCGGGATGCAGCGCAATGCGATGCAGTAGTTAGTTTCCGTAACGAGCTTCCTCTTTTCCCAAAGCATCTTCTGGAAGCCCTCGATCTGGGCTAGGAAGTCGATAATCTGACTGCCGATGGTCTTGATGAGTCGGAGCAGCTGGAACCAGCCTTCCGCGGCGTGTTCACCAGCAATCTCCATGTTTTCGAGGTTTAGAACCTCGTTCTTCAGATAGAAGTCCAGTTCTCGGAAGAGGAA
>JAPPIX010000005.1:60544-69316 GCA_028820495.1 Gammaproteobacteria bacterium
GTCCAAGATTCTTATGTATGAAGAAATCAGAATCGTTGCGGCGCGTGTACCGACGCAAATGATGCTCGAGATGGGTAACTCGTTCGTCGGCAGCGTTGCGGCTGCGCTCGCTGGTGAGAGCGGCTAGGGCATCCGGATCCTTAACGTGCGTTGGAAACTGATCCAGCGAAGCCGCGATAATCCCTTCTTGCTGATTGCTTCGCCCGTGCTCCGCTCCTTCCGCAGCGTTAAGTGGGCGATAACTGAACGGCACGGTAAGAGTGCGGTTTCCCAGTTCCCAGTTCGCGTCGGCCCATTCGGGCACGAAGAAGCGGCGCTCACCCTTGACATTGTTCTGGTCCAAGTTGGCCTCATTCACCCGAAAGTGGACAGTCACCCCTGTTGGTGACTTCCATTGGTAGCTGTGGAAGTGTTCGTCAGTCTTAATGTAGTACTGGTCGCTGTTGGCCCAGTGAAGATGCACCTCCTCCCCGTTATAGGGAATTGCGTAGCGATGGTTGCGGGAATACCGCCGCTTGGAAACGAAGTCGCCGTCTTGGTAATAGCGGTTAAAGAACGCGTAGAGGTGGTTGTATACGTCCGTCTCCAAGGCCTCACGGCTGCGGCTAGCGCCCGCACGGGCCTTTGCAGTGAGATAGGTTTCAGCAACCGGCGTACCAGCTAGCGCGGGTGTGACCTCTCCATCGGCGTCCAGGGCGTCGGGGCCGAGTGATTCAAACACTTGCCGCCGAGCTTCTTCCAATGCCGCGTTGGCCTCTGCCTGCTGGGAAAGCGTCCCGCTGCCCAACTCGGCATCTACAGCCTCCGGCAGCTTGGTGGAGATGAACCGCTCCACAACGTCCCGCTTGTGGTTCATGATCCGATAGATGCCGAAATCCAGATCCGCGCAGTCGAACTGGAATAGCTCGCGCAGCAAGCTCTGGAACTTCTCGATGGGGCTGCGTTGATCGCTATTCATTGCCTTTTGCCTCTGGACTTTGACTACGCTTTAGGGATTGGGTGACGGTTGGTGCTGCTAAGCCGCCGATGCAGCTTGTGCTCACGCCGCTACCCCGCGACGTATCGAAACGCTTCCCTAGCTCCTAGTCGAACACCACGCTCGGCGTCTAGATGGCCAACAAGCCGTCGCTCGACAAGCATAGCAGAAGGGCTCCGATTTAAGTCTGTTTCCGCTGGAATCGCCGTATGCGCGGACCTTATTGAGGACTTGCTTCCCGCGTGGGACGAATCGATCACTGCCAATTGGCAACAGTGCCCTTGAAGGACATGGACAAGACTATCCACAAGGAATTGGGGAGAAGAGAATCCGATGGATTAGGGTAAACCTTCGTCAGGCTCGGCTTGGAACCCCGCCACCACCCTTGCTGGTGATCATGAACTCCAATCCCTAACGAACTGCCTCAGTTGCGGTCAGGAAGTGGATGGCGTGGCGGACTGGCATGGCGAGGATGATTGATCTGGCGAACCGCGTCGGTGTGGTGACCTTAATAGCCTACTGCTGACGCCGTCAGCGAAAGTACAGTTGGGAGCGGTATGTGGCGCCGATGAGCGAGTTCATTTCGTGCCTCCCTCAGGAGCAACACGGTCTTCCGGACTTGCCGACTAGCACCGCGCCGACCGAAAAGCCTCAATAGGTCGCCCAGTTCAAGTGCGAATGGGTCGCCTTGACTGTCGCCTTCTGCCCGCATCTGCCGCTTGACTTGGAATAAGTTTGCGGAGACCGTTTCGTGACGGCGTAACTCGATCCAAGGAAACAACACGGAAAGCTGGGCGCTCCAAAGTCGGCGGTGGAGTTCAGTCGGTGGATCATCGAGTGCCGCGTGTGCTGGATGGGCAGAGCCGGTTCTTGACGCAGTGCCGAGACTCCAGTCGAGTGGCGTGTCCACTGCCCAGCCCTTGTCTTGCGCCATTTCACGCAGCAAGTCCCTAGGGTCCATGATGGTTTCGTAGTCTTGAGCGACGAGAGCGGCAGCCGTGTCGAAGTCCCAAGCAGCGACACGAGCTATGGTGGTGGCGACTAACGACCGTAGCAGTGGATTGTCTTCGCGCTCTCGAAGTTGTTCTGTCGCGAACAGCAGCAGATCGACATCATCCGGCAACCCGTCCCATGAGCGACAGGCGAGGCCAATGTCCGCTGGTGGTGGCTCTGGAGGTGGCGAACCAGCAAGCACAACCAGGAATAGACTGCGACCAAACAGCGGTCGCGAACGACTCATCTCCGCGTAGGCGCTGATAAATGCGCACCAAGCGGACCAAGTTTCGCTGTCAAGTCCGTTAAGCCGAACCAATCGCCCTCGGAAGCCCGGATCCTCACAAAGATCCTGCAACCGGCCAATGTGCCGAGGATGCTGGACGTAGCGCCTGGCAAGGTCCTGAAGCGGCGATGTTGTGGCTACAAGACTTCCGACATCCAATGTGTTGCCTAGCGTAGCAGCAACAGCACTGTCAAAACCGTCTGGAACCCTTCCCGGAAACTGGATTACAACACTACTACCGCCCCGGAGGAGATCGCAGGCGGTGTTTACGAAACGCCTGGCTCCCGGAAGATCCCAAAGCCTCACACTGCGTCGTCTGACATGAGTCGTGCGACTAGCGGATTGAGCATGGTGGAACCGCCCACATCCTGCACTATTCCAAGCAGAGACGCCCAATGTAGCCGGCGAGACAATGTTCTTGGATCAACCGGTTCTCCACCGTCCTCCTCCCAGAGGTCAATGTACGTGTTGACTTCACTCGGATTCAGTTTCTCCCAAGCCAGCAGCGGCGCTAGTTCATGGCGCGCGCCTGGCTCACCTAGGCCGATGGCAGCGAGAAGTTCGTCTCGGTTCTGAGCGATGTATTGTTTGAGCTTGGCTGCCTTGGCTCCCCAAGTCGTTTCATCGAACGCGGCGTAGCGCTCAAGTAGCAAGGGCCAACCACCCGTTAGCTGGAGTAAGTCCGCAATTCCTCCGCCAACCTCATGCAAACCAAGATCGCTGCACCAGTGACGCAAGAAGGCCGCGTCCCACGGTTGCGCACCGATCCAGTCGAAGAGACCGGTGTCAGGTTCAAGGTATTCGTCGGGAAGTTCATCCACGAAACGCCATAACTGTTCGGGATCGGCACGGAAGACGACGCGCAGTTTGCGTCCTCGTTGGGCCTCGTGCAGGGCGTCCGCAACACGCTCGAGCCAAAGAAGGGACCACGGTTCATCCTCGTCAACCAAGCAGATGTATGTGTCCCGGTCAGGCCGTAGGCGCTTGACCACACCAGCGAGCGCGTTGGCATTCATGCTAGCTTCGAGAGTCCGCAAGCGACCCCGTTCTACCCGCTCACTGAGGAACTTGCCGACATCTGCGAAGTTCACCGCTTCGTTGCCGCAGAGGACGGCGACCCGTCCTCCACGATTGAGTACTGTTTCCTGTTCATAGGTGATGGGTCCGCGCCGAGTTCTTCCAACCTTGGTACGGTCGTATTGAGCATGAAAGGCCGAGGCCTCAAACACGTCAGGTACTTTGCGTTTCTTGTAGAGGACGTCAAGGATATTGTCCGCGTCACCGAGTAGATGAAACACGTTCGGGTTACGGAATACGTAGCGCCCTGGCCCGGCAGTGTCTGGGCGTTTCCGCAACACCCCGAGACCGCACATCTCCCGGAGCAATGTACCGAATTCGCGCTTTGAGATGTCAAACCCTTCTGGCCAGTACTCGCGGGTGAGTTCGAAAATTCGGTTGCTAGGCAGACCCTCCGCAAGTCTGTCCGAAGCTCCCTGCAAATCGAACGCCATAGCATAGGCAATGACCTCGTACCGTTGGTCCAATTGAAGAGTTAGTGAAAACCGATCTCGGATGTAGTCGCGAAACTGGTCCCGCACAAACACGGCTTGAATGTCCTCGGCAGTTACCAAGCGCGGAAAGTCGCGACTTGGCATTTGACGAAGATGACGCAGTAGTGCTTGGCCGTAGATCTGGATCAGAGACGGGTAGTAGTTGGTCCAGATGAGGATTTTGGTGATGAGATTATCGGTTTCGAACTCGTAGCCAACGGCAGCCAATGGTTCCCTTACAAGTGCGCGTGCTTGTTCGAGGTCGCCATTACTGAGCAACGGGCCGACGCACACCGGTTCACCAAAGTGGGCGAGTGGGTGGTTGGCGCGTTCGGTGTTGCGGAGAACGTTATGCAGACCACAAAGCACGACCTTAAACCGACGTTCCGTTTCATCCATAAGGCCTTTCAGGCGTGTGGACACTCGGAAATCACCCTCAAGGTCCTTGGCAAGAAAGGCGTCCGCCTCATCTAGGAGCAATAGAATTCGCCCTTCGTTATGCGTGCTTAGCCAGTCGGAGATTGATCTTGCGATTGCGTTAACCAAGCTGTCACGCCCGCGCGGCATCGTAGTTCCTTGGTCCACGATGTCGAGTTTGATAAACTCCCGCCAGAGGACCTGCCAGATGTAGTCTGCATCGTGTGCAATGCCAATGTCCTCATATTTGAGGTCCACATATTTGGCAATACGGTGTGCTTCGGGGGCATGGAATGCCGCTTCGGACGAGTGTAATAGAGCAGTTTTGCCGAGCTGACGACCGCCGTAAACAAAGCAGGTGCCGTAACGGTCAATTATGTCTCGGCGCTCCCTCTCACGACCAAAAAAAGCCTCTGGGGGCATAAGCCCCGGGGCGGTGAAATACGGTTCGGTGCATGTGAAGGGCAGCGTACAGTCGAATAGTGCCCGTAGCTGACCTTCAGGGAGGGAGGCAAGATAAAGCACAAGGATCTCATCAACAGTGATGAATTGAGTTGGATGTTCGATGGACCAGCGTCGGAGCCAATCACGGTCCATACCGCTAAGCTTGCCAAAATGCAGCACAATCATGTGTGAACTAGGATCGGCTGCGGCGATAGCTTGTACAATCGGTTCCCGCGCCAAGGTGCTCCAGTTGAAGATCAAGTCGTAGCGCCCCTCCGCATCGGAGCCAAACGCGTGGGTTGGGCAGAGTTCTCGGGCTCGAAGCGACTCGGTACGCAATACTGCAGCCGCATCGCCTCGCTGTTCCACTGCGCCCGACGAAAGCCTGAAGCCAAGTGCGCCGAAAAACTGAGCAACAAGATCCGGGGAGGGCGATCTCTGTCTTGCTATCTCGAACCATAGATCAAGCAACCTGGTAGACCGCTTGGCCTGAGCCGGTGATAAGCTGGAAAAAGGAAGGCCCAGGGTGTCGGTGCGCTGCGATACGGCTTGAACTAGGCTAGGTTGCGATGGCCCCGCTTCACCATCGAGCTCAGCTTCGATATGACTGGCAGCCGCTAGGAAGGAATGGAGCCTTGTGCGCGTGACCGCTCCGGTTGAAAGTAGCGGCTGGCCGCGCTTCAAGCAGTCGAGTTGCTCGTGGAGAGTGGCTAAATCACCAGCTTGAATGGCTTCGCTGACAAGCGCCTGCTCGCGCTTTTTGGCGCGAGGCAAATAGGCATCAAGTTCCGTGCTGACCTTCGTGACCCCCCGTTTACAGGCTGACTCCACAGTGTCGGAAATTACCTTTATGGAAGATCCGACAGTAAGGGCTCCCGTACTACTTTCAAGGCACCGCGATGCGTCGTCAATGGCAGCGGTTAGCTCTTCGCGCTGGGCTTCCAATATCTCGCCGATGACGAATGCTTGCTCCAGTTTTTCAGCGAGGTCGTACAACCGATGCTGATGACTCGAACGACTGCCTTTGAGGGCGAGATCCAAGCGTTCTCTACATGCGTCCGCGAGGTCTTCATCCTCAGCAGTCATGCGGTTGCAGACCAAATGGGCACCGTACAGGTCGTCTTGACTGAGGCGGGCCTCGAATGCCTCCGCAAAAGTCTTGGCATGGCGCTCAGTGTCAACTAGCAGGGCGAGCGCATCTTCCGGCGCCAAAGTGTCATCGATTCGGCCTTCTCCATCAATGGCCATCTCCGTCACAAACAGCAGGTCGTCTGATAGCGCCTGTTTGGGCTCCAAGGCGATCTCAGCGTGGATGTCACCATCATGTTGGAACAGTCTTGTTAACGACTCGATGGCTTTGACGGCACACGCAAGGGCACCATCGAGTTCTGCAGCAGGTTCGGTTTGACGAAGGTGTCTGATAGCTTGGATGGCAGGCGGCGCGCATTCGTTGACGGTGCTGCGGAGATTTTCGACTGCGTTGACAAGGAATTCGGTGCGTCCGGGCTTGGCCCGCATGATGCGCAGCCAATCACGGGCCAAGTCGCGTGGTGCGTCAAGACGGCTCTCAAGTTGAGAGAGTGCGCGGCCAGTTATGGGCTCACCGTGTCGCCCCACTGCATGGTGGTCCGTTTCTTCAATCAGTGCATGAATAGCCTTCTTGTCGTCGAAGTGCTCGGCGATCTCTTGGACGCGCTGGATATCGTTGGCGTTACTGCCCCCGAGTAGACGGGTGAGTTCACCGAGAACTCCCTTACGGCCGAGCCAGTGCTGCCAGACGACACTGGCGGCATGGAACAGAAACGTGGCAGCACCTGCACTTTCTCGCCAATGGGCAACGTCCTCCCGGTGCGCGGCAATGCGATCCTTCCAGACCCCTTCATCCAAGATGGCGGTGAGAGTTGGGACATCGACGTGTACCGTTTTCAGGTTATCAGCTTGATCGGCGATGGCGCTGGCGAGACGGTAAACAGCAGTGAGGTCTCCTGAGAGTTCCACGCGCCGCAAGAGCTGGATGCTCGCGCCGTGCTGAGAAGTGAATACGGCGGGGCGGAGCGTAGCGGCAAAAAGCAGCAAGTTAAGAGCTTCGCTCACTTGAGGATCGACTCCCTTGAATCCGAGTCCTACAAGCGGGCCTACCCTTCGGCCAAACGCAGTGGCCAAATCGTCTTCAGGTCCGCTTACTACCGTGCCGAGGGCTACAGCGGAAAGAAGCTCAGGAGATGGTTGAGTTGTATGGCCGATAGCCTGTTCGAGACGTGAGATGTGGTACGCAAGGCCGATGCGGCCGGTACCGATGGCATGCCAAATTGCCGTGTGAGTTTGAGAAGAGTCGGCGGCAATGGTGGCTGAGGTTGGATCAGATTCAGCTTTTGCCTGGGGCGCTGCGTCAGAGGATGGAGCAACTACTGCCGGAGGCTTGTCCTCTGAGACCAGTGGTTCCTCTTCGGCTTGGAAGCTTTCGCCCTGTGAACTATCGGGGCTAGGTGGTTCTTCTTCCTTTTCCTCTTCATCCTCCTCAAGCTTCCCTTGAGATGGTTCAATTGAAGGGGCAGCACTTCCCGCTGCCACCGGGTGGGGGCCGTCCGGTAACGGCTTCACATGGGGATTCTCTTGGCGAGAAGACCTCTCATTTGCCGTAATCGGGTTGGTATCGTGTTCCGTGGGCACAGCGGAATCAGCCTCCGGTGACTTAGGCTGTATGGGAACTCCATCCGGGAGAGGTTTGATTCCTTCAACCACAGCATCCATCGCATCGCTAACAGCTTTGCCGGCTACAGTGTAAGCCTCAGAGAGCTTGTTACGTCTTTGACGGTCGGTGCGGGATGCCGTTGCCTTAGCCCCGACTTCGGTTTCATGGAGGTCGAGGGATTTCTTGGCCTCGTATTCGTTGGTCTGAGCAGCCGCTACGGCTGCGAGCGCAGGCGGGAGAGACACGGTAGCGCGGTTGATGTCCGCGCGCACTTGCTCAAGTTGCACTTCTTCTGCAGACAGATAGGCTTCACGCCATGCCGCGAGCACAGATTCTCGCTCCTCCGCAAGCCAGGGCACGGAGATTGCCTTTTCCTCCAACAACACGCAGAAATCGTCAATAAGGCTGTTGACTGCGTCTTCTCCCGCCATAGCAAGAATGGGTTCTTGAAGTTCAATGACTTCCTCAAACTGCTCGCTAAGAACCTTGAACATGGTAGCCGTAGCAGGGCCGTCAGCGAGACTCCGGGCAGCTTCCCCAAGCGCCAAGGCACGCTTCCGAAGCTGTGCCGGAAGGTCTTCTCCTGAATCGACCCTAGAGGGTGGCTTGTCAGCGCCCGAACCTGAATGGGACGGTATATCTTTCCCGCCATAGGCCGCTTTGCTTAGGAATGAGTACTCGTGCGCAATATCCTCGCCGCGGTCTGACGCCCAAAGGAGCAAGCGCGAGTCATCAAGCAGGGTGGCGGTTGCGAAGGCAGCTGAAATGACTTTATCCCGCCGGTCCGGTGGAACCGATGCCCAATCGCTAAAGTCCTCCTTTAGGCGCCGAAGCGCCACGAGCGCAACCGTGCGCCACTCTTCATTGGCAACTTCTTGGTCATAGAACGCGTTAACGTCGTTGAGAGTTTCAGGGGCGGAACTTGCAGACAGCAGTTCGGCATCGTATTGGGAAAACGCGGCTTGCTCGACCGAGGGCACGAGCATGCTGTCCGCTTTGCTGGATTGCTCATTGTTGAGGAAGTGTCGCCACATCTCGCGGCGTGTGTCTGGATTGCTGTAAAGAGCAATGAGGCTCTGTCGAGTTCGCTCAGAAGTCCGAGCATGGCGTGTAGGCGCATCACCCGTTGCCTTGAGGTGCCGCTTGATGGATGGGGCATTCGCAATGGCTTGCTTGCGCTCCCTTGTAGTCAATTTCAGCAGCGCACAGAGAGCCTCGTAGCCTTGTTTTCCATCGCACAAATGAGCGGGCAACCCGGGCGGGATGGGGATGCGTTTGGTGTGAGGCATGGTGATCTTGTTGAGAAAATGCCGGAGTATGGATGGGCTACACGACTTAGTAAAGAACCTGTCAATGTACAGGGACTTGCGCTGTAGGGTTTTTTGTCGAGCCAACGGGCGGCAATGGCCGATTT
>JAPPIX010000328.1 GCA_028820495.1 Gammaproteobacteria bacterium
GCGTGGACTACCAGGGTATCTAATCCTGTTTGCTACCCACGCTTTCGCGCCTCAGCGTCAGTATTGGTCCAGGAGGCTGCCTTCGCCATCGGTATTCCTTCCTATATCTACGCATTCCACCGCTACACAGGAAATTCTACCTCCCTCTACCATACTCCAGTTCGGCAGTTTGGAATGCAGTTCCCAGGTTGAGCCCGGGGCTTTCACATCCCACTTGCCGAACCGCCTACGCGCGCTTTACGCCCAGTAATTCCGATTAACGTTCGCACCCTCCGTATTACCGCGGCTGCTGGCACGGAGTTAGCCGGTGCTTCTTCTGTGGCTAACGTCAAGACCCGGGGGTATTAACCCCGAGATTTTCTTCACCACTGAAAGTGCTTTACAACCCTAGAGCCTTCTTCGCACACGCGGCATGGCTGGGTCAGGCTTGCGCCCATTGCCCAAGATTCCCCACTGCTGCCTCCCGTAGGAGTCTGGACCGTGTCTCAGTTCCAGTGTGGCTGGTCATCCTCTCAGACCAGCTATGGATCGTCGCCTTGGTGGGCCGTTACCCCACCAACAAGCTAATCCAACGCAGGCTCCTCCAACGGCGGGAGCTTCCAAGGAGAGGCCCCCTTTGATCCCGCCTCCGAAGAGTTGGGATGTCATGCGGTATTAGCTCGAGTTTCCCCGAGTTGTCCCCCACCGCTGGGTAGATTCCTACGCGTTACTCACCCGTCCGCCACTTTACTCGCGCCCGAAGGCGCTTTCTCGTTCGACTTGCATGTGTTAGGCCTGCCGCCAACGTTCAATCTGAGCCATGATCAAACTCTTCAGTTCAAGTTTGCTGCGCTCCCGGCCAAGCGGCAAATTGCTGCCCGAGCGGTTACGCGAATGGTCTGGCTCCCAAATGAATCTTCGTGTTACCCACACGAATGGCTTGATTTGCAGCCGAAACCCGCAACCGCGCCCAAGGGCGGGCCAGCGGCTTCGACTGCCGCGTACATGGTCTACTTTTTCAGTTTTAAAGAGCGATCCGGTGCTCTCGGCCCCGGAAGGGATGCGGATTATACGCCTGCTTGTGAGCATGGCAAGAGATAAGTTCAATTGATTTTCGAGCAGCTCGACGCGCCCTGAAAGCCCTGCGCCCCGCCTTCGGTCTTCAATCCGGACCGGTCAACATGCGCCAGTTCTTCTTGCCGCGCCGCAGCAGGTAGTAGCGCCCGTAAAGGGCGTCGGCAAAGTCGAGTTCGTGGGCGGGGTCGTCGCGCACCTGGCCGTTCACGGAAACGCCCTTGGCCGCCACCAGCTTGCGTGCCGCCCCCCGGGAAGGGGCCAAACCGCTGGCCACCAGGGCCGCCAAAAGCCCCAGCCGCCGTTCGGGAATGGTCGCGCTTTCGATTCCGCCGAGCTCAAGCTGCCGCAAGTCGCCCTGTTCAAGACGATTCGGGTCGCCACCGAACAGGCAGTCGGTGATCCGCCGCGCTGCGCTGAGGCCGTCGGGGCCATGGACGAGCTCGGTGACTTGCTCAGCAAGCTTGGTCTGCGCCTCGCGGCGCTCCGGCGCTCGTGCCGCGGCCTGCGCCAGGTCGTCGATGGTCGCCAAGTCCAGCAACGTGAACAGCCGCAAATAGCTCACCGCATCCGCATCCGCCACGTTGAGCCAGAACTGGTAGAAGGCATAGGGCGAGGTTTTGGCGGAATCGAGCCAGACAGCGCCGGCGGCAGTCTTGCCGAACTTGGCGCCATCGGACCGGGTGACCAATGGAACCGTCAGCGCATGGGCCTCCCGGCCCAACCGGCGGCGCACCAGGTCGATGCCGGAAACAATGTTGCCCCATTGGTCGTTGCCGCCGATCTGCAGGGAGCAGCCGTAGCGCTGCGCCAGTTCCACGAAATCGTTGGCCTGCAGGAGCATGTAGCTGAACTCGGTGTAGGAAATGCCCGCGTCGTCGCGCTGCAGCCGGCCGCGGACGGAGTCGCGCTGAATCATGGCATTGACCGAAAAGTGCTTGCCCACGTCACGAAGGAAGCTGATGACGTCGATCCCCCGCGTCCAGTCGAGATTGTTCGCCATGATGGCGCCGGAGTCGCCCTCGAAATCCAGAAACGGCTCGACCTGCCGCCGAATCCTTTCGACCCAGCCGCCGACCATCGTCTCGTCGTTCAGCCCCCTTTCATCGTCCCGGAACGACGGGTCGCCGATCAATCCCGTGGCGCCGCCGAGCAGCAGGATCGGGCGGTGCCCCTCGATCTGGAAGCGCCTCAGCGCGAGCAGCGGGACCAGGTTGCCGATGTGCAGGCTGTCGGCGGTGGGATCGAAGCCGCAATAAAGCGTGCGCATCCCCCCGGTGAGATGGCTGCGCAACCGGCTTTCGTTGGTCGTCTGCGTCACCAACCCGCGGGCTTTCAAGTCATCAAGCAGCATCGAATGGCCAAGGCAGAGAAAAAACGCGGCGGCAATTTAGCAGAACTCGGGGCAAATTCCGTTGAGTTTTCACTTTTTTTAGTGTTTTCAACGCCTTGCCAGTGCAGATAGTCGCTTTTTCTGGACAATCGAGCCCACTACCTGTATGAAGATGCCCCGAATTCGTCAACAACGTCTCGTTTCCATGCCCGAAAGACAGGGGAGGCGGGAAAGCAGCCAAGGCCGAAAGCGGAACTTCACTTGAACAGCAGCCGGTACTCCACCGCCTATCCTCTCGGCATCGCGCTAGTCTGCGTGTGCCTGTGCGCTTTCGGCATCGTGCGATACGAGGGCCGCCTGGACGCGGAGGCAGGCAGCGCCGCTGCACCAATCTCCCTCCCACCGCCTATCCTGCCCATTGCTCCCCTTCCCCAAGCTTCCGCGCCCCCTGCCGACGCCAACCAAACCGTGGTCGTCCAGCCCGGCGACAGCCTGGCCTTGATATTCAGCCGCGAGGGCCTTTCCGCCCAATCATTGCACCGCTTGGTCAACGCCAACCCCTTGGGCGCACAGCTCGCCAAGATAGCGCCCGGCGAAGAGTTCAGCTTCCTGCGCGATGAGGACGACCGTTTGCAGAGCCTAAGCTATTCGCCGAATCCCCTCAGGACCCTCAAGTTCAGCCGCGAAGGCAGCCGCTTTCGCGGCGAGGAGATCATCCTCGAGCCGCAACGGAAGACGGTCTACAAGCACGGCATCATTGACCACAGCCTGTTCACGGCCAGCCAGCGGGCCGGCCTGCCGGACCTAGTTGCCATGGAGCTAGCCCGGATATTCCAGTGGGATATCGATTTCGTCCTCGACATCCGGGACGGCGATTCGTTTTACGTGCTCTTGGAGGAAGAGTATCTGGAGGGTGAGTTCATCGGTTTCGGCAACATCCTGGCCGCCGAGTTCATCAACCAAGGCGACAGCTACCGAGCGGCTCGCTACGTCGGTCCCAACGACGAGGCCAACTACTTCGACCCCAAGGGCCGGAGCATGCGCAAAGCGTTTCTGAGGGCGCCGGTATCCTTCACCCGAATCAGTTCGAATTTCAACCTGCGCCGCAAGCATCCGCTCTGGAAAAGCTCCATGCCGCACCGGGGCATCGACTACGCTGCCCCCCGGGGCACGCCGATACTTGCGTCCGGGGACGGCGTGGTCACAAAGGCATCCAAAACCCGCGCCAACGGCAACTACGTGGTGCTCCGGCATGGCGAGCAGTTCGTGACCAAGTATCTGCACATGTCCCGATTCGCCCGCGGCATTCGCGCCGGCAAACGGGTGCAGCAAGGCGACACGATCGGCTATGTTGGCGCCACCGGCTGGGCCACCGGTCCGCACCTGCACTATGAATTTCTGGTCAATGGCGTACACCAGAACCCGCGCACGGTGAAGCTGCCCGACGCCGAGCCGGTGCCGGCGGCCGAAGCCGAGCGCTTCCAGGAAAGCACGGCGCCGCTGCTGGCGTCGCTGTCAGCCCATCGGAACCAGTCCCTCCTTGCCGTCGGACGATAGCCACCTCTACCTCGGCGCGATGACCGGCACCAGCGTCGATGGGCTGGACTTGGCCCTCATCGAAGTGGCGGGCAGTGCGGTCAAACTCGTCGCCCAACGCACCTTTTCCCTGCCGAGCGCACTGCGCGAAACCCTCCTCGAACTGGGTCAGGGGGTCGACGACGACCTGGACGCCTTGGGCGAAGCCGATACTGCGCTGGGCCGCTTCATAGGCGAAACAGCCCGCGGGTTCATCGCCAGCCAAGGACTGGCGGCCAATGCGGTGCGGGCGATCGGCAGCCACGGACAAACAGTGCGCCACCGCCCCAACGACCGCAACGCCTTCACCCTGCAGATCGGCGACCCCAATCGCATCGCCGAACTGACCGGCGTGGCCACGGTGGCCGACTTTCGACGCCGGGACCTAGCCGCCGGCGGACAGGGCGCCCCCCTTGCGCCCGGCTTTCATGCCGCGCTGTTCAGCCATGCCCACGAGCGTCGCACCGTGCTGAACATTGGCGGCATTGGCAACATCACCCGGCTCCGCACCCCACTGCTGGGCTTCGACACCGGACCAGGCAACGCGCTCATGGACTCATGGTGCGCCAAGCATCAAAGCGCCGCCTTCGACGAAGGCGGCGCTTGGGCAGCCACCGGCCAGGTCGACGAGCCGCTGTTGGCGTCATTGCTCAACGACCCTTATCTGGCCCAAGCGCCCCCGAAGAGCACCGGACGCGAGCACTACAATCTCAATTGGCTGAGCGAGCGCCTAAGGCCCGCCCTTCGACCGGAAGATGTCGCCCTTCGGCCGGAAGATGTGCAGCGAACCCTCCTGGAGATGACCGCCGTCTCGATTGCCAATGCCATCGCCAACTGGGCGCCGGAGACGGAGCGCATCATTGTCTGCGGCGGCGGCCGGCTGAACCCGCTGCTCATGCAGCGGCTCGGAGCGCTCGCGAAGGCATCGGTGGATACCGCGGACGAGCACGGCTGGGACGGCGACGCCATCGAAGCCGGCGCCTTCGCTTGGCTGGCCCATCAGCGTCTCAACAGCGCTCCGGCCAACGTGCCCAGCGTCACCGGTGCCGCCGGGCCCCGGGTTATCGGCGCCGTCTATGCGCCCTGAACGAACGGAGCAAGTGGATGTGCGGTTAGATCGCGAACGAGTTGCCGCAGCCGCAGGTGGACGAAGCGTTGGGATTGCTGACCACGAACTGCGAACCCTGCAGGTCTTCCGTGTAGTCGATTTCGGCGCCTAGAAGGTATTGGTAGCTCAGGCCATCGACGACCAAGGTCACGCCGCCGCGGTTGACCACGGCGTCGTCATCGGCGACCGCCTCATCGAACGTGAAGCCGTAGGAGAACCCACTGCATCCGCCTCCAGTGACGAAAACGCGCAACTTCAGATCAAGACCCTCATCGTCGATCAACCGTCTCACCTTGGCGGCGGCGCGTTCCGTAAAGCCGATATCAGCCATCCTGACGGTCCGCCGACGGAAACGCATGGACTTCAGCCCCGGCCTTCTCCTGCTGTGCAAGCTGGCCGTCCATCCGGGCGCCGATCCGCATCTCGATGCGCTTGTAGCACAGGTTGCCGGACACCCGGGCCTTCTCGGCAAGCACCACCTTGCTGCTGGCGAACACCGTGCCTTCGAACTCGCCGTTGATGACTACCACGGGCGCTCGGACATCGCCCTTGACCCTGCCCTGATCGCCAATCACCAAGGTTGCCTTGTCGCCGCCAGCCCGAATGTTGCCATTGACCTGGCCATACACGTAGAGCTCGTTGTCGAAGGTTATTTCCCCTTCCAGCCTGGCGTTTTTGGCGATAAGGGTGACGCCCTTGTCGGATTCCGTTTTTGCCACTGCTGCCCCCGATTTTTCCGTCAGCGCCGCCAAGGCTGCGACGATGCCTCGCATTCTAACAGCAACTGCGAGCCTCGGCCTTTAAGGGCCGAGGCTCGCATGGAGTTTCGCTAACGCGAAACTCCGGGCCTTTTCAGCGTGCGCTTTCCGAATCCGAGGAAAGCAAGGCCTCGTATAGCGCCACCTTTTCCTGAAGCACCAGGATTTCACCGCGCTGGTCGTTGATTTTGGCCTGCAGATCTACCCTGGCCTGCTCGTTAACCTCGCCCTCGAGCCGTTCCTCGACCAACCGCTTTTGGAGTTCCTCCGCCTCTTGACCCAAGGAGCGACTGCGCGCCTCGAGCGCCGCCAACTCGGCACGGTCGAAACCCGCCTGCCTCAGCCCCATGAGGTAGCCGACGAACGACAAGGCCGCACATACCAGAACCAGCGCCGCCCCTGACAACCAGCGCCGCAACGGGCCGCGCGGCAGCACGGCCATCTGCTCAAAGCGTTGAAGGCCGTTTGGGAACCTAGCCACCATGTCTCACCTCTACTCTCGGACCACAGTTTATACTCCTTCCCTTTCGCCCAACGAAAAAGCTCAAACGGCACGCCCACCTAAGTCAATGGAGTTCCTTCGACGCCAATTCGGCAATTCCGAGGCGCTGCCGCAACTGGTCGCTCTCGCCATCGTCAGTGGCGTCCTCACCGCCTTGGTCATTCTGGCCTTCCGCCTGCTCATCGACTACCCGTTGACCCTTTGGCTGGGCGACTCCGAGGCTTTTGAATCCCTAGGGTACCTGCAGCGGGCATCCCTGCCGTTAGCGGGCGCCATCGCCATCGGATTGGCGATGAGCTTGCTCAGCCGCGAACAGCGCCGAGTCGGCGTGCCCCATGTCATGGCCTGCTTGAGCGAACGCCGCGGACGGCTGCCTGCCAGCAATGCCGCGGTGCAATTCTTCGGCGGCGCAGCCGCACTGCTTTCCGGCCAATCCGGGGGGCGGGAAGGTCCGGCCATCCACTTAGGCGCCGCCGCAGCAAGCCTGCTCGGCCAATGGCTGCGGCTGCCCAATGACGGCATGAGAACGCTGGTTGCCTGCGGAACCGCCGCGGCGCTGGCCAGCTCCTTCAACACGCCCATCGCCGGCGTCATCTTTGCCATGGAAGTGGTGATGATGGAGTACACGATCGCCAACTTCCTGCCCGTGATCATCGCCGCCGTGGCCGCTTCGCTCACCGTCGATGCCTTGTTGGGCACGGAATCGCCATTCAACGTCGCGTTGATCGAAATCCAATCACTCCCCGAAGTGCCCCTCATCATATTTGCCGGCCTGCTTATCGGTTGCCTAGCGGCGGGATTCAACCTGTTGATTCGGCAGTTCGCGCGCCTGGACCACTGGCCGTTTCTCGCCCGGGTCACGCTCGCCGGGGGCATTACCAGCCTAGCCGCGCTGGCGGCACCCGGCGTAATGGGCATCGGCTACGACACGTTGAGCAGCGCCATGCTCGGCGAGCTGGCGGCCGGGTCGCTCATCGCCCTGGCAATTCTCAAGCTCGTAACCAACGCGGCGGCCTTCGGACTGGGGTTGCCGGTCGGCTTGATCGGCCCGGCGCTAGTCATCGGCGGCTGCGCCGGGGGCGCCATCGGCGTGTTCGGACATGCCTCGGAACAGGACGCGTCGATTCAAGCTTTCTACGTCATGCTGGGCATGGCTGCCATGATGGCGGCGGTGCTGCGGGCGCCGTTGGCGGCGCTCATGGCCGTGGTCGAGATGACCCTGAACGCCAACCTCATCCTGCCGGCCATGCTCATCATCGCCGTGGCCATGCTCACCACCAATGAGGTCTTCAAGCACCAATCCCCGTTTCTCACCACCGTGCGCAGCTTCGGCGTGGTCTATCCCCCAAACCCGGCGGTCTGGAAGCGGACGGAGCCGCTAGCCGCAACGATCATGAATCCGAGCATCGAACGTTTGCCCTGGATGGTTGAACGCCCGCAGGCTGAGGCGGCGTTGGCCCGCAATCCGGCTTGGATTCTTCTTGAGGAGCAATTCGGGGATTGTCCTGGATTGCTGAACGCGGCAGACTTGCGATCAGCCCTTGCTGAGGATGGGGCCGCGGGCTCGCCCATCGACCTTCGAGCGTTCCCCGCCGTGCGCAGGAACATCTCGGAAATCGATGCGGACGCCACCGTGGATGAGGCGGAAGCACTGATCGGCGCAGGTGAGTTGACGGCACTGATCGTGCGCACGGGCACCTCAGCAGCAACGCCGAGCGGCGTCATCACGGAACGGGAAATTGACCGCTACCGCGCCCTGTCCTCTTGAATTAGCGCCTGGGAGACCAAACCATTGAACGCGATCCTTTGGACCAAGGCCGCGCACCTGATCGCCATGGTGTGCTGGTTCGCCGGCCTGTTTTACCTGCCACGGCTGTTCGTGTACCACGCCACCGCCACCGACGCCCCAAGCCGCGAGCGCTTCGAGGTCATGGAGGCGAAACTCTACCGAATCATCATGAATCCGGCGATGATCGCCACGTTGGTGTTCGGGGTCTGGCTGCTCATCGAAACCTGGAGCGCACACGCCGCCAGCCTCTGGCTCTGGATCAAGGTCGCGCTGGTCATCGGGCTGGTCGGCCACCACCACTTCTGCCGCCGCATCATGCGGGCGCTGGCAGCAGGGGAGCAGCCCGCCAGCGAGCGCTTTCTGCGCCTCTTCAACGAGGTGCCCACCATCGCCTTGGTGCTGATCGTCATTCTCGCCGTCATCAAGCCGTTTTGAGATTTCCTAACGGGGCGATGCCTCAGACCAATGAGAGGACGGTCGCCGGGCTCACAGGTATCCTTGTGTGACAGCCTTATCCCGCGATCAGGAAAACCAAGTGAACAGAACCGAGTCACAGCAACTAATCGACCGCGCCCAACGCACCCTGGTCGGCGGGGTCAACTCCCCGGTGCGGGCCTTCAAGGGTGTCGGCGGCCATCCCGTGTTCTTCCGTTCAGGCCAGGGCGCGTGGCTTGAAGACGTGGACGGCAACCGCTACATCGACTACGTCTCCTCCTGGGGACCGATGATCCTGGGCCACAGTGACCCGCGAGTGGTGGCGGCCGTAAGGTCACAGGCGCAACAAGCCCTTGGCTTCGGCGCGCCGACGGAATTGGAGATTGAACTGGCCGAGCTCATCGTCGAACGGGTGCCGGGCATCGACAAGGCGCGCTTGGTGAATTCCGGCACCGAGGCCACCATGACCGCCATTAGGCTCGCCCGGGGCTTCACGGGCCGCGATCTAATCGTCAAGTTCGAAGGCTGCTACCACGGCCACTCCGATGCGCTGCTGGCCAAGGCCGGCTCCGGCCTGCTGACCTTGGGCATCCCTAATTCGCCGGGCGTGCCCGAGGCGGTCGCGGCCCGAACCCTGACGCTGCCCTTCAACGACGCGGCTGCGGTGCGCGAGGCCTACGCCGCCTATCCGCAGCAAATCGCCGGCCTGATCGTCGAGCCGGTGGCCGGCAACATGGGCTGCATCGCGCCCCAGCCCGGCTTCCTGGAAACCCTTCGCGAGGTCACCGAAACCGATGGCAGCCTGCTGATCTTCGACGAGGTGATCACCGGCTTCCGCGTCGCCTTGGGCGGCGCCCAGGCCCGGTACGGCATAACACCCGATCTCACCACCCTCGGCAAGATCATCGGCGGCGGATTGCCGGTCGGCGCGCTGGGTGGCCGAACGGACATCATGGACCGGCTGGCGCCGCTCGGCGACATCTACCAAGCCGGCACGTTGTCCGGCAATCCGCTGGCAGCCGCTGCCGGCATCGCCACCTTGCGAGCGCTCGATGAGGGCTTCTTCGCCGATCTTGAGCGGCGCACCGCGTTGCTGGCCAGCGAACTCCAGGCGCTGGCCAGCAAGCACGGACGATCCATGGCGATCAATCACGTTTGTGGCATGCTGAGCCTCTTTTTCGACGCCCCGCAGCCGGTCACGGCCTTCGAGCATGTGGCCAACGCCAACAGCGATGCCTTCGCCCGCTTCTTCCACGCCATGCTTGACCGGGGCGTGTACTTGGCGCCAAGCGCCTTTGAAACCGCATTTCTAGGCGCCCAGCACACCCAGGACGTTCTCGACGCCACCCTGACCGCCGCCGACGGCGCACTGCGGCAATTGTGAGCGCTGACCGTACGGCCGGGCGGTCCCCGCCCATCTACGACGTTTACGGCGTCGGCAATGCCTTGGTCGATATGGAGTACCGGGTGGATGACACCTTCCTAGCTCGGCACGACATCGCCAAAGGCCACATGACCTTGGTGGAGGAGGCGTTCCTGAACCGCTTGAAGGACGATCTCTCCGAGCGCCCGCACGAGCGCATGAGCGGCGGCTCGGCAGCCAACACCGTCATGGCGATCCAAGGCTTCGGCGGCAGCGCCTTGTATTCCTGCAAGGTGGCGAGCGACGACGTGGGCCAACACTTTCTGGACGACTTGGCCAGCGTCGGCGTGGCTACCAATGCTAACGCCGGGACGTCGGAGGGCCTGACCGGACGCTGCATCGTCCTGGTCACGGACGATGCGGAACGCTCCATGAACACCTTTCTCGGCGTCTCGCGAAGCCTCGGCATCGCCGAGATCGATGAAGCGGCCTTGGCTGGCGCGGGATCGCTGTACATTGAAGGCTACCTCAGCGCCCAGCCGCCGGGGCTCACGGCCGCAGTGCGCACCCGCCAACTCGCCGACGAGTTCGCCGTGCCCGCCGCCGTCAGCCTGTCCGATCCCAGCATGGTGACGTTCTTCCGCGACGAGCTTGAGCGCCTGCTTGGCAACGGCGTCCACTGGCTGTTCTGCAACGAAGAGGAGGCCCTGACTTGGGCCGGCACCGATCGACTGGACTTGGCCATCGCCGAGCTCAAGGACATCGGCCGCGCCTGCTTCATCACCTTGGGCAGCCGCGGCAGCATCAGCGTGGCCAACGGCAGCCGCCGGGAAGTGGCGGGCTACGCCGTCGAGGCCATCGACACCACCGGCGCTGGCGACATTTACGCCGGCGCCTGCCTGCATGGACTGCGCGTCGGCATGGCCGAGCCACAAGCCGCCCGCTTCGGCAACTACGCCGCTGCGGCGCTGGTGCGGCAGTACGGCGCACGGCTGCGAACAACCGCCGACTACCGGCAACTGGTCGAGGCCTTCAAGGGCCACTGACTGCAACCGCCGGGCAGCACAACGAATTTGAGGACCGACCCTACCGGTATGGGGCTAGATCGGCTGCCGCCGCTGCATCTGCCAGATGAACTTCAGAAGGGCGAGAGGTCCGCGAAATTCCTTCACGTGCGGGGAAGGGCCATAGGCCGCCGGCCAGTTGACCACCGCCCGCCGGAAGGAAGGCCGCACGAAGGCGCGGGCGGCGTATTCCCG
>JAPPIX010000254.1 GCA_028820495.1 Gammaproteobacteria bacterium
TGCCGCCGCAGCGCATGGCCGGTCTTTCCTTGCTGGAAATGCTGGTAGTGCTGGTGCTGGCCTCGTTGCTGTCCACGTTGTTGGTTCAAGGCTTGGGCTTCTTTCTGTCGAGCAGCGATACGGCCCGGCGTCACGCCAGCCGGGCTGCCGAGGCGCACCAGCAGCAGCACTGGTTTGCCTCGTCAGTGCGCAGCATGGTGCCCTATCTCGATCCACAGCGGGCGTTTGCTGGCGATGCGGCGTCCTTTGCCGGCATCACCCTGGAACCGCTCGGCTCCGAGCCGGGCCTGCCACGGGAAGCGCGTTGGTCCATCGAGCCGGACGGTGAATCCCTGCGCTATGCTGAGTCGGGCGGCTCCGAGGCCGCCGCCGTGGCTTGGACCGTGTTGCGCGCGCCGGGCGAAGCGCTGCGGTTTGAATACGCCGACCGCGCTGGCTCCTGGCACCCGAGCTGGCCCCAGGCTGCAGTCCTGCGGGAGTGGATCCCGGGCCAAGTGCGGCTGGTCGGCGAAGATGGCCGTACGCTCCTGTCGGCCCACTTGAGCCTGCACCCGGTGCCGGTCGCCAACTTTCTGGAGCCGTTGTGAAGGGCTGGGACGGAAGGGACAGCGGAACAGCGGGCCAAGGCTTCATCTTGGTGGCGACGTTGTGGATTCTCGCGGCGCTTGCGGTGCTCGCCGCCTACATCAATGCCGTGGCCGAGGCCAACGTGGCCCAGGCAACCGGCATTAAGCGCGCCATTGATGAGGACTTGGCCTTGCGCAGCGCGGAGGCGACCCTGCTCTACCTGCTGGCCACCAATCGGATGAACCACCGGGGGCTGCTGCTGGAGGCGGATCAACGCTTTGCTGAGCTCAGCCCGGATGACCTGCCGCCGGTCGGTGACGGCGAGTTTTGGATGAACGGCACGGTTTACCAAGGTTTGGACGGGGTGTACTTTGCGGCCCAGGATGAATACGGGCTCGTGTCGATCAACCAGCCGGAAGCGCCGCCGTTTGCCGCCTTGCTGCGCTGGTTTGGCGTCGGCCTGGCCGACCGCAGCCGGCTTGTGGGGCGCATCACGGACTATGTGGACACGGATGACGAACTCACGCTGAGCGGTGCCGAACGCTTTGCCTACCAGCGCGCGGGACAGATGCCGCCGGCCAATTGGATCATGGCCACGCCGGTTGAAATGAAGCGCGTTCTCGGCATGGGTCAAATGCTTGATGCCTCGCAGCAGCGCACACTTTTGCCCCTGCTGACCTCGCGCCCGCTGGCGGGCTACAATTTCAACACCATGCCGCTTGAAGTCGCCGGGGCGGTGTTGGAGGTGGACCGGGAGGCGGCCAAGGCCGTCGTTGACCAGCGGCTGCAGGCGCCGGTTTGGCGTTCGCTGCAACTGCGGGAGCTCACCGGGTCCGCGGTGGACGTCCCGGATGACCAGATATTGCGGCTGCCCTCGAGCTTCGTGCGGTTGATGCTGTGGCGCCCGGGGCGGGGCGGCCGGTGGCTGGTAGGGGTGGAGATGACGCCCTATGGGGAGAGTGCCCCGTGGCGCAGGGATTATCAGTATTGGGAGCCGGTTGCAGGGCATGATCCAGAAGAGCCTCCAAGACTTGCGACGGCGCTTCTCTAAGCGTCCGAACTTCATTCAAGGCCGCAGCGGCGCCACGCGCCTGCCGCAGTCGTCGTTGCGCGCCCATTGGATTTTGGGCCGCGGCCTGTGCATGTACCGTTGCGAGAATTTTGATCATGTGCCCCGAACCCGGCGAGAGGCGGCGGTAAAGCTGCAAGTGCCGGGCTGGAGCCCGTTCGACCGCACCGAACACTACGTCGTTTGGGCGGGCGGCGACGCCATGGTTTGGTATTGGGATGCGGATGCCGTGGACCGCGAAGCGATGCGCGATCAGGTCGCGCAGGCCGGAGCGGACCCGGCGCACTGCCTCGTGCTGCCGGAATCGGTGTTCCGCCCCCGCCAAGCGAACGGCCTGTGCGTGCAGCTGTGCGCGGAAGGCTTTGAAATCCAGTATTGGCAGGACGGCCTGCTGCGCAGCGCCGTTTGGTCGTTGGAACGGCCCTCGGCGCAGCGTGTGGCCCTCTTTGCCGAGCGCCAGGGCACCGCCGAGGATGCGGTCGAAGTCGATGAATTCCTCGCCGAGCCTTGGGCGGCGCAGATGTCGCCGCGGGAGTGGCTGGTCGCCAACGAGTTGCGCGTGGCAGCGGGGCTCGCCTTGGTGCTGTCCACGCTGTTGATTTGGCAGGAAGGCCGGCACTGGCGGCTGACGCTTGCCGGCCAAGGTGCGGACCGCGACTTCGCCGCCATCCAGGAGGAGGTCGCTCCCTTCATGGCGGCGCGCAATGAGCATCGGCGCTTGAGCGGAATCAACGACCGGCTTGATGACCTGCTGCGCGAACCGTCGCAGGCCTACCTGATGGGCTTGATCGATCAAGCGCTGCCGAATGCCGAGGCGCGCTTTGCCGCTTGGCACTATCAGCAGGGCGAACTCAAAGTGGTGGTTGAGGACGCGGCCGCCGACCCGGTGCAGTACGTGCGGCTCATGGAGGAGCTGCCCTTGCTCGCCGATGTGCGCGTGGAGCAGGCCCGCGGGCGAAACCGCGTCGAGTTGACGATGCAGGTGGCGCGGTGAATGGCCTGAAGGCGGCTTGGCAGCGGCTGCGCTCGGAGTTGGCGGCCAATTTGCGGCTGCGCCTTGGCGCTTGGGTGGTGGCCTTCATCGTCCTCTTCTACGCCGTGCTGGTGCAGGGGGACAGAGTGGGGGCAGCCTATGAAGGCTACGTGGGCGACGCTGACCGGTTCGCCCGTGCCGAGCGGCTGCGCGGCCAAGGGGAGTGGAGCGAACTGCTGGCCGCTGAGCGGTTGCGCAATGAGCAGTTGAGCGTTCTGTTCTGGGAGGCGGAGACCCAAGGCCTCGCGGAGGCCAGCCTGCAGGCCGCCTTGCAGGATTTGCTTAAGCCCCTCGAGTTCCGCAACATGCGCATTCAATCGGGCGTCAGCCAGCCTGTGCCGGACGTGCCGGGCCTGTGGCAAATCCAAGCCCAAGTCAACGCCGGATACCGGCAGGGCGCGGAGTTGCAGCTACTGCACAAGATCGCCACCCATCCCCGCAAGCTGGTGGTCAACCGCCTTGACCTGGTGCCCCAAAACCGCCGCCTGCTGATGATCGTATCGGCCTACTTCACTGGCATTCCGGCTGAATCGGAGTAGGGCGTTCTGCGATGGGAAATCGGCTCTCGTGCGGCTACGGGAGGGACGCTTCGGGTTCGGCCAATGTGGCCACCAGTGCGTCGGCGGTGATGGCGGCTGATGCCGCGATGGCGGCGCGGTCCTCCTCGTCGGCCGTTTCATACGTGATGGAAGGTATGCCGAAGCGGGCGTGGAAGTAGCTCTTGGCGGTGCCCAAGTCGGACGCGGGGCGCGGCGCGTACTCAAAGGGCGCCGGAATGCCGGCGGCGGTAGCCAACATCAGCCAGCGCCAGGCGAAGGCGGGGGGATGGGTGGGGGACTGGGCATCCTGAACGTAGAAGACGTTGCGGTAGGTGGAGTGGAAGTCCAAGGCCAGCGCCAAGCGCTGGCCAGCGGCTTCGAGGCTGTCCACCCAGTCGCGCACTGCTTGAGTTTCCGGCTGGGTGAAGGCGCCCCAGTCGCGATTGAGGTCCACGCCGCCCAAGTTGTGCCGCCAGTGGCCTCGGGCCACTCCGTCGGGATTGAGATTGGGCGCCACCATCAGGCCGTGCTGCTCGAAGAACGCGCAGGCCGGTCCCCCTTTGTCGCAGGCTTCGCGACGGATCGCCAGCAGCCGCTCCACGAAGTGCATCAAGGTTAGCGCGCCGGTCACTTCCGGGGGATGCTGGCGGCCCAACAGCAGCAGGTGGCGCGGCGCTTGGGGATTGACATGCAACGCCCGAATCGGACGGCCTTCGACGCTGCAGCCAACCTCCGTCAATCGGGCATCGGGTTGGTCTTGGGCCAGCCCCTTGAGCCAAGTTTCGTAGTGGTCGTTGCCAATGTTCTCTTGGGCGGAGACGTAAATCCCGCCCTGGCCGGGCTGCACCCGAATGATGGCGCCACCGTCGTCCAATACGGTCAGATCGCGGGCAGGCAATGCCCGCCAGACTTTTCCGTCGACGCTGGCCTTCGGCACGTAGCGATGTTCGTAGGAGCCGTAGTTCAGGATGATGCTGAGCATCCCGGCATCCGGCTCGATGGCGCGAGCGTGAAACCCGTACCAAGGGCTGGGATTGATCGGCCCATCCTCCGGCTCAATGCGAACTTCCACCTCCCGCGGGCCGATCATGCGGCAGGGGCCAAGACGGGCGCCCGGATAGTCGCCCCGCAGCGCGAACAAGCCGGTGGCGCAGTCGCTGGGCCCCGCCCCCCACGCGAACGCTGATGCCAGGGCGGTGAGACCCGCAGCGATAAACTGGATGCGCAAGCCGTGATTCATGGAAGTCCCCATCCCGGTGCGCCACTAAGCCGCTTCGTATTCTTCGGCCCCCCATCCAGGAAACACGAGCACTGCGGGATGGCACTTCAATGCGCGTGCCAGAACCTTCGCACGTTCGACCCCCAAATTAACCCGGTTGTTTTCAATGCCCGAAATTGTGGACTGTGGAATTCCTGTCAACCTTGCGAGTTGACTCTGGCTGAGTTCTTGGAGCTCCCGGACGATTCGCACGGAATCACCGACGGTGACATCGGCCGTTTTTCCAGCCTTGCGGTAGTCCTTCATGTCATTTTTTCCTGTAGTCATGTGGGGTGACCCTAACAACCCGGAAATGGCATATACCCAAAAGACTATACGTTGACGGGCGATGTGCTTGGCCAAGATTCGGTCCGATTGGTTCGTGCGGCGTTTCGCCGATCTACCAAGTGTCCACATTCGGCCGTTTTTTGTGCGTCCTCGGCGGTCGTGGCGGCATGGAGCGCAGGCCGGCGCTGATCCACTTGCGGGAATCGGCGGGATCTATGACGTCGTCGAGTTCGAAGTGGGAGGCGGTGTTGACCGCCTTGCCCCGCTCGTACATGTCGGCCACCATCTCTTCATAGGCGGTCTTGCGTTCAGCGGGGTCGTCGATGGCCTGCAGCTCCTTGCGGTAGCCAAGCTTCACCGCACCTTCGAGACCCATGCCGCCGAACTCGCCGGTCGGCCAGGTGACGGTGAAGAGCGGCGCCTTGAAGCTGCCGCCAGCCATGGCTTGGGCGCCCAAGCCGTAGGCCTTGCGGGTGACGATGGTCATCAGCGGCACGTCGATGTTGGCGCCGACCACGAACATGCGCCCGGCGTGGCGCACCAAGGCGGTCTTCTCCGACTCCGGGCCAACCATGATGCCGGGGCAGTCGCACAGGCTGAGGATGGGAATGTCAAAGGCATCGCAGAGCTGCAGGAAGCGGGCGCCCTTGTCGGCGCCGTCGGAATCGATGGCACCGGACAGGTGGCCGGGGTTGTTGGCGATGACCCCCAAGGGATGGCCCTCCACGCGGATGAAAGCGGTGTAGATGCCGGGGCCCCAGTCCTTGCGGATCTCGAGCATGGAGCCCACGTCGGCGATGCCCTCGATCACCTCGCGCATGTCGTAGTAGCGCAGGCGGTTTTCCGGCACGATGAAGCGCAGCTTGCGCTCGTCGGGGGCCTCCCACTCGGCCACTGGCCCTTGGAAGTAGGAGAGATACCGCTTGGTGACGGCCACCGCTTCCGCCTCGTCGGCGACGGCGATGTCCACTACGCCGTTGGGCCGCTGCACCGACATGGGGCCGACTTCCTCGGGCTTGAAGATGCCCAAGCCCCCGCCCTCGATCATGGCGGGGCCACCGATGCCGATGTTGGCGTCCTCGGTGGCGATGATGACGTCGCAGCAGGCCAGCAGCACGGCGTTGCCCGCGAAGCAGCGGCCAGTGGTGATGCCGACGATGGGCACTAGCCCCGACAGGCGGGCGAAGTAGGTGAAGGCCCAGCAGTCGAGGCCCGCCACGCCGGTGCCGTCGGTGTCGCCGGGCCGTCCGCCGCCCCCCTCGGCGAATAGCACGGTGGGCAGACGGAACTGTTCGGCCACCTCGAATAGGCGATCCTTCTTGGCGTGGTTCTTCGTGCCTTGGGTGCCCGCCAGCACCATGTAGTCGTAGGACATGAGCATGGCCCGGGCGCGCTCTGGCCCGAACAGGTGGCCGTTGACCTGGCCGAGACCGCAGACCATGCCGTCGCCGGTGGTGTTCTTGATGAGGTCCGCCATGCTGCGCCGCCGCCGCTGCCCGGCGACCACCACCGAGCCATACTCGATGAAGGTGCCCTCATCGCAGAGGTCGGCAATGTTCTCCCGAGCGGTGCGATGGCCGGTCTTGCGCCGCTTGGCCACGGCTTCGGGGCGGTTCTCGTCGTGGCCCGCGGCCCGGCGCTCAAGGACTTCGGCGAGGTCGGGGCGCACGTGATCCAAGTCCAGGGTTCCGCCGCCGCCTTCGGTGGGCGCCTCGATCTCGGCTTCGGCAAGGTAAATCAGCGGGTGGCCTTCGAACACGGTGTCACCGGCGTTGACCCCGAGGCGCTGCACCGTGCCGCTGACTTCGGCATGCACCACGTGCTCCATCTTCATGGCTTCCATGACCAGCACCTGCCGACCGCTCCAAACCTCGTCGCCAGGGCCGACGTCGAAGGCGACGATGGTGCCCTGCATGGGCGCGGCCACGGCGACGACGCCCGGCGGCAGCTCCTCCTCGACCAACGCCAGCGCTTCGGGCGCAGCGGTGGCGCTGGCCGCGTCGGACTTGCCGTGGTCGAGAACGGCGAGCGGGTCGATCGCATCGACCTTGGCGCCGGCCAGCGCTTGGGTGGCGGATGCCGCTCCCTCCCCGCTGCGACGGCGGCCTTGGCGTTGGGCTAGGGTGCCGTGTTCGGCGCCTTGGGCCAGACGGCTCAGGTTGTCATCGACGAATCCGGTATGGAACGCTCCGTCGATGAATTGCGGGTCGGCGAATAGGTTGCGCAGGAACTCCAGGTTGGTGGCCACGCCCTCGATGCGCGTCTCGCACAGCGCCCGGTAGCCCTTGCGCGCTGCGGCGGCGTAGCCGCCTTGGCGGGCGTGAACCACCAGCTTGGCGAGCAAGGAATCGAAAGCCGGGCTGGTGGCGTAACCCGCGTAACCGAAGCTGTCGGTGCGCACTCCGGGGCCGGTGGGCAGTTCGAACAGGCGCAGCGTGCCGCCCGCCGGCTTGACGCTGCCGTCCTCGCCGAGGGTTTCCATGTTGATTCGCGCCTGGATGGCGAAGCCCTCGGGGGCCGGGATGCTGGCTTGCTGCAGGCCGAGCTCGGCGAGGGTGCGGCCGTCGGCGATCTCCAACTGGGCGCGCACCAAGTCGATGCCGGTCACTTCCTCGGTGACGGTGTGCTCCACCTGCAGGCGGGCGTTGGCTTCAATGAAGGCGAAGGGCCGCGCCGAACGGTCGTCGGACACCAGAAACTCCACGGTGCCGGCGCTGCGGTAATTGACCGCTTGGGCCAGGCGCAGGGCCGCGTCGGTGAGGCCGCCTCGCAACGCATCGTCGAGGTGCGGGCAGGGGGCGATTTCCACCATCTTCTGGCGGCGGCGCTGAATGCTGCACTCCCGCTCCCAGAGATGGCTGACCGCGCCACTGCCGTCGCCGAAGATCTGCACTTCGATGTGGCGGGCGCTGGGCAGGAATTCCTCCACGTAGAGCGCCGGACTGCCGAAGGCCAGCTCCGCCTCGGAGGCGCAGCGGGAGAAGGCCGCCTCTAGGTCTTTGCCATCCTCAACCACCCGCATGCCACGTCCGCCGCCGCCGGAGACGGCCTTGATGATGAGTGGCGCGCCTTCAAGCGCCTCCAGGAAGGCGCGGGCCTCGGCGAGCGTGACCGGCCCTTCGCTGCCGCGCGGCAAGGGGATTTCGCACTGCGCCGCCAACGCGCGGGCTTCGGACTTGTCGCCGAGCGTGGCAAGGGTTGCCGAATCAGGGCCGACGAAGGTGATCCCCGCAGCTTCCAACTGCTGCGCGAATTGGGCGTTCTCGCTCAGGAATCCATAGCCTGGATGCACCGCGTCGCAGCCGTGGGCGGTGGCCAATGCAACGAGTTGCTCGATGTCCAGGTAGGCGGCTGCGCCGCGTCCCTCCAACGCCGCCGCTTCGTCGGCTTGAAATCGATGCAGGGAGGCGGCGTCTTCGGGGGCGTAAGCCGCTAGGCTCGCAACGCCGAGATCGGCGGCGGCCCGGGCGATGCGAATGGCGATCTCGCCCCGGTTGGCGATTAGCAGTCTTTGCATAGTTCGAGCCAAAGGTGGTGGTAACCCCGCAACATGGATGAATGAGTTCGTTCATTGATCCCGCTAGACGCATGACCGACCGTTGTGTATCTCCTCAACATGCCGATCAGGGCATGATTGGCTTCCATGCGGGCCAGCGGTGCACCGATGCAGAAATGTATGCCATGACCAAAGGTGTGGTGGTCGCTGCGGCGCCTGTCCAGCCGAAACCGGTCTGGATCAGCATAGTGATCCGGGTCGCGATTGGCAGACGCAAGCAGGGTATAGACGGTTTCTCCCCGGGCAACCTTCTGCCCGTGGAACTCAGCGTCGTGCAGCGCAGTGCGACTGATCCAATGCACTGGCGGATCAAAGCGCAAACACTCTTCGATGGCATTGCCGACCTTTGACGGGTCCTGGCGGAGCGTTTGCCAGACGTCCGGGTGGTCAGCGATGTAGTGCAGCAGGTTGCTCAAGAGGTTGGTGGTCGTCTCGTTGCCCGCTATAAGCAGAAGCTGGCAATAGCCGACGATGACTTCCTCGGGAAGCGCCTCCCCGGCAACAGTGGCGGCGACGATCTTGCTGATGAGATCCTCATCGGGATTTTGTCTTCGCTTCGGGATTTCGTCACGAAAGAAGTTCATCATCTCGATGATGTCGGGCATCCTTTCCTCCATCGTTTTCGCCGTGCCCGTTGCCGTTAGGCTATCCGACCAACGCTTGAAGTCGTCCTTGCGCTCGAACGGAATGCCCATAAAGCGCGAGATCAAGGCGACTGGCAAAGGTATGGTTAGGGCTTGCGCGATATCGACCGGCTGCCGTACGTCGATATCATCGAGCAGTTGATCCACAACCGCTTCGATATCCGCCTCCATCTCCCTCATCACCCGCGACGTAAAGGAACGATTCACGATCGCTCGCAGGTCTGTGTGCCGAGGCGGGTCGTCATGCAGCAACGGAAGGCGCATGGTTGATTCGGACCGGGCTGTGGCCAACTCGGATGAGTAGTTCGCCGGATCCTTCAGAACTGATCGAACGTCGTCATACCGGGACAGGATCCAGCCCTGTACGTCGTCAGCCCACCAAATCGGCTGACTAGCGCGCCACTGCGCGTAGAGTGGATAAGGATCGGCAAAGGACTCGAGCTGTTGAAAGTTCATTGAGAGGCCCTTGTCAGAATGAGGCGAAGCTTTCCGCTGGGTAGGCGGCGCAGCCCAAGCTTCGGTATTCGCCGTCGTCGAACAAGCCCTGCCACCGAAAGAGGCGCACATAAAGCTCACATCGCTCCCGGCCTGGGGGCAGGGAGGCGTCGGCCATCAATTCCGCTTTGACGCTGGCGCTGGTGACCACGTCGTCATCCATGCGGATGCCGCCGTCAGTGGGCGTGTCCAGCAGGATGGAGGTCTGGCCGTTCTCGCCCCAAGCCAGCCAAGGCACTTCGGCGCCGTCCCGCCCCCGTCCCGGCGCACCGGTGTAGGCGAATTCCGTCCAGTAGGACATCATGCTCCGAGAGAGAGCCGACTGGTTTTCGTCGTTTGGATAGATGTATCCCAGGGCGGCGATTCCCCCTTCGAAGTCATTGAAGACGAAGGCGATTTCCAACGCGTGGGCTGCGCCGAGGGCGACGCTGAGGTCGTAGCCCAGGGCGCTCGGCTCCTCGTCCCAATCCCAACGATAGGCATAGACGTTGGGATGGCCGGAGGCGGCCATGAACTGCGCCAACTCATCCACGCCCCGGGCCTTCCAGGCGCGGGCGCTGTAGCGGACCTCGCGGCGGTAGGCGTCCTCGTCCTTGAGCGAGTGGAAGATGCCGAAGAGATCGTCCACGTAGCGGGGGTCCCGGGACATGAACAGGGTGGGCTCATCCCGATTGGTGCCCAAAATCACGGGCACGGCGTTGTAGTTCCCGGTGTCGGAAAACAGGTCCTCGGCGTCCAGGGTGGGCAGCACGTGACCGTCCTTGAAGTTGTTCGGCACGTTGACCATGCCGAATCCGCCACCGTCGAGCAGGCCGTAGATGTCCGCCGGCGTCTTGGCGTAGAGGTAGTCCCGCGTCTCGGCAGGGGTCCAGCCGTCCTGGATGGCGCGGGCGGCGTCGGCGTCAGCCGCCTTGCCGTCGGCGACAAGCAGCGCGTTGAGGACCTCCGGGGCACTGTACTGATGCCCGCCGTGGTCTTGGTAGTTTTGACCGCTGGCGAGGCTGGACACGCCGTAGCCGCCGCTCTGGACAGCGGCTCGATGGAAAAGGCCCTCGGCCAACGGCGAGGCCATCATCGCCAAGGTGTTGAAGGCGCCGGCGGACTCGCCGAACACGGTGACGCTGCCCGGGTCGCCGCCGAACGCGGCGATGTTGTCCCGCGTCCACTCCAAGGCCCGGATCATGTCCAGGGTGCCGTAGTTGCCCGAGTCGTTGGCCGGGTCGCCGGCGTGCAGCCCTGGATGGTTGAACCAGCCGAACAGGCCCAAGCGGTAGTTGATGGAGACGACCACCACGTTCCCGCCGACAGCCAAGCTGCCGCCGTTGACGTTGCCGCCGTGGCCGATGCTGTTGCCGCCGCCATGAATCCAGAGCATGACCGGCAGGCCGCTGGCGTTGGGCGGCGACCAGATGTTGAGCATCAGGCAGTCTTCGCTGCCCGCAACTGCCGCCGCCTCGGCACTCTCGGGCGATTGACCGGCGTCGCTCAAGAGCGATGGCAACTGCGGGCACATCGCCCCGAAGGCCAGCGCTTCAATGGTGCCTTCGGCGGGCACCGGTGGCTGTGGCGCTTGCCAGCGCAGCGCACCCACCGGCGGGCGGGCGAAGGGGATGCCGAGCCATGCCCGGGCGCCGCTCGCATCGATGAACCCCACGACGTCGCCGGACTCGGTGCTCCTGAGCGTGGCACCGTCGGCCTCGTTTGGCG
>JAPPIX010000407.1 GCA_028820495.1 Gammaproteobacteria bacterium
ATGAGTGGCGAGACCACAGGCGGCGGCTTGGCCAGGCTGCCCAAGGCGCTTGAGGTTCACGACCCGGACCTGCTCATCATCGAACTCGGCGCCAATGACGCGCTGCGCGGCTACCCGGTGACCAACATCCGCCGCAATCTGGCGCAAATGATCCAAACCGCCAACCCCTTAAGCCGAAACGTGTTGCTGGTGGCCATGCAAATTCCGCCCAATTACGGCCTCCGCTACACCCAAGCGTTTCGGCAGGTGTTCACCGACCTCGCCGAACGCCACGGCGTGCCGTTGGCGAACCACTTCATCGAAGCGGTGGCCCTCAACCCCGACCTGATGCAGGATGACGGCGTTCACCCCAACGCCGCAGGCCAACCCGCGCTGCTCGACGCGCTCTGGCCCACCATCAAGCGGCTGCTGGGGAACCTAGTGCCAGATTCTGGAAGCTCCTGAGGCTATCCCCGTGGTCGAGTGCTCAAAGCGGTAATTTCCTACAAGAGATGCGGAGGCAGCCTACAGACAAGTCCCTTAAGGGAGGATTAGATGGCATTTTCCAAACCGTCATTAAGGGGCATATACTCATGAAACGGGCGCTAAAGGAAATTTCGGACATGGCCACAAGCCTTGAGGCCACGGGGGTTGACCGGCGGCAGGCGGGGGCGACCCTTGAGGCCATCGCCAACTCGATCGAGAAGTTCCCGGTCACCCCGGAGCGGCTGCGGGAGACCCTTGAGGCGTCCCTGCAGGCGCAGTACGAGCGCATCAAGGCAGAGATGGACCAGCGCTTCGATGACGTCAATCGGCGCATCGACGACATGCGTGCGGAGCAGCGGGCGGACTCATCCAAGCTGTTCAACCTGATGCTGGCCATGGCGCTCGGCATGGCAGGCGTTGCGGGCAGCTTGCTCTTCGGCCCGTTATTCTAGACGGGCAGCCCAGGCGCCCTGCCCTAATCCTGTGGTCTAAGAACTCCGGTTGCGGTAGGGTTGGCGGCGGCACTGCCGCTAGCAGGCATTCAGGAAGAGCATCGTCTCCGGTGGGGCGCGCGGCCTTCAAAGCCGTTGAGGCGCGAAATCGCGCCTGGTGGGTTCGACTCCTACCTCTTCCGCCATTAACCCATATAAATCAATTAGTTATTGGTGATCGTCCCTAAACCTGTCCCTAATCAGCGCCTCTCCCATCCAAGGGATGCGGCTACGCCGATCCGCTGCGCCCGCAACTGCACTGCGTTCTCCGATCTGCCGATGCGCTCACCAACCTCCCGGTAGCGGTTGCGGAAGCCGCCCGGCCCATGTCGTCCGCAAGCATGGGCAGCCTCCGCCGCCCGCTCGACAAGCGCGTCCTCCCGTTCAGTCCACAGCCGGTTTCTGGCCATCAGCCGCCATCCTCGGCAAGCAGGCCGGATATGGTCAGCGCCTCGTTGACGTCCACGCCGTTAGCCGCAAGCGCCTTGAAGGTCTGGGCGCGGCCCGCCATGTCCTTCGGGTAGGCATCGAAGCGCAGCGACACATCCGCCTCAAGCCGCAAGCTCAGCTCATGCGCCAGCAGCTTCGCCATAGGCTCGACGGTGCCAAGGTGCCACCTGCGCAGCGCCTCGCGCTGCGAAGTGCCATCCGCGTTCGACTCGAACAGGCCGGGAGGGCATCCGCAAGCGGCCAGCATCCGCGCAAAGGCGGCGTCCGCCAACTCCACCAGCGCGGCGGGAGGGCTCGGCCCCAAACGCTGCGCCCTCCAGTCCATGTTGCCGTTTCCGGGCGCGTTCGCCCGGCCCTGCCCCCATCCCGCGCTGGTGGTCTCAACGAACAGCGCCCGGCCCCGCCCCGCCTTGATGTCGGCCTTGAGCATGGCGAGCGGGTCGTTTTCGTCATCGCCATCGCCGCCGTCCTGCGGGATGGCCAGCAGTTGGGCAATCGGCCCGCTGGCTTCGTCCCCCAAGCTGCGCTCGGTCTCAGCCGTCGCCTTGGCGCTCAGTGACGCCCAGCTTGTCGGCCCCTGCCCCCGGTAGCGGGTTCCGGGCGAAGTGCCCCAGCGAAGGTAAACAAGCTGCTCCCGATCAAGCAGCCGCGTCCGGGAGCTTGACGGCCCGTAGGTGGTCACTCGCGCCCGCCATGCGCTTTCGTCATCGTCATGGCGCGGCGCATGGCCCTCGAAGTTCCAGTAAGCAGCCGGAATGAGGCTCAGAACGCCCGTGGAAGCAATCTCCACCACGGACAGGCTTGCCCCTTCCCGAATGATGGAACGGCCAACCTGCGCCAGCCAGGGCGGCGTCACGGCGTCACGCGCCCACCCCGGCCCAATGACCTCGGCGGATGCGAAGGCGCGGCTCAGCGCCCCCGCTGCAGCCTCCACGGCGGCGGTCGATGCCACGTCGGCGGTCTTGCGGGCGGCTGCGCCCTCGATGGCCGCAACTATGTCATCCGTGTAGCCGCCCCCGCTGCGCCGCTCGCGCTTGGGACTTCCCAACGTCGGCTCTATGCGCGGCTTCACCCGATCGCCCCCGCCCGGCGCACCTTCCACGAACTCAGCAGCCCCTTGGCCCCGGAGTGCAGGAAGGCGGCGGCGTGATTGGTGGTCGCCTCGAACATGACTGAGCCAGTGATGCCCGCCTCAGTGGCCCCCCCCCACTCCGCCTTGCGAACAGCGCCGAAGCGGCGCGAGCGGGAGCTTTCCAGCCAGTAGCCGCTCACGCGAACGACGGCCTCGTTGCGGATGGCCTGCGGCGCGCCCGGAGCCTCCCGCTCCACCAGCGCCGAAGCCGTGCCCAACAATTCCGTGAGCCTCGCATCGTCCGGCCAGTCCACCCTAGCCGCCCGCTCGCCCGATGGCGTGACGCCGCCGTCCACGGTGTACCCGATCTGGCCCCGCAAGTACGCCAGCGCGTTCGCCAGCGCCACCGGCGAAGTCGGAACCGGGGATAGGACCGGAGGCACTAGAGAAGCCTCAGCGCGCTGCGCCGCGCCGACTTGCCCCGGACTGTCGCCGCTGGCCAGCCCTCGACATTGGACGCGCCCACCAGCACGGCCTTGACGTGAACTTTCGAGTAGATGGCCGTCCCGTTCACTTCCTCGAACGTGCTTAGGTCTTGGTCGAAAACGGGACGGGTCAGCAGGTTGACGGCCCTCGACTTCGCGGCCAAGTCCGCCGCCGCCGTGGTGTCCGGCAGCGCCGCGTCAACCTCCACCGCATCCCGGGTCTTGCGCAGCGTCAGGCTGCGCCTTGCCTTGCTGGCCAGCGCCGACTCGAACGCGCCGGTTATCAACAAGACTTCGTCGTCTCCCGCAATCGCGTCGTCGAACGCGCCTTCCGTGAACCGCACCCGGTCGCAAGTGCCCCGATGGCAACGGCACGTCAACGGCTTGTTGAGCGGGATTTTGCCGCTCAGCGTGTACGGTGCCTTGGCCCGGACCTCAGCCGTGGACTGCGGGTAGCTCGGCTTGTCCACCAACCCCACGCCGTTCAGCTCGGCCCGATGCACGGTGCGAAGCCCTGCGGCGTCCTTCGTTCTCTTCAACGGCACGAAATCGATGCTGAACCCCGTCAACCGGCCTGCGGCCAGCTCCCGCAGCGCAAGGTTGGCAACCGGAATGTCCGGGAGCGTAGCCTTGACCATCAGCGCCTCGGCGGAATCCACCAGCTCAAGGCCCCCGCCATCGGTGTGCGCCAGCACCATCAGCCGGTTATGCCGAAGGTCAAGGTAGCGGGTCTTGGAATCCAAGTCGAACGCGCCGGGAAGAAACCGCTCGCGAAAGGTGCGCGACACGTCATCGTAGCGGATGGCCGGGCCAATGAGGGTTCGGCCCTCGGCCCGGCACTCCGCGCCGCTGTACCGCCGTTCGCCATCCATTGCTAGGTGGTCGTCTGTACGACAATTTCCTTGTAGGCGCCCGCTTGGACGACTATCAAATCACCAATCAGGGTGTTGATAACGAACCGGCGCTCCGCCTTCCGCGCCCCCGTGTAAATGTCGTCGATCTGGAAGTACCCCCAGTGCGGGCAGACCGCCGTGCGCATCGGCGCGGGCATCATGCTGCGGCCCTTCCGGCAGAGAATGCCCTTTTGGAGCTTGCTGGTGGCGTCGGTTGCCGGCATCCGGTTCGACGTGGACAAGCCCGCCGTGCGCCGGGCGGCGAAGGCCGCAAAGCTCTCGTCGCTGTCCGTTGTCCGGTAGGTCTGCACGGCCAGCCGGTAGGAATCCAACCCCATCAGCACGGCAACTTCAGAAACGGTCGATGCCCAAAGGCCATCGATGCCGTCAGCGTACAGCTTGAGAAAGTCGCCGTAGTCGTAAACGCTCGCTGTGGCGGTTTCGGGACTGTCAGTGAGTCGCTTGAAGAATCCGGAAATGTCGTCGGCGTCGGTGTCGGGATCTCCGTTCAGCAGTTCATTGTCCAGCTCTTCGCTGACAACGAGGCTCAGGTGTTGGCGTAGCAGGCTCTCGAAATTGTCCTGCCCCACGGCTTTAACGTCCTCAGCCGACAGGTTCAGGCTCGCGCCGATGCGGTGCGGAACCGTCGTTTGCACGGTGAACGCGGCGGCGGTTTCCGGCACGTCAGCGCCCTTGGCCACCGCGTCGGCAGTCGCCGCCGTGGTGATCGTGCCGCTTGCGTAGGTGCCGCTCTCGACATGCGGCATGTCCACCATCAGCCGGGGTGCGACTGATGGACTGAAGACGAAAGGCTGCAACGGAGCCAGGTTCACGCCAACCGTGGTCGGCGCGGGAGTGATCGCCCGCTGCTCGGCCAGCGCCGCGTCACGGTCGGCCTCCCAAAGATCAAACGGTATCGTGCCGTCAGGAACCTTCGCCGCCTGCCCGAACTCAGCTTCGGCCCCGGTCGGCAGCCGCCCCCGAAGCGCGGCCTCGAAGTACCGGCCCAGAACGCATCGGCCCCGCAGCTCGCGCCGCTCGCGGGTCTCGGCATCGATCTCGCCGCCGCCACCGGCACCCCGCCGCTCGGCTTCCTCCGTTTCGTCGTCAACCGCCACCTGAGCGGCGCGTATCTGCCGCTCCAAGTCCGGGGTCGATTCCTCGATGGCGTCCAGTTCGCTGCGCTGCTCAGCCTCCAAGCCGTCGATTGCGGCCAGCTCCGCCAGCCGCTGGCGGTTCTTGCTGCGCTGCTCCTGCAATTCGCGCAACCTCTTTTGGTTTTTGGTCATTTGCCCCGCCTTCGCAGTTGATTTGCCCCGATTCAACCACGATAAACCGCTGATTTCCAGCGAAAAAAAACCTTGACACTAAGTTTATGTACAGGCCGATTCAAAGCATCTCGGCAACGAAATCCCGCCATTCGGCCCGTCCGGGAGTCTCGCTTTCGCCCTGGTGGTGCTGCAAATGGCAGTTCCGGCACAAGGTGCGGATTCCGGCCAAGTCGTAGGGGTCAGCGCCCGCCCGTAGCGGCGGCTCATGGTGCGCCTCCAAACGGCCAGCCGCTCCGCAGTTGGTGCAGCGCCAGCCGTCCCGCTCGAACGCCTGCAACCGCGTCAGCGCCCAACGCTTTGAATGCAGCGCCGCATGGTTCCTGCTCACGCCGCGCCCCGGTAGCGCCACGTCCGCCTTGGCCGTCCCGCGAACACCTCCGCCAGCCCGCAAGCAATCACGGCGGCGCTCAGCGCGTCTATCCGCCCCCGGTCGTTCGCCTTTTGCAGCGCCGGGTTGCCGCTCCCGTCCCGCCTGATGCTCGACTTGGCGATGGCGCTCCGCATCATCAGGGAGGGTGCGCAGACAATCTCGCGCCGCAGCACGGCCCGCTGAAAGGCCCGCACGTCATGGGAGCCGTCCGCCGTCCCGCTGGCCCCTTGCCCCCGCCACTGCATCGGCCAGTTCAAGCCCGCGTCATCAAGCGCCTGCATGGCCTCGGACTTCCGGTAACGATCCGCCCCTGCCATGACAACACGGCTTCCGCGCAAGTGGGCGGCGCAATCCCCCAGAAACTCCGATACCGGCGTAACCCTTCCGGCGTAGGTTCGCAACTCGCCGCGTTCGGCCATGCGCTGGTAGAGACGCCCCACCCCGTCCGCAACGCCCCGCGTCCGCAAGTCAGGGACGCCCGGAAACGCGCCGTAAACCTCCACCCGATGGGTAGTTGGCCAACACGCCGCCAGCGCCGTCATGCTGGCGGAACCCCCAAGGTCGAACCCTATGACGCATGGCCCCTTGCGCTCCGGCACGTCATCGGACTCGCAAGCCCGCCAGTCCGCCACTTCGCAAATCATCTCCCGGCTTGGGTCTTGGGGCAGATTCAGGTCGAACGCCTTGAAGCTGGCTTGATCGGCGGGACTGACAAGAACCCGCGCCGCTTCGTCGCGCATCCAAGCCAGCGACTTGATGCTGCCCAGCCCCGGATTGGCCGCCCGCCATGCCGCTTCGTCATCGAGCTTGCAATCCTCCGGCGCGGCGTAGTGGTGAACGGCAGTACCGGGATGGTCGCGCCGCTCGATCATCTCCCGCGTGAACGGGGAATCGCCTTGAATCGACAGCGCGATAAACCGCCCGTCCCTCGCGCTGGTCGCCGTGCGCATACCGTTGACCAACTCCCTGTTGCGCTCCGGCAGCAGGCCCAGTTCGTCAACTAGCGCATCGTCAAAGCCGCTCGAATGGCCCGCAGCCTTGTCAGCGCTCAGGATATCGACACGGCCCGATGCTGACTCAACGCGCCCAGGAGCGGGACTGCGAAGGAACTTGACGCCCCGCAAGCCGCTCGCCTCGGCAATGGCCTCCATTTGCTGCTTCAGTTCGCCAGCTTTTTCGCGATTTACCGAGCAAACGCCAGCCCGGTAGCCGTCCACCCGGAGCGGCCCCGCCAGCCGGGCCAGCAGGTACACCCCAATGACGGCGCTTTTCGCGTTTTTTCGGGCGATGGAAAGCAGGCTTTCCCGGTGCGTGATCGCGTCCGCCAGAAAGTCGATGCCGAACTGAGGCAACGCCATAGGCTGGCCAGCGAGCGGATGGCCGGGCGGGACTACCAGAGTCTCCCGGCTCCACTTCGCCAACTCGCCTATGGGGTCATCAGGGAGCTTGGAAACCGCCTGGGCCTTGGCCGAAGCCTTGGCTGCAGCCCGGCGCTTGCGCATCCCCTCGCGGGCCATGCGTCGGCGGTCATCGATCTTGGCGTAGGGCATGGCAGCGCGGGGTTAACGGGTTAACGCAACCGAAAAACCAAAGGCACCCGCTCCGGTCTGGACGGATTCGCCCGGCCCGCCGGTGCCATAGGGGGGGCCCATCACCCCACCTGCTGGCCGTTGACCTCGGCGTGAATGTGGCCGATCAGCTTTGGCCCCTCCGCGCCGATCAACTGCTCATCCGCATAGCTTGTGCCCGCCTTGCGCTGTCTCTGCCGCTCGCTGAGCGGTGCGCCGTGGAAGTCGTGGTAAGCCTGCCGGATGATGTCCCGCAGCTCGATGGCCAGCGCAGTCAGCTTGGCATCGTCCACGCCACTGCCGTGCCTCACGGCATCCTGCCCCGTTCGGAACACGCTTGGCTTGTTTCGCTCCCAATGCCGCTCCGCCTGGTCCACGCCCAAGCGGAAGGCCGGTCGCTCAGGAACGCGGCCAGCGCCGAACTCATGGACAACGGCTATTGCACTCATGGCTGGGTCGTGAAAGCCCACTGTAACGACAGGCTGCTTGGCGGCGTTCTGTCGGGTCTTCTTGAGATAGCGGGCCAGGCCATCCCCGCCCGTCGTGAATGACTTGGCCATCAATCATGCTCCTTGTTGGGCCATTCGAGCATCCGGCGCTGGAGCATCCAATTGAGCGCCGCAACGTCGCCTTCCTGGGCTCTGTCAATGATTTTGGAAAGGGCTGAACGGCGAATGCGCTCCTGAACTTTCCTCATGCCATCGTCAAGTTGGCTCGGTGGACACCCATTGAGGCACCAATTTTTGAACCGGGTTTCCTTGGTCTTTTGGGTCATGGTCGATCTCCATTGTGGTGACTCGATTCTACGCCTTGGGCGGCCCAGATGGTGGAGGGTGGAAGGTGGTGGAGGGTTTTCCTTATGAATACAAAAGATGTACAGAAACGTAGATTTTCCGTGCTCGTAGGGATTTGGTTCCACCACCTTCCACCCTCCACCCGTCAAGTCTTTTGCGGTGGGTGCCATAAGTTCACCTTCTTGGTCCGCTCCTTGGTCCATCCTTGCTGCTGGGCGACCCCGGCGATTCGCTTGGCCGTCACGCCTCGGCCGCCTTCCCGGGGTGCGTCCTCCGCCAGCACCATCATGCTGACGCCGTTCGAATAAGCGTGATTGTCCGCCTGCTCGGCCAACCAACCCTCTATCAAATCGTCCTTGGAGCGGTGCCGCTCGGCTGCCGTTGCTGCATTGGGCATCAGGCTGCGCGGGAGGTTGGCCCGCTCTCCGAACGAGTGCCGGTCGATCGCCTCCGCCCATAGCTGCTCCCGGTTGGCTTGCATGAAGCATTCCACGTCGCACCCGCTACGCAGCTCGATGGGAACGAACCTTCGGTTTCCGCTGGGATCGTTGGGGAGGCACTCAAGGCGATTGGTCGTGCCAACCAGAATGCAGCGCCTTGGCAGGGCTTCGGCATTGCGCCGGTAGGCGAGCCTCACGCCGTTGTCGTTCTGGCGCGTCAGGAACGCCTTGAGCTGGTCTATCTCGGCCCTCGTGCTGCCGATCATCTCGGGCATCTCCACCAGCACCTTGCCAAGCAGCGCCTCGGTCTTCTGCTTGGTGGGGTCGCTGAGCGAGAGTGCGTCGCTGAACCACTCATCGCCTTCGAGGGGCAGGGCATGGCGAAGAAAGGCGGACTTGCCGATTCCCTGCTCGCCGATCAGCACGGGGCATTCGTCGAGCTTGCAGCCGGGGTGCTTGGTGCGCTGCACGGCGCCGATGAACACGTAGGCCCCGGCCCATCGGGTAAGGGGGGTGTCGTCGGCGGCGAACATCGTGACCAGCAGCTTGTCGAGGCGGGGCTTGCTGTCCCATGGCGGGAGCGCGTCAAGCCACTGCTCGAAGGGGTCAACGGTGTTGCGGTTGCACAGCGCGTTGATTGAAGTGGTCCACCGCTCGCGGCCGTATCGGAGCGGATGATTGCGCTTTTGGGCGCCGCTGTACTGGAACTTCCGGGCCATCCAGTCCCGCCAATCGTCGGCTTGCCGGTCGGACAGCGGCTGCCAATCGCTGCCGGGGCCTCGCCATTCGGTGACGGCCGCCCGAAGGTTGTACCGGATCTCCACCCCAACGGCGCTGAGCGCGGACTTGAGCGCATTCGCGTCCATCGCGCTGAAGACGGTGGGCGGCAGTGTATGAACGGTCGTTGGGGGTTTTTTGGTAGAATGGGTACTGCTCATCGTCGTTCTCCTAGTCTTGTACGATGCGCATGAACGGCGGAGGAAGAGGCACCTCCGCCGTTCCTCATTTTGGGTTTGGGATCAAGCGGCTTCGCCCGAAGGCTTCCGCTCGTCGATCCATCGCTGGACGTCGTCACTCCGCCAGCCACGCGCCCGCTCCCCAAGGCGAACCGAGCCCGGGAAGGTGCCGGCCTTCATGCGGCGGTAGATTGTTACTTTGCTGAGGCCCGTTCGCCGGATGACTTCGGGCAGTCGAAGGATGGAGGTTTCCATGATGGACTCCCATGTTGGCGCGAAACACCAAAAGCAGCATTTCGCACCCCACAGGGGTCGTTCTTGGCAGCCGGTTTCGCGTCAGACCGCCTAGATTGCGAAGAGTACCCTAACGTTTCCGAAAGAGTCAACCCCCTGTTTTTGTTTGGAAAAACCTTGACAAAACAGGTTCATCATTCTGGTGAGGCAGTGGCGTATGCTGTAAATTCATCCATAAGCACGCGGCGCTTGTCGAACAAGTCGCTTCGAGCATAGGCCTTTTCCGCCGCGTTGCGGATTTGGTGGGCCAACGCCTGTTCCATGACCGCATGGGGGGTCGCGGTTTGCTCGCTGGCCCAATCGCGGGCGGCGGATCGAAAACCGTGGCACGTCGTCTCGTACCCCAAGTGCCCGAGCAGCTTAACGAATGTGTTCTCGCTCAGCGGGCGCCCTGGACGAAGGCCGGGGAACACCCGGCCCGAGCCGTCATCCAACTCTTGCGCTGCCTTGAGGATCTCGATGCAGCGCCCGGACAGAGGCACGCGGTGCTCCACGTTCGCTTTCATGCGGCGCGCGGGCACCGTCCACAGAGCAAGCTCAAAGTCGATTTCCGACCACTGGGCCTCGCGCACCTCGCCGGAACGCGCCCAACAGAGAATGAGAAACTCCATGGCCAGTCGGCATGACCGTGACGCCTTGGGCGCGTTGCGAATCCTGTGGATGCACTCGGGGACATCCTCCCAGGGCAATGCGTGGTGGTGCCGCACCTTTCGTGTTTGCTTTCCTAAGACGTTGATGATGAACATGCCGGCCGGATCATCGGTTCTGTGCTTCTGGGCGACTGCCCGCTGGCAGACGATGGAGATTCTCTGGCGCACCCGCTTGGCGGTCTCAGCCCGCTCCTGCCAGACCGGCTCCAAGATGGCCAGGACGTGCGAGGAGTCAACCTCGGATATCGGCATGTCGCCGATGACGGGAAAGGCGTAGCGGGTCAGGCTGGCGCGCCAATCATTGGCCGACTTCCGGTTCCGCCATGTGCGCTGCCGCACGGCGATGACCTCCTCCGCAGCTTCGGCGAATGTCGGAATGACGGGCTTGCCGTTCTCGTCGCCAACGCGGGGGTCGCCGCCCGCCTGTGCAAACGCCCAGCGCCGGTAGGCTTCGTCCCTTGCCTCCGCCAGAGACATCGCTGGGTACTTTCCGATGGAATTCTCAGCCTGCCTTCCTTGGATGGTCAGCCGTTGGTTCCAAGTCTTCTTGCCCCTTGCCGATACCCGCAATGCCAGTCCAAACTCATCGGTGTACTTGCCGGGCTTTCTGGCGTTCTCGACCTTCAGTGCCGTCAGTTTCATAGTGGTTGTCCCTAATTTGTCCCTTATGAAACATCGATACTGGCAGATACGCTAGGATACGTCAAGACACCACTTGATAATTTATTCTTATTTTATCAATACTTTATGAAACTTTGGGATACGCTAGGAAACTTAATATGGCGGATACCTCTTCCGCCAAACCATGCAACATCATGGGGTTTCCATTCCCTCAATCACCC
>JAPPIX010000268.1:0-9344 GCA_028820495.1 Gammaproteobacteria bacterium
ATCGGCCATTGCCGCCCGTTGGCTCGACAAAAAACCCTACAGCGCAAGTCCCTCTGCATGTGGTTGACTTCCCCGCGCACCGGGAGGACGATCTTGTTACAGGCAATCTCACATCGCTGCAGATTGGCTTTGAGCAAGCTGGGCCTGGGGACTTTGCCCGGTTGTTGCCAGCCTTGGCCGATCTGCCGAGCGCTGGGTTGCGACGCACGACGTACAACTGGGTTCGCCTGCGGGCAAAGCATTATTTCGGCATGGAGCTTGAGCCGATGGAGGAGACGGACATGGGCACAACGGTATTCCGGTCAAGGCTGGATGAGAACATGAAGCGAGCCACTGAAGCCTGGTTCGCCGATGGATTGGAGCAGGGCCGTGCGGAAGGGATCGAGCAGGGTCAAAAGGCAGGCATCGAAATAGGCATTGAGCAGCAGCGTTCGTCGCTCAGACGCCAAGTGGCAGCCAAGTTCGGGCCTGAAGCCGCCCAGCGCTTTGCCCCGTTGCTCGTCGGAGTCACCGAAGCGGACAGGTTGGCGGATTTGGCCGTAGCCTTGCTCGCCACCGACACCGAGGCGGAACTCGCAGCTGAGGTGGAGCGAGTAGGTGCCGTCCAGCGGCCTTAGGCCAACTTCAAACTGAACCGCTACCGAGGGCCGCAGCCAATTGACTCGCACCGCCGCCATCGTGTAAACCGCCGCCTTTCGCAATCCATTGGGGGAATCACGCCATGCCGGACATGTTGACCGAACTCGCAGGCCAGTTGGGCGACAAGCCCGCGCTCATCGATGACCGGCCGGACGGTACGGTTGTCCAATGGAGCTTTGCCGAGTTGGAGGCCAACGCCAACCGGCTGGCGCGCGTGTTCATGGCGCACGGCGTCGAACCAGGAGACAAGGTGCTCTGGTGCGGCCAGAATTCGATGTGGCCGGTGGCTTGCGGGCATGCGGCGCGCAAGGCCGGAGCCATCTCGGTGCCGCTGAACTACCGGCTCACCGCCGACGAGGCGGCCTACGTCACCCATAACTCCGATGCCAAGATCGTCTTGGCTGATGCGCCTTATGCGGCGCTGTTCGAACGCATTCGCCCGCAAACGCCGCAGGTCGCTGAAGTCATGATCTTCGACGGCGCAGCGGGCGAGGGTCAGCTCGAGTTGGCTACGCTGCTGGACGGCGTGGCAGCCGGGCCCGTGGAGGTGGGAGCCGACCCAACCGAGACCGGCACCATGATCTACACCTCGGGGACCACCGGCAATCCAAAGGGCGCGGTGCGCACCGGTGCTGGGGACCCAGAGCAGGGCGCCAAGATGGTTGAGCTCTACGGCTGGGGTCCGGATGATGTTTACCTCGCCACCGGCCCCATATACCACTCCGGCCCCGGCGGCTTTTTGGCGCTGGCCCTGTCATTAGGCAATACGGCGGTGCTGCAGCGGGCCTTCGACGCCGAGGATTGGCTGCGGCTGCTGGACAAGTACGCCGTCACCGCCACCTTTGCCGCGCCGACGCCGGTGCGGCGCATCTGCCAACTGCCGGACGAGGTGCTGGCGAAGTACGACCGCAGCCGCCTGCGCATCACCATCGCCAACGCCGCGCCCTGGTCCTACGCCTTGAAGCTGGACTACCTGCAGCGTTTCCCGGAACGATCCCTGTTCGAAGTGTATGGCTCCACGGAACTCGGCGTGAACACCATACTCACCCCGGAGTTCCAGCGCAGCAAGCCCGGTTCCTGTGGAAAGCCAGCGCCGGGCGTGGACATCCGCCTGTACGCGGAGGACGGCAGCGTGGTGTCGGAGCCGCGCCAGCCCGGCGAGCTGTTCGTCCGCTCCGCCGCCATGTTCAGCACCTACTACAAGGCCCGCGACAAGTTTCTCGCCGACCAGCGCGACGGCTGGCAGACGGTGGGCGACATCGCCTACTTTGACGAGGACGGCTTCTACTTCATCTGCGACCGCAAGAAGGACATGATCATCTCCGGCGGCGTCAACATCTATCCCGCCGAGATTGAGCACGCCCTGGAGCTGCACGGCGACGTGCAGGAGGCCGCCGTGTTCGGCATCCCCAGCGAGGAGTGGGGCGAAAGCGTCCACGCGGTAGTGGTGGCCCGGCCCGGGTCGGGGCTCGGCACCGACGGGGTGACCGCCTACGCCCGGGAGCATCTGGCGGGTTACAAGGTGCCCCGTTCGGTGTCCTTCGTCGATGACATCCCGAAAACGGGGTCCGGCAAAATCCTCAAGCGTGAATTGCGGGCGCCGTTCTGGAAGGACCACGAATCGAGCCTGCTCTGAGTCCGCGCAAACCCTTGCTCCAACGCGCGTTGGCCTGTATCGTTGCGGCGTTTTTTACACCTCCCGCCGCACTTCCATGGAACCAATGGAAACCGCCTCCCTTGGGGGCCGTTGGGCTGTGTTGCTGGATCGCAGAAATGAGTGCTGAGGACTAACGCCCATATGGCCCGCGTCAACATAGACGGCAAGGACTACGAGCTAACCGCTGGCCAAAATCTGCTGCAGGCGGTGCTGTCCGAACACTTGGACCTCCCTTACTTCTGCTGGCACCCGGCCATGGGCTCGGTCGGCTCCTGCCGGCTGTGCGCCGTCATTCAGTTTGCCGATGCGGACGATGAGCGCGGCCGCCTGCAGATGGCCTGCATGGTGAACGTGCAGGACGGCATGCGGATCTCCATCGACGCGGACTTTGCCGCTGATTTCCGCAAGCAGGTGATCGAGTGGCTGATGGAGAACCATCCCCACGACTGTCCGGTGTGCGAAGAGGGCGGCGAGTGCCATCTTCAAGACATGACGGTGATGACCGGGCACACCAGCCGCCGCTATGGGGGCCCCAAGCGCACCTTCCGCAACCAGTACCTCGGCCCCTTCATCGGCCATGAGATGAACCGCTGCATCACCTGCTACCGCTGCGTTCGCTACTACCAGGACTACGCAGGCGGACGCGACTTGCAGGCCTTCGGCTCCCGTTCGCGCATGTTCTTTGGCCGCGAATCGGACGGCGTGCTGGAAAACGAGTTTGCCGGCAACTTGGTCGAAGTCTGCCCGACCGGCGTCTTCACCGACAAGCCTTTCAGCGAAACCTACACCCGCAAGTGGGATTTGCAGTCGGCGCCCTCGGTTTGCCCCGGCTGCGCGGTCGGCTGCAACACGCTGCCCGGCGAGCGCTACGGGTCGCTGAAGCGGGTGCACAACCGCTACCACCCCGATGTCAACGGTTACTTCCTCTGCGACCGGGGCCGCTTCGGCGGCCACTTCGTCAACAGTCCAAACCGTCTGCGTCAAGCTGGCGCCAAGGCCGAGGACGGCGTCTTTGAGCCGCTGAAGCCTGCCGCCGCCGCTGAACGGGTGGCGGAAGTACTGGCCCGCGGCCGGGTGCTGGGCATTGGCTCGCCCCGTGCTTCGTTGGAAAGCAACTTTGCCCTGAAGGCGCTGGTGGGAGATGAAAACTTCTCCTCCGGCACCGCTGCCGACGAATCGGCGCTCGATCAACTCATGCTGTCCATCTATCAGGCTGGTGGAGCGCGCATCGCCACGACCACCGAAGCCGAGTCCGCAGACGCCGTCTTGGTGCTCGGCGAGGACGTGTCCAACACCGCGCCGCGCATGGCCTTGGCCCTGCGCCAGAGCGTACACAACAAGCCCTTGGACATGGCTGCCGACGCCGGCATTCCGCTGTGGCAGGACGCCGGCGTGCGCGGTCATGCCCAGCACGCGAAAAGCCCCTTTTTCATCGCCACTCCGGCACCGACTCGCATCGACGACTTGGCGGCGGGCACATTGCGCGCAGCGCCGCAAGGTGTCGCTGCGACCGGCTTCGCCATCGCCCACGGCATTGATGGCCGCTTTGCCCAAGCCGAGGGCGCGGACGCCGACTTCGTGGCGCAAGCAGTCGCGGCGCTCAGCGAGGCCGAGCGTCCGCTGATCGCCTCCGGCACCGCCTGTGGGTCGGCGGCAGTGCTGCAAGCCGCAGCGAACGTCGCCTGGGCATTGCAAGGGCAGGGCAAGGACGCTGGCCTGTTGTTGGCAGGACGGGAGGCCAACAGTCTCGGTGCCGCAATGCTCGGCGGCGAACTGACTCTGGAGGACGCGCTTCAGCGGTTGGCGGAAGGCGCGGCCGACAGCGTCGTTGTCATGGAAAACGATCTGCACCGACGAGTGGACGGGGAGGCCGTCAATCGGGCCTTGGCCAATGCCGCCGACGTGGTGGTGCTCGACGTGCTCGAAACCGCCACTGCGGAGACCGCGACCTTGGCGCTGCCTGCCGCCAGCTACGCGGAAAGCACCGGCACCTTCGTCAACCACGAGGGGCGCGCCCAGCGTTTCTACCAAGTCTTTGAACCGCAGCAGGACGTGGCCCCAGCTTGGCGATGGCTGGCCGATGCCGCCATAGCGGCAGGCCGCAACGACTTGCGCTGGCAGCACGTTGATGACGTGGCGGGGGCCTGCGCGGCCGGCAACCCGCAGCTGGCGGGCATCGTGCGGACCGCCCCCGATGCCGCTCACCGCAACGGTGCGGGCCAACGCATCCCGCGCATGACCCATCGCGCCAGCGGACGGACCGCCATGGATGCCCATATCAGCGTCCATGAGCCGAAGCCCACCGTGGACGAGCAGACGCCCTTCTCTTACTCCATGGAAGGCCAGAACGGCGGCGAGGTGGCCGCCCTGATCCCTTATGTGTGGTCGCCGGGTTGGAATTCCAATCAATCCGTCTTCAAGTTCCAGCAGGAGGTGGCGGGGCCGCTGGAGGGCGGGGACGTGGGTGTGCGGCTGATTGAACCCGAGGCCAGCGCGACTGAGGCGCTCGCCGACCGGTACCGCGAGCCGCCCGCCATCGAGTCCGCTGGATTGCAGTGGGTGCCGCTGCACCATGTGTTCGGCTCCGACGAACTGTCCGCCCACTCACCGCCCATCGCCGAGCGCAGTGCGGGCGCGGAGGTGGTTTTGCACCCTGATGATGCCGATGCGCTGGGATTGGTGGATGGCCAGGGCGCGCGAATCGCCGAGGCGGGATCAATGGCCGTGCGCTTGGAACCTGACATGGCGAAAGGCTGCGCCGGGATCGTGCTCGGCATGCTCGATGGCACCCAAGTGGTGCCCGCGGGCGGTGCGAAATTGTCGCCCGACCCGGATTTCAAGCCGCGCCGGGCACCGGAAGTCATCGCCAGGGGCTAGGGCGGACACCGTGGAACCCAACACTTTCCTAGGCATCGAATACGGCTTCATCATGATCGTGCCGGTGCTCGGCGGGGCGCTTGCCGCCGCCGGCCTGTTGGTTTGGTGGGAACGGCGGCTGCTGGGCTTCTGGCAAGACCGGCTGGGGCCCAACCGACTGGGACCCTTCGGCCTACTGCAAATCGTCGCCGACGTCATCAAGCTGTTCACCAAGGACGACTGGGTGCCGCCGTTCGCCGACCGGGTGGTGTTCACCCTAGCGCCGGCCGCCATCGCCGCAGGCATGTTGATGGGCTTCGTGGTGGTGCCCTTCGGCCCGGGGCTGGCGGTGGTCGACCTGAACATCGGCGTGCTGTTCTTCCTGGCCATGACCGCAGTGACCGTCTATGGGGTGCTACTCGGCGGGCTGGCCAGCAACAACAAGTACTCCCTGCTCGGCGGCCTGCGCACCGGGGCGCAGATGGTCACCTACGAAGTGTTCATGGGGCTGTCAATCATGGGCGTCGTGCTGCTGAGCGGCTCCTTCAGCTTGAGCGAAATCGTGAAGGCCCAGGAGGAGGGGATGTGGTTCGTCTTTCCCCAGGCGCTCGGCTTCATCGTCTTCTTCATCGCCGGGTTGGCGGAGACCCATCGCCTGCCGTTCGACTTGCCGGAGGCGGAGCATGAACTCGCCGCCGGGTTCCATACCGAGTACTCGTCGATGAAGTTCGGCCTCATCATGGTGGGGGAGTACATCGGCGTGATTCTCTCCTCCGCCATGATCGTGACGCTGTTCTTCGGCGGCTGGCTGGGGCCGGCCTTCCTGCCCCCCATCGTTTGGTTCACGCTCAAGACGGCCTTCTTCGTCTGCAGCTTCATCCTGCTGCGGGCAGCCATTCCGCGGCCGCGCTACGACCAGCTCATGTCCTTGGGCTGGAAGGTGCTGCTGCCCATCACCCTGGTCAATCTGCTGGCCACCGGCGCCATAGCGCTGCTGCAACGGGGGGCGTAACGCGCTATGTGGAGCCAACTGAGAACCCTGTGGACCGTGCTGCAGCACACCTTTTCGCGCAACGAGACCGTGCAGTACCCGGAGGAGATGCCCTACCTGGCACCGCGCTACCGAGGGCGCATCGTGCTCACCAAGGACCCGGACGGCGAGGAGCGCTGCGTGGCCTGCAACCTGTGTGCCGTGGCCTGTCCGGTGGACTGCATTGCACTGCAGAAGACCCAGGGCGAGGACGGCCGCTGGTATCCCGATTTCTTCCGCATCAACTTTTCGCGCTGCATCATGTGCGGCATGTGCGAGGAGGCCTGCCCGACCTACGCCATCCAGCTCACGCCGGACTTCGAGCTGGCTGAGTACAACCGCGACAACATGGTCTATGAGAAGGAGCACCTGCTGATCGACGGCGTCGGCAAGTACCCGGACTACTCCTTCTGGCAGGTGGCCGGCAAGACCATCCATGGCAAGGACAAGGGCGAGGCGCAAAAGGAGTCGCCGCCGGTGGACGTGCGCGAGCTGCTGCCATGAGCCTTGAACTCGCCCTGTTCTACTTGGCAGCGCTGGTGTCGCTGTCGGCCACGGTCCTGACCGTGACCCGGACCAACGCGTCCCATGCGTTGATCTACCTCATCATTTCGCTGCTCGCCGTGGCGCTGATCTTCTTCCTGCTCGGCGCGCCCTTTGCGGCCGCCCTGGAAATCGTCATCTACGCGGGCGCCATCATGGTGCTGTTCCTGTTCGTGGTGATGATGCTGAACTTGGGCCGGGAAACCGTTGCGCAGGAGCGGCGCTGGCTGGCGCCGAAAATGTGGATCGGGCCGGGCATCCTCGCCGCGGTGCTGTTGCTGGAACTGCTCTACCTGATCGTCGGCACGGAAGTCGTGACGTCGGGCAAAGGCGTATCGCCCAAGGAAGTCGGCATCGAGCTGTTCGGACCCTATTTGCTCGCCGTCGAACTGGCGTCCATTCTGCTGCTCGCCGCGTTGGTGGGGGCCTTCCACTTGGGCCGGCGCTACATGCGGGCACGGCGGGAGGAAATCGAATGACCGCGGTCAGCGTGCCCATCGAGCACGTGTTGGTGCTCGCGGCGGCGCTGTTCACCATTGGCTTGGTGGGCGTGCTCGTTCGGCGCAACGTCATCTTCCTGCTCATGTCGCTGGAAATCATGATGAACGCCTGTGGGCTCGCCTTCATCGCCGCCGGCGCCCGCTGGGCGGAAGCTGACGGGCAGATCATGTACATGCTGATACTGGCCTTGGCCGCCGCCGAAGTGGCCGTGGGGCTCGGCCTCGTGCTGCAACTGCAGCGCCGCTTCGACAACCTGGACATCGACGCCGCCAGCGAGTTGGCAGGGTAGGGGCTGAGGATGGAAACGCACGGTCTGTGGTTGATCCCAGCGCTGCCCCTAGTGGGGTTTCTGATCCTATTCATCACCGAGGGACGGCTGCCGAACCGAGCGGTGGCATTCATCGGCGCCGGTTCCGTGGGGCTGTCCGCCCTGGCGGCGCTGTTGGCCGGCCTCGACTTCCTGGAGCAGGGCGGCGTACCCCAAGCTGAACATCTCTGGACCTGGATGGCGGCAGGTCCCTTCGAGGTGGCCATCGGCCTGTATCTGGATGGCCTGTCACTGGTCATGGTCGGCGTCATCACCGGCGTGGGCTTCCTGATTCACCTGTACGCCACCGGCTACATGGCGGATGAGGACGGCTACAGCCGCTTCTTCGCCTACATGAACCTGTTCGTTTTCGCCATGCTGATGCTGGTGCTGGGCGACAACCTTTTGACGCTGTTCCTCGGTTGGGAAGGGGTGGGGCTGTGCAGCTACCTGCTGATCGGCTTCTTCCACCAAGACTCGGCCAACGGCTACGCGGCCCGCAAAGCCTTCGTGGTGACCCGGGTGGGCGACACCTTCATGGCCGTGGGCCTGTTCCTGCTGTTCCGGGAACTGGGCACCTTGGACATTCAGGCGGCGATGGGCGCAGCGACCCTAGCCTGGCCGGAGGGCTCCACGCTCTGCACGATTATCGCCCTGCTGTTGCTCGGCGGCGCGGTAGGCAAATCCGCCCAAGTGCCGCTGCAAACCTGGCTGCCGGACGCCATGGCGGGGCCCACCCCGGTGAGCGCCTTGATCCACGCCGCCACCATGGTCACTGCCGGGGTCTACCTGATCGCCCGCACCCATGATCTTTTCCTGCTCTCCCCGGACGGCCAAATTGCGCACGCCCAGTTTGTTGTCGCCCTGGTCGGCTTGGTCACCCTGTTCATCGCCTCCTTCACCGCGCTGACCCAGCGCGACATCAAGCGCATTCTGGCCTATTCGACCATGAGCCAGATTGGCTACATGTTTCTCGCCTTGGGCGTCGGCGCTTGGTCGGCGGCGATCTTCCACCTGATGACCCACGCGTTTTTCAAGGCCCTGCTCTTCCTGTCTGCCGGCTCGGTCATTCTGGCCCTGCACCACGAACAGGACATTTTCAAGATGGGCGGCCTGTGGCGGCGTTTGCCGGTGCCCTTCTGGAGCATGGTGATCGGCTCGGCGGCCTTGGCGGCGCTGCCGCTGACCTCGGGCTTCTACAGCAAGGACATCATCCTGCTGACCAGTTTCGACTACCAATACGGCGGCGCTTGGTTCTGGGGCTTGGCGGCGTTGGCGGCCTTCATGACCTCGCTCTACACCGCCCGGATGATCTTCATCACCTTCTTTGGCGAAATGCACACCGAACCGCATGACCATTCCGGCGTCAACATGTGGCTGCCGCTGGTGATTCTGGCAGCGCTGGCCATCGGCGGCGGCTGGTTCGGGCTCGCCCCGGTGGCCACCGTGATGCCCGACGGCGGCGTTGATGCGGCCCATCATGAGGGTGCCATCGTCTGGGTGACGGCGCTCATTCCCATTCTCGGGGTTTTGGTAGGCTACCTGATTTTCGGCGGCAAGCAGCTATCCGTTCGAGCGCTGGTGGAGTCCAAGGCGGGTCGGGGCGTTGCCCGTTTCTGGGATGGGGGCTGGGGATTCGACACCCTCTATGATCGCCTGATCGTGCGCCCGTTCCTGTTCTTGGCGCGCATCAACAAGGTCGATGCGGTGGACTTCATCTACACCTTCATCGCCGCCTTTGCCCGGCGCCTCAATGCCGTTACGGTGCGCTCCCAGACCGGCCAGTTGCGTTGGTACGCCGCCAACATGGC
>JAPPIX010000268.1:9444-11085 GCA_028820495.1 Gammaproteobacteria bacterium
TGGCGGCACTGTCGGAGCGGCTGCACCGCAATGCGCCACGCTGGCTGGCGCTGGGCGTCATTGCCGCCTCCACGCTGTACTTGTTGGCCATTCCGGTGGGCACCGAAGAGCAGGCCGCCTGGATACCGCGCTTCGGCATCAGCCTTATCTTGGCGATGGACGGGCTTAGCTTTGCGATGGTGGCCCTGACCCTGTTTCTGGGCCTGATCGCCATCGTCTCCTCATGGTCCGAAATCGACGAAAGCCCCGGCTTCTTCCAGTTCAACCTGCTGTGGACGCTGGCTGGGGTGGTGGGCGTGTTCACCGCCCTGGATCTGTTCCTGTTCTTCGTGTTCTGGGAAGTGATGCTGGTGCCCATGTACTTCCTCATCGCCATCTGGGGCCATGAGGCGCGCGCCTACGCGGCGATGAAGTTCTTCCTGTTCACCCAGATCAGCGGGCTGCTGATGCTGTTCGCCATCCTGACGCTGGTTTACCTGCACTACGACGCCAGCGGCGTCATCACCTTCGCCTACGCGGACCTGCTCGACGCTGAGCTCGACCCCGGCTACGCCTTCCTGCTCATGCTGGGCTTCTTCGTCGCCTTTGTGGTCAAGCTGCCCGGGGTGCCTTTCCATACTTGGCTCCCGGATGCGCACACCCAGGCGCCAACGGCCGGCAGCGTGATCCTGGCCGGCATCCTGCTCAAAACCGGCGCTTACGGGCTGCTGCGCTTCGTGGTGCCGCTGTTTCCCGAGGCGGCTTTGGAATTTCGCTGGCCTGCCATGTTCCTAGGCGCGGCCAGCGTCATCTACGGCGGCTACCTGGCCTTCAGCCAAAGCGACTTCAAGCGGCTGGTGGCCTACAGCAGCATCAGCCACATGGGCTTCGTGCTGCTCGGCGTGTTCGCTTGGAACACGGTGGCGGTGCAGGGCGCGGTCGTGCAGATGGTGGCCCACGGCTTCTCCACCGCCGCCCTGTTCATGATGGCCGGCGCCCTGCAGCAGCGCCTGCACACCCGGGAGATGGGCCAGATGGGCGGGCTTTGGCTCAAGGCGCCGCGCATGGGCGCGGTGGCGCTGTTCTTCGTCATCGCTTCGCTGGGGATGCCGGGGCTCGGCAACTTCGTCGGTGAGTTCATGGTGCTGATCGGCGCCTTCCAGGTGGACGTGCCGCTGACCATCGCCGCCGCCATCGGCATCATCGTCGCTGCGGTCTATGCGCTTTCCTTGATGCAGCGCTCCTTTCAGGGCGAGCCCAACGCGGCGGTGGAGACCATGCCCGACTTCGGCTTTCGGGAGCTTAGCGTCATGATCTTGATGATGGCGGCGCTGGTTTGGCTGGGCATCTATCCCGAAACCCTGCTGAACCTATCCGCGCCCGTGGTTTCCGGGCTGGGAGTCCACCCGTGACGGCCTTGGACTTCCAAGCGCTGGCTTCCCACTTGACCCTGACCGGCGGGCTAATGGTCGTGCTGCTCGCCGTTTCCTTCTGGCGCAGTCACCGCACCGCCTTCGCGCTGACCCTGCTGTCCTTGGCTGCGGCCTTCATCGCCCTGTGGCCTGGGCTGGATGCCGGCCCCCGCGCAGTCACGCCGCTGCTGATGCTGGATGCCTACGCCGCCTTCTTCAACGGCCTGTTCATTCTCATCGGCGCAGTCAC
>JAPPIX010000134.1 GCA_028820495.1 Gammaproteobacteria bacterium
ATTATCAGGGGCATTCCGCCGTTCCTCAACTACATTCGTGCAATATCCGGGCTATCCCTAACCCCCCACTTTTATCAACCGCCCGGAGCCCAAAGCGCCGCTTGGCGCTTTTTTTGTCAACACCTTGGGATTCACCCTTACCGGAATAATAGGTATCACTTATATTGAGAAACAAAAGGCCGTCTCGACGAAGTACCCGACGAGTTTCGTCAAGTACATTGCTGAGTTTTTCGACATAGTCCTCAACAGTCTCCTCTAGGCCAATTTGACCTTGTACCCTGTAGTCCCTTAGCCAAAAGTATGGTGGGGAGGTTACAACGCAGTTTATGGACTCTTGCGGCAAAGTCCTTAGGGTGACAAGCGCATCGCCGCAGAGGATCGCCCACGGCGTGCCACTACTGGTAGCTCCTGTCAAAGTCTCTGGGGAGTCCGCAAGGTGAAAGTGGTCACCTAACTTGATTTCGGGAGCAGAATTGGGTTGCATGGGGGGTGCCTAATTGTGGGGGTAAGCTACCACGGGCGGCAGGATAAGCAAAGGTCACGGAGGGCGTCGCCAGCTATAAAGCCCATTTCCCCTCCGCGGTCTCACACCGATATCCCATAGCCGAACTGAACCTACTCGCCTCACGTCGGGGCAGTCGAGGTCGCATGAAGGCTGAAAGACAAGGGCAGATAACCAAACTCGACCAAACCCAGGTTGCTTCATCACTCCATGTCCGACTGGCGCACCCACATTATCAGCGAGTTCATCCCTGGCTTACATCGGCTCACGCTGGCGGACGACCCCGACGGCCTTCTAGCGGATGAGCGCCTTCAAGCGATGATCCGCAAGCGGGGATTTGAAATCCTCCGATTCGATGAGGAGATGGCCTTTCGCTACGCCTACGAGTCGCGCTTCCGCGCCCGTTGGGACCGGGGCGAGCAGGCGAACCTCACTGTTGTGCTGGGCGCCCCAGCCATCGACTCGCTGCCGTTCGACATCCTTAGCACCGGGTACCCAGTCGCCTTGGGTCTGAATTCGCTGTTCCCTTCACTTAGCCGCTCTGTGGTGGCGGAGATCAACGTAGCGGACTTGGATGCGCTATGGGATGCGTACCAGCAGCACCAAACGGGCGTGTTGGGCGACAATGCCACCAAGGACTTCGTCTTGCGCCACGTCTATGCGATCACCCCGGAGGCCATCGCGGAACCCCATGATCTCCTGCATATCCTGCTCCGCCGCCATTACGCCCAGCAGCGTATCCCCCCCCTCCATCGACGAGCGCCTAGTTCAGCTACTCCGTCAGAGCGGTGAGTTTTCGGCTTGGCCGCTTGAGGCCATCTTGCCGGAGCGCACGGCTTTCTTGAGCTTTCTTCAGGAGCGCTGGCCCGTATTTCTGGACCAAGCTGCTGGATCGAGCTCCGACGGGAGCAATGCGGAAGCCAGCCGTTCCTTGTCGTTCTCGGGGCCGGCACTATTGCCCTTCGATCACGCCGATATTCGCGTGTACATCGATAATCTGTTTGTCGAGGGAAACTTGCAGGCAGTTCAACACCCGTCCACCAACGATTTTTCCGAGACTTGGTTCCGGGTCGGCCTACAAATGGATGCTGAGCACCGCCATGCGCATCGCTTAGAACGATTACTGGAGCAGGCGAACTCGCAACTGCCGGAAGAGGCAGCCGGACACGCGGACTGGCTAAGGTTCAGCAGGGTGTGGGCAGAACTGGCCGCGTTGAACTTGGAGGTGCGAACAGGCGATGAGCGCCTTGAGAGCATTCAGACTCGTGTTGACGAGTCGTTCAGCAATTGGCTTGCGAGTCGCTACGCCGGTTTGGCGAACTTGCCGCCTGTGCCGCCGGTCATGCTTCACCACCTTCCGCGCCTGCTCGCAAGGGAACTGCGGGAACCCGATGCCGGCAAGGTGGCGCTGTTGGTTCTCGATGGTTTGGCGCTCGACCAATGGGTGGTCATCCGGCACGAGCTGACCGAGCAGAGGCCGGGTTTGCACATGCAGGAAGATGCCGTCTTCGCTTGGATCCCAACCGTCACTTCCGTTTCCCGGCAGGCAATCTTCGCTGGGCGACCGCCGCTGTACTTCCCCGACCACCTCTACACCACCGATCGCGAGCCAGTCCTCTGGAAGCAGTTCTGGGCAAGGGAAGGCATCGACTCCAAGCAGGTAGCGTTTAGCAAGGGCTTGGGCCAAAGTGGCCTGGATGCCGTAGCCAAACTTGCTGAGCGTCCCGGCATCCGCGTGCTCGGATTGGTGGTCGATACCGTGGACAAGATCATGCACGGCATGACGCTCGGCACTGCGGGGATGCACAACCAAGCGCGGCAGTGGGCGGCTGGAGGCTACTTGGCCGAGCTACTCGACTTGCTTCTGCAGAACGGATACCAGGTCTTTCTCACCTCCGACCACGGCAACATCGAGGCGCACGGCTGTGGCCGCCCTGCCGAAGGCGTCATCGCCGATGTGCGTGGCGAGCGGGTTCGCATCTACCCAGACGAAACCTTGCGCCGCCGCATGAGCGAGCGCTTTCCGTCGGCTTGGCAGTGGCCGTCGGCGGGCCTCCCCGACGATTGCCAAGCATTGCTGGCACCCAACCGCTCGGCGTTCGTGCGCGAGGGCGAGCGCGTGGTTTGCCATGGCGGCGCTTGCATTGAAGAGGTCATCGTGCCCTTGGTGCGCATTGCGGGAGCAGGCCCATGAACAACGGCAAAATGTCCGTGGGTTTGAGCCAGCGCATTCGCTTGGAGTGGCTTGAGCGAACGGCTGCCCTCGCACGGGCCGGAAACGATAGAACGGCTGCTCACGATGCCTTGGACGAGATGCTGGCGGGCGAACTGTCGGTCGGCAGCAACACCCGTCGAAACAGCCGAGCCAAGACCATCATCACTCTGTTGAAGATATGGTTCGACGGACCACCGCAGGTCGCCGCATTGCGTGAGGCAGGACAATCCTTGCTCCCGACACTGCCTTCGGTCGACCGTCTTGCCATTCACTGGGGCATGATGATGGCTGTTTATCCCTTTTGGGGGGCAGTGGCGACCTCCGTTGGCAGGCTGCTGCGGCTACAGGGCGCCGCATCCGCCAGTCAAGTTCAACGGCGCATGCGCGAGCTGTACGGGGACCGCGAAACGGTGTCTCACGCCACCAACCGGGTGCTCCGGTCCTGCGTTGACTGGGGCGTTCTGGCTGACGCCAAGAGCCGAAGTGTCTATGAGCCGAGCATGAACCTTGAGATCGTGCCGCCAAAGCTGGCTGCCTGGCTGGCAGAAGCCCTGCTGACCGGGCATATGGACCCAGCAAGCTCGACGCATCTGCTCAATCATCCAAGCCTGTTCCCGTTCCGGGTCACGCCAGTGGACGGGCGTGAATTGGTTGCGCACTCCGCCCGGCTGGAATTGCTGCAAGGCATTGATGATGACCTGATCATGCTGCGGTCCCGCAATTCTTGACAACGATCCACGCTCCTTTGCGGCTTTCCCCGTTTCTCGAAAGCACCCAGACAATGTGAAACAATTGATCCTTTAACCCAACGCATCCGGAGGCTGCGGCATGACCATCGAGGTGGTCAACCACACCGGGCGGGAAGTGGCCATCGCCAACTTCTCCAAGGAGCGCTACCTGTGCACGGCCTACATGGACCGGGAGTGGGAGCGCATCTGGCGGCGGACTTGGCTGTTGGCGGGGCTGGAAAGCGATCTCGCCGCGCCGGGCGATTTCTTCGTCTTCGACTTGGGGCGCGAGCAGATTCTCGTCACTCGGTCGGCCGATGGGCAATTGCGGGCCTTCTACAACGTCTGCCAGCATCGGGGCAATCGGCTGGTGAACGAGGAACGCGGCCAAGTCAGCAACTTCCGCTGCGCCTACCACGCCTGGACCTATGGCTTGGACGGCGCCCTGAACGCCATTCCCTGCGAAGACCGCTTTCCCCAAGGCGTCCCGCGCCGGGAGCGGGCCTTGCGCCCGGTCGAGGTGGATGTTTGGGACGGCTTGGTGTTCGTCTGCATGGCCGAGAATCCCATGCCGCTGCTGGACTTTCTTGGCCCGGTGACCGAGTGGCTGGCCCCCTACCGGTTTCGCAGCATGACCTTGGTGGAGGACCAGACCGTTCACCACCGCTGCAACTGGAAGGCCGTGGTGGACAACTTCAGCGAGCTCTACCATGTGGACTTCCTGCACCCCCAGCACAAGCGCATGGTGGACTGCTGCAACGACACCGTGCACCTGTTCCCCGAGGGACATACCGGCTTGGCAGTGCGGGGGGCCACCGTCAACCCGCGCTTCCCCATCCCGGAGGAGCCCACCGACATCCAATCCGCCCAACTGCAGAGCTTGGGCCTGGACCCCGCCGATTTCCGGGGGCGGGTGCTCGAAGTGCGCGAAGCCGTGCAGCGGCGCAAGCGCGAGGTGGGCGGGGACTTCGGCTACGACTACAGCCGCTTTGCCGACGACCAGCTCTCCGATGTCTGGCAGTACAACCTGTTCCCGAACACCATCTTCTCCTTCACCCCCGAGCACCTGTGGATTCTCCGCCCGCGTCCCCATGCCAGCGATCCGCAGCAATGTTGGTTCGACAAGATGAGCCTGGTGCTGCACGCCGATCCGAGCTTAAGCGGTCAGACCCGGGGCATCGGCGGCCCGGCGCGGCACGGGCACAACCTCACCGACGGCACCAAGCCCGCCGACTACGTCCGTCCGCAGCGCGACCAGTTCGAGCACCACGCCATCCTCAGCGGCGAGAAGACCATGACCGACACCATCGACCAGGACATCGAACTGCTCGGCGGCGTTCAGGCCGGCATGGGGTCGGCGGGTTTCGACAGCGTCTGGCTGAACGATGACGAGCTGCGCATTCAACACTTCCACAATCAGCTTGATGAATGCATGTCGGATTAGATCGGCGCCTCAAATCCAGCGAGGAACCCACGTTTATCTGCGCACACTTTAGCTCCGCCCACTTCTTGGCCAAATGAACGCCATTAAGTCGGAGCGGCGCATCCCTCCACAAGCGACTCCAAGCGATCCAGCCAGCAATTGAACACAGGGCATTTCGCACGCATCCGCTCGATCCCAATCGCCCGCGCGATGGCGATGCCGTCACTCGTCTTCTTAAATTTGCTGTGCAACTCTTCAATGCGTTTGGAGGGCGCCGTCTTGCCGGAATTATTGATCGCCTCGGGCTCCCCGCATTCCTCGATGATTGCTTCCACGCGTTGTGGATCCACCTGAATGGCACCAGCCAGGATAGCGGACTCACTGAAGAGCAACGCCTCAAACTCGTAGACCGAAATGTGTGGCACGAATCGTGCGCTCAAGCTGTCATTGTTGACGTACGCCTCAATCGCCTGCTGAGTGGCCTTGCAAACGGCGGCCGCAATTTCCCCCGGAGAGGCCTGCGGTTTGACGGCTTTGAGCCCCGGCCAATCAGCTCCGATGCCGTAGTAATCGACCAAAAGCGACACATAAGCGTCTTTTCGCTGCTTCAAGTGCCTGCTAATGTCATTCTTGGCGCGGGCAAAGCGCACATCGCCACCCTTCTGGCCCGGCTTCGACAAGATAATCGGTGTCATGAACACACCCTTAGCACCAAGGTAGGGAGCCAGAATCTCCCTGACGAAGATCTGTTCTGTATCGCCTTCGACGATAACCGTCACCGCGACGCCCTTACTCATAGGTGGGCCCGCCAGCGATGACATTCTTGGCCCATAGCTCCCCGACTGAGTAGTCTTCCAGCCACTCCGAGAAATCCTCTCCCTTCAGCCTTTCAAACGTCGTTTGCCCCTCCTTACGATTGACGACGATGATGTCTTCAATGGAGAAGTGATTGATCAAAGCGGCGGACTGGGTGGCGACCACAACCTGCATTCGCTTGGTGGCATCTTGCAAAAGTTCCGCCAGAATCGCTATGGCCTGCGGATGCAGGCCCAGTTCAGGCTCGTCGATGATGATGGTTGACGGTGGTTCCGGTTGCAGTAAAGCGGTGGCTAAGCAGATGAAACGGATGGACCCGTCTGACAGGAGACTCGGTCGCATCGGGTAATCCTTAAGTCCCCGCTGCCGCCAGTCGAGCCTCAGATTCTCTTGCGCGTTCGGTCTGAGTATGAAGTCATCAAAGAACGGAATCACGAGCCGTACCGCATTCAGAATCTCTTGATAGGTGGATGGCTTGGAGTTCCGCAGCGCTAACAGGTAAGGAGCGATATTCGAAGCATCAAAAAACAGAGCCTCATCGTGGCCCTGATCATGGTAGCGGCGCATGCCCGATTCGGGACTTGTGTCGTGAAAATGGTAGATCACCCATGAACAAATCGCATCGTATGTGTACCACGAAGCACCGCGCTTACTCTGAAAGCCAGGGCTGTCCTTGTCGATCAGAAGACCAGGGTTGAAGTTCCCGCTTCCCAAGTAGCGCTCGGTATTGCGTGGATAGTAGTGACGCCGCTCATTGTTTATGAGGAAGAAGCCGTCTTCGGTTGGAGATAGCTCGAAGTCATAGCCATTGTCTCCAAACTTCATCCCGATCTCGATCTCGGCAGTGGTCTTTGGGCCGCCAAACAGGTAGGCATCGGCATTGCCCCCCACAAACTGCCTCAGGCCGTCCGGCTTCATCATGGCGAGGAGCATGCGGAAGAAACCGATGAAATTGCTTTTCCCGGCTCCGTTGCCCCCTATGAGCACGTTCAGGGGTTGAAGCTCGAAGTCCTCAAGCGACCGAATCGACTTGAATCCCTTGATGGTTATCCTGTCCAGTGGTCGCGCCATTTCACCGTTCCTCCACGTCCGCAGCACGGCCTCAAGCGCGCAAGTGGACTTCCAGCAATTATACAGGCCAATCAGCGTTGGCTAGGGCGAATCCCTCGAATGCGGCCACCCAATGTGAAACAATCGCTCCCTCAACGCCAGCACCTGAGAAACTAACTTGCGAGTTTGGCTGACCGTCATCGTTGCCTGTTTCGCGGTCGCCGGCACCTTGGGTTGGTACAAGTACCAGCGCATCCAAGCCGGCATCGCCTTCGCTGCCGCCTTCCCGGAGCGGGTCGAAGCGGTGGAGGCGTTCACCGTCCTTGAGGAGCTTTGGCAGCCCACCACCCAGGTGATCGGCGAAGCGGTCGCCATTCGCTCGGTGACCATCAAGGCCGAAATCGCCGGCACCATCGCCGAGGTCGGCTTCGCACCCGGCGCCACCGTCCAAGCGGGCCAACTGCTCACAAGGCTCGACAACAGCGAGGAGCGCGCCCAACTGCAAGCCGCGCAGGCCGAGGCGAAGATCGCCAACCTGGAGCTTGAGCGCAGCCGCAAGCTGATTGCCGCCGGACTCGGCGTGGTTGAAGACCAAGATCGAGCCGAAGCCCGTTTCGAGGCCGCGGGCGCCGCCATCCGCCGATTGCAGGCCGTCATCGCCAAGAAGACCCTCAGGGCGCCGTTCGACGCCGCCGCCGGACTGCATGAACTCGATGTCGGGGAGTTCTTGGACAAGGGCGACGTGGTGGCGCGCCTGATCGGTACCGGCGAGCGCATCTGGATCGATTTCACGCTGCCCCAAGAACAAGCCAACTTGGCGATTGGCGAGGCCGTCGAAGTCGCCCGCAACCAGTCCGCAGCCGCCATCACCCGTGCCGAAGTGATCGCCAAGGACAGCTTCGTCAACGAACTCTCGCGTAACGTGCGTTATCGGGCACTGGCGGAGAACCAAACGCTCGGCGCGTCCCCCGGTGCCCTGGTGACCGTGCACGCGCCCTTGGGCGATCCGCAATCCGCCACCCTGGCACCCGCCAACGCGGTGCGCCGGGACGCCTTCGGCGCCAAGGTGTTCGTGCTGCGAGAAGCGGAGGAAGGCGCCCCCGCCCCGGAACGGGCCGAGCAGCGCATGGTCTCCCTCGGGCCGCAGCGTGGCGGCTTGGTGGTGATCGCTCGGGGGCTGCGCCCGGGTGAGCGGGTGGTCGCCGACGGCGCCTTCAAGCTGCGTGACGGAGCCTTGGTCAATGCCGGTTCCTGGGACGCCAACAGGGCCCAAGGGGTAGCTGGTGGCGGTTGAGACCAACCTCGGCCAAGGCACCGATGCGGACCTCGCCGTAGCCCAGGGACGGCCTCGATTCACCGATCTCTTCGTGCGCCGCCCGGTGTTGGCGGTGGTCATCTCCCTGAGCTTGGCGCTGATCGGCGTGCGTGTCGCCATGGACATGCCGGTGCAGCAATACCCCACCATCGAAAGCGCATCGCTGGTGATCAGCACGCCCTATGTCGGGGCGTCCGCCGAGGTGGTGCAGGGCTTCGTCACCGACCCCATCGAACGCGTGGCCGCCACCATCCCCGGCGTGGACTTCATTTCTTCCGAAACCCGGGCTGGCATGAGCCAGGTCACCGTGTTCCTAAAACTGAACGAGGACAGCGCCGACGCCTTGGCCGAGCTGTCCACCCGGCTCGGCCAGATTCGCTTTGAACTGCCCGAGGGCGCGGAGGACCCGGCGGTGGAAGTGCAGCGCGCCGACCGGCCCCAAGCCGGCTGGTATCTGGGCGTCAAGCTCAACGAGCGCATGAGCCGCGCCGAGCTGACCGACTACCTGCGCCGCGAGGTGGCGCCCCAGCTCGCCTCGATCCCCGGCGTCCAGCAGGTCTGGATTGGCGGCGGGCGGTTGCCGGCGATGCGCATCTGGATAGACCCAGATCGCATGACCATGTTCAACGTCAGCACCCAGGACGTGGAGACGGCGCTCAGGCGCAACAACATTATCGCCACCATCGGCCAGACCGAAAACGCCGATCAACGCATCGACCTGATGGTGAACACCTCGCTCACGGACGTAGAGGAATTCGAGCGCATGGTGGTCCGGGAAGCCCAGGGCACCCTGATTCGGATGCGCGACCTGGCACGGGTGGAGCTCGGCGAGGAGGAAGGCACCAATCTCGGTCGGCTGAACCAGCGCACCACGGTGTTCCTCGGCATCTATCCCCTGCCCGGCGCCAACGAAATCGACATCGCCGACGCCCTCTACCTAGCTCTCGACGAGATCAACGCCACCATGCCCGCGGGCCTTGAGCTGGAAATCGGCGAGGACGTGACCGCCTACATGCGCAAGGCGTTGGCCGAGATCTTCACCACCTTGGCGGAGACCGTGCTGTTGGTCGGCTTGGTGGTGGTGGTGCTGATGGGTTCGGTGCGCACCGCGCTGGTGCCCTTGGTGACCATTCCCATTTCGCTGCTCGGCGCCGTCGCCGCCATGGCCTTGATGGGCTTCTCCTTCAACCTCCTCACCGTGCTGGCCATCGTGCTGTCGGTGGGCCTGGTGGTGGACGACGCCATCGTCATGGTGGAGAACGTCGCCCGCCACATGCGCGAAGGCGCCTCGCGCACCCAGGCGGCGCTGGCCAGCTCCCGGCAACTGGTGTCGCCGATCATCGCCATGACCCTGACCTTGGCGACGGTCTATGCGCCCATCGGCTTTCTGTCCGGTCTGACCGGCGTGCTGTTCAAGGAGTTCGCCTTCACGCTGGCCGTGGCGGTGCTTATTTCCGGCATGGTGGCGCTCACCCTCTCGCCGATCATGAGCGCCTGGGTCGCACCGGAGAAAGGCCGCGAATCGCCCATGACGCGGCACGTCAACCACCTTTTCGACGCCACCCGCCAGCTCTATCGCCGCCTGCTCGACGGGCTGCTGGCCAACAACGGTCCGGTGCTGTTCACCGCCGTCTTCTTCGCCCTGCTGAGCGCGCCCTTCTTCATGCTCTCGCAAAAGGAGCTCGCGCCCACCGAAGACCAAGGCGAGATCAACGTGGCCATCACGGCGCCGCCCGAGGCCTCCTTGGAGTACACCGAGCGCTACATGACCGATGTGGTGGATGCCATGGAAAGCCTGCCGGGCAGCGGCCTCATGTGGCAGATGGTGATGACCAACTTCGCCTTCGGCGGCATGAAGTTCGACGACTTCGACGAGCGCGAGTTGAGCACCCAGGAGATGCTGCCCACGGCGTTCGGCGCACTGTCCCAAGTGACCGGCCTGACCGCCTTTCCGATTCTGCCGTCCGCCCTGCCGAGCGCCGGGCGCTTCGACATGGAGTTCGTGGTGCTCTCATCGGACAGCGCTGCCGAGATGCTCCCCTACGCCGACCGGCTCATGGACCGGGCGCGGGAGACCGGCATCTTCCTGTTCGTCGATACGGATCTGCGCATCGATCTGCCCCAAGGCCGCTTCCTGGTGGACCGGGAGCGGGTGGCGGACCTCGGCATGGATCTGGCCGAAGTGAGCCGTCAGCTTGGCGCCTTCCTATCCGCCAACTACGTCAACCGCTTCGACCTCGACGGCACCGCCTACCGGGTGATCCCCATGATCGAGCGCACGGGGCGCCCCGACCCGGACGCCCTGCTCGACATCAAGCTCAGAACGCCGAGCGGTGATCAGGTGCCCCTGGCCGCCCTCGCCCGCCTTGACGAAACCGTCGCCCCCCGGGTGCTGGCCAAGTTCCAACAGAAAAACGCCTTCCGCATTCGCGGCGGCCTGATTCCCGGCCGCACCAAGGAGGAGGGGCTGCAGGCCATGGAATCGCTGGCCGCTGAGCTCCTGCCGCCCCACTACGCCATCGACTACGCCGGCGAGTCCCGCCAGTTGCGCCAGGAGGGCAGCACCCTGCTCGGCGTGCTCGGCATCTCGCTGGCCTTCGTGTTCATGGCGTTGGCCGTGCAGTTCAACAGCTTCCGCGATCCCTTGGTGGTGCTGCTCGGCTCCGCCCCGCTGGCGCTGTCAAGTGCCCTGCTGTTCACCTACCTGGACCTGACCACCATCAACACCTACACCCAGATCGGCCTCATCACCCTGGTCGGGCTGATCTCCAAGAACGCCATCCTGATCGTCGAATTCGCCCGCCAGTTGCAAGCGCAGGGGCTGGCCAAGCTCGAAGCCATCAAGGGCGCCGCCGAGACTCGCCTGCGCCCGGTGTTGATGACCGCCGGCGCCACCGTGATGGGCCACATGCCGTTGGTGTTCGTCACCGGACCCGGCGCCGAAGCCCGCAACAGCATCGGCATCGTGCTGGTGGCGGGCATGTTGCTCGGCACCCTGTTCACCCTGTTCGT
>JAPPIX010000054.1 GCA_028820495.1 Gammaproteobacteria bacterium
CGAAGTTGTTGCACTGCAGCACCACGCCGACGATGTTCTTGCCGATGTCGTGGACGTCGCCCTTCACGGTAGCCATGACGATGACGCCCTTGGCGCTCGCCCGGGCGTCCTTTTCCGCTTCGATGAAGGGGGTCAGGTGGGCCACCGCCTGTTTCATCACCCGGGCGCTCTTCACCACCTGCGGGAGAAACATCTTGCCGGAGCCGAACAGGTCGCCGACCCGGTTCATGCCGTCCATCAACGGGCCTTCGATGACTTCGATGGGCTTGGCGGCGGCGAGCCGGGCCTCTTCGGTGTCTTCGATGATGTGCTTGGTGATGCCGTTGACCAGGGCGTGGCCGAGCCGCTGCTCAACCGGCAGCGCCCGCCACTCGGAATCCTCCACGGTGGCCGCCTTGGCGCGCCCGCCGTAGCGCTCGGCGATCTCCAGCAGGCGCTCGGTGGCGTCCGGGCGGCGGTTCAGCACCAAGTCCTCGACCCGCTCCCGCAGCTCGGCGGGGAGGTCGGCGTAGATGCCGAGTTGGCCGGCGTTGACGATGCCCATGGTCAGGCCGGCTTCAATGGCGTGGAAGAGGAACACGCTGTGGATGGCCTCGCGCACCGGGTTGTTGCCGCGAAAGGCGAAGGAAACGTTGCTGACCCCGCCGGAGGTCTTGGCCCCGGGCAGGTTGGCGCGAATCCAGCGGCAGGCTTCGATGAAGTCCACGGCGTAGTTGCGGTGCTCGTCGATCCCCGTGCCGATGGCGAAGATGTTGGGATCGAAGATGATGTCCTCCGGGTCGAAGCCCGCCTGCTCGACCAGGACTCGGTAGCTGCGGGCGCAGACTTCGATCTTGCGCTCCAGGGTGTCGGCCTGGCCGGATTCGTCGAACGCCATGACGATGACCGCCGCGCCGTGGGCTTGGCAGCGGCGGGCCGCGTCGAGGAAGGCGGGCTCACCCTCCTTGAGGCTGATGGAGTTGACGACGGACTTGCCCTGCACGCATTCAAGGCCAGCTTCGATGACCTCCCAGCGGCTCGAATCGATCATCACCGGCACCCGGGCGATGTCCGGCTCGGCGGCGATCAGGTTCAGGAAGCGAACCATGGCGGCCTTGGAGTCGAGCATGCCTTCGTCCATGTTGACGTCGACCATCTGGGCGCCGGCCTCGACCTGCTGGCGGGCCACTTCGACGGCGGCTTCAAAGTCGTCGTCGCGAATCAGACGGGCGAAGCGGGCGGAGCCGGTGACGTTGGTGCGTTCGCCGACATTGACGAACAGCGAGTCCTCATCGACGGTCAACGGCTCCAGTCCAGACGCCTTGAGCCCCGGCTTGGCCGCTGGGATTGCCCGCGGCGCTTGGGATGCGACGGCATCGCGGATGGCCTCGATGTGGTCTGGCGTGGTGCCGCAGCAGCCGCCAACCAAGTTGACGAAGCCACTGTGCGCGAACTCGCCCAAGGCCGCCGCCATGTCATCGGGCGTCTGGTCGTAGCCGCCGAAGGCGTTCGGCAGCCCGGCGTTGGGATGCACGGTGATGGGCACGTCCGCGACCTTTCCCAAGCGCTCGACGTAGGGCCGCAGTTGCGCCGCGCCCAAGGCGCAGTTGAAGCCGATGGCGGCGGGCCGGGCATGGGCCAGCGAGTGCCAGAACGCCTCCGCAGTCTGGCCGGACAGGGTGCGTCCGCTGGCGTCGGTGATGGTGCCCGAGACGATGAGCGGCAATTCGTGCCCCTGTCGCCCCATGGCGGCCCGCGCCGCCGCCACCGCGGCCTTGGCGTTCAGGGTGTCGAAGATGGTCTCGATCAGGATCAGGTCAACGCCGCCGCCGATCAGGGCTTCCGCAGCCGCCTCGTAGGCCGCGAACAGTTGCGCAAAGGTTGCGTCGCGCTGCCCCGGATCATTGACGTTCGGCGACAGGCTGGCGGTGACGTTAGTCGGGCCGAGCACGCCCGCGGCGAACCGAGGCCGTTCTTCGGTAGCGTAGGCCTGCGCCGCTTGGCAAGCGATTTCCGCCGCCGCCCGGTTCATGGCCACAGCCTGTTCCGCCAGCCCGTAGTCGGCTTGGGAGATTTCCGTCGCGGTGAAGGAGTTGGTCTTGATGATGTCCGCGCCAGCCTCCAGATAGCTCCGGTGGGCTTCGGCGATCAAGTGGGGTTGGGTCAGGCAGAGCGCATCGTAGTTGCCCTTGATGGCATGTTGGTGGCCGCGCAGCCGCTCGCCCCGATAGTCGTCCTCGCTCAAGCCTTGGGCCTGCAGCAAGGTGCCGTAGGCGCCGTCGAGCACCAGGATGCGTTGGCGCAGCAGCGTTTGCAGTGACGTTTGGGACATGGTCGAAGGTGGCCGAGCCATCGGTCGGCCGTGGGGCCATCAAGCCGAATTGCTGGGCGAGTATAGACAGGCACCGCTACGGTGCGAGCCGGATTTCAACTCGCCAACCTGAATGGGATTCATGTTGGGCGAGTGGGCACGCCTAGGGTTGGGAGGCGCCGCTGCCCGCCGGCGCGTACCAGATTGGCGAACTCCAGGCGCGTTCCTGGATGGTGGCGTGGAGGTCGGGGCGGGGGGCGACGCCGGTGCGCAGCGCATCCCAGGTTGACCAGCGGCAGGTGGGGTTCTCCAGCACCCGCACGTAGTAAACGGCGCGCTGGGCGGCGTCGAACGTTGGGTCTTGCCAAGCGGCGGCAAGTTCGGCGGCGCCGCGGTCCTCCGAGACGGCGCAGTTGGCCAAGTTGACCGTGGCGCCGTTGTCCGGGCAGCGGTGGGTCTCGGGGTCGACCTTGAGGCCGTCGGAGCAGGCCACGTCGAATACCTGTTCCTGGGTGACCCCGTCCTCGGTCCAGCCCTTGATGATTTGGGCCCGCTGCAGGGGTGCGCTGTGAGCGTCCCGCGCTGCCCAGACGAGAAAGGTCGGCACCGCCTCGCTGCGGCCTGCGATGTCGCCCCCCATCGGCACCCCGATGGCGTCCGCCTGCGCCACCACGTCTTGCGCGTTGACCGCCACGCCATCGAGGCCGTAGCCGCCGAAGAAGCGCACCCGGATGCGGGGGCCGCTGGTGGCAAAGGTCTCCTTGCGGCGGAAGGCGTCATAGATGGACTCACGGGTGTTTTGCTCCGCCCAGGCGCCCGTTAGCCCGGACGCGCTCCAGAAAGTGTAGTAGGTCTCCCGGAACCGGTCCGCATCCGCCCCGCACCAGATCTTCGGCGCCGGTAGGCTCGACTCGCCCGCTACCGCGCTGGGCACGGCTTCCGGGCAGGGATGCACGTCCAGGGGGGCCTCTCCGGGCTGGGCATCCTGGGCGACGGCGCCGCGCAGCACCGGGGAGCTGTCCAGCAGTCCCACCTTGCTGTAGAACTCCGATTCATCCCCCGCGTAGGAGGCGTTGTGGGTGTCGCTGGCGCCCGCCAAACCGAACCTGAAGGGATTGAAGCCCTGATCCTGCTCCAAGGCGATGCCACGCAGGAGTGCCTCTCTAGCATAGCTGCCGGAGACGTTGCTGATGACTTGGGTGGCGATGCGGAACGGCATGATCTCGAAATCCGCCCACTCATCGTTTGGCGAGAGCAGTGGATGGGTATCGGACGTGCCCTTGATCTGGGTTACCTCCATCAGCGGCTCGTTGCGCATGCGCTGTTCCGCATAGGTGGCGTCTAGGGGGGCGTTGCCGTAGGTGGCCGGCTTGAACATCTGGCCGTTGGAGCCGTTGCTGTTGTGGGGGATGGCGAGCGCCTCATAGCCTTGAGCGCGAATGTCGTCCATCCATTGCCAGAGCTGCTCTGGATTCTGGGAGTCCAGTCGCGAGAAGGGCATGCCCGGGGCGCTGTCGCCACGGAAGATCAGGTTGCGGTGCAGGTTTTGCGCGTCAGGGGCAGCGGTGTACTCATAGGCGACGAAGGTGGTGAAGCGCCCCGGCTGGTAGTTCCGGTTGGCTGACGCCACGATCTCCGCCCAGGCCGAGCGCACGATGCCCTTGTCAAGCACCTCCCCGTGGGTTTCGGGGGTCATGTAATCGCGTATGCCCTGAAATGCGTCGGTTCTCTCTTCCACGGTCTGGGCTGCCGCAAAGGGCGCTGCGAACTCGGTCTTTGAAATCTCGGTGGACGGGTCGGACATCTCCGGCAGCATGCCAAGGAACATCGCGTGGTCGGTGACCGCGTAGAAATCGAGTGGCTGCGACAGTTGCATGTCGAAGCCGGACGGGTGGGAGAGGGGCTCGCCTTGGGCGAAGCGATAGGCTTCGTCGGGCGTGGCCACCGTCCCGAACAGGAAGGCGTCGAAGGAATACCGCGTGTGGACGTGCAGATCGCCAAAGTAGGCGTTGCGCGACGGATTCGACACCGAAGCCGGGGCCTCCAATGCAGCCGCCTCGTCAGTGGCCGGCTCAACGGTGGTGGCCTCGTCCGAGGGTTCGGCGCAGGCTGCCAGCCCCAAGCAGAGCGTTGCCGCCAAGAGCCAAGGCCGCTCGTTGGACAGTGACGATGCCACCGGCAATTTATAGAGTCTCACTGTTGTCAGGCCTCTCCATGGAACAAGTTTTCAGCCTGGCGATGGAAGGCACCTTCCATCGACCCAATCGAGGGCAAGATGCCCTCGCTCCGGGAGCCCGCCTGAAACGGGCATTGCGCCCCGGCAAGCCGGGGTGGAAACTCCCAGGAAGGTTCGGAAGATACCCTGTTCATTGAGTGGACAACAACTCGCCGCCGGTCATTGCGTTGGGCTCATCATGGAAGGCGGTGCCGTTCAGTCCTTGGCCCGGCGGGCCAGAGCGTTTACTATACCCGACTGAATTGGTCGGGAATGGACATGATCGATATCTCTCAGAAGGCGCAGGAGTATTTGCGGGAGCTGCTGGCCAAGCAGGAGGATGACGATGTTGGCATCCGGGTGTTTGTCGCCCAGCCGGGCACCCCCCATGCGGAGACCTGCATCGCCTACTGCCGGCCCAGCGAGGCGCAGGACGATGACATGCCCTACGAGTACGGCGGCTTTCGGGCTTGGATCGAGGCGCGCAGCGAAAGCTACCTGGTCGATGCGGTGGTGGACTTCCAGGAGGACCGCATGGGCGGCCAGCTCACCATCAAGGCGCCCAACGCCCGGGTGCCCAGCGTCGATGGGGACTCGCCCCTGGAGGACCGCATCAACTACGTGCTTTACAACGAGATCAACCCAGGCCTCGCGGCCCACGGCGGCATGGTCACCCTCGTGGAATTGCTGGAGGACAACACCGCCGTGCTGCAGTTCGGCGGCGGCTGCCAAGGCTGCGCCGCAGTGGACATCACCCTGAAGCAAAGCGTCGAGAGCACCCTCTTGGCGCAGATTCCTGACCTTGCCGCGATTCGCGACGTCACCGACCACAGCATCACGGAAAACGCCTATTATCGCTAGGCGACTCGGCGGCTGAGAGTCGGTCTCAGGGTATCGGCGGCTTCGCGAAGCAGCGCCTCGGTGGTGGGCCAGTCGATGCAACCGTCGGTGACCGAGACGCCATAGCGCAGTTCGTCCAGGTTGTCGGGAATGCGCTGGTTGCCGCTGTGGATGTGGCTCTCCAGCATGATGCCGACGATCGATCCGTTGCCTTCCCGAACTTGGCCGAGCACATCGCGGGCCACTGCGGGTTGAGCGGCTGGGTCCTTCCCGGAGTTGGCGTGGCTGCAATCCACCATGATGGTCGGCCTCAGCCCGGCGCTGCGCATCGCCGCTTCGCAGGCGCTGATGCTGGCAGGGTCGTAGTTGGTGCCATTGGTGCCGCCGCGCAGCACCATGTGGGCGTTGGGGTTGCCTCGAGTCTCAATGACGGCCACTTGACCGGCCGGATTGATGCCGAGGAAGCGGTGCGGCTCGGCCACCGAGCCCAAGGCGTTGATCGCGGCATCAAGTGAGCCGTCGGTGCTGTTCTTGAAGCCAACCGCCGAACTGAGGCCCGAAGCCATTTCGCGATGGGTTTGGGATTCCGAGGTGCGCGCGCCGATGGCCGACCAACTGATCAGGTCCTGGAGATATTGCGGGGTGATTGGGTCCAGCGCTTCGGTGCTAAGGGGCAGCCCGAGTTCGGCGAGTTCGAGCAGCAGGCGGCGGGCGATTTGCAGGCCGTCGGCCACGCGGAAGGAGTCGTCGAGGTAGGGGTCGTTGATCAACCCCTTCCAGCCGACGGTGGTGCGCGGCTTCTCGAAGTAGGCGCGCATCACCAGCAGCAGGGCGTCTTCCACTTCGTGGCTCAGCGCCGCCAAGCGTTCCCCGTAGTCCTTGGCCGCTTGCGCATCGTGAATTGAGCAGGGGCCAACCACCACGAGCAGCCGGGGATCATCCCGGTTCAGCACCGCGTTGACCGCCTGCCGCGCCCGCCCCACGCTGGCCTGCGCCGCCTTGGACGCCGGCCACTGGCCTTTGAGCCGTTCCGGGGTCATCAGCACTTGCAGCCCCTCCACGTTGATGTTCTCCAATTCAGTCACGGTTCAAGCCTCCTCGCCCGCCACCTTCCTCTCGGGCAAAAAAAACCCCGCTCATCCTTTGGCGGGGCCTTCTCGGGGAAGGCACCCGGTCTGGCCACCTTCCGTTCATGCGATTGACAAAAGGGGGCTAGGTCACGGTGAAGCGACCAAAGTAGCGGACCCAAAAGTATTGCTTGTCATTCAGCATGGCGGCGCATGGTACAGGGTTTTGCAGCGATGGCAACACCTGTTTTCTAGCTTAGTGACTGGCCAACAGCCGGGCCAAATCCATCAGGCCGATGGCTTCAACGTCGGTGGCCAGCGGGTAACGCTCGGTGCCGGAATAGACAACGAAGGACTTGGCGGGACGGATGTCCTGCCTTGCATTGTGGAATCCGCGGCCGAGAGAGGGTGCCAAGCCCAGCTTGATTTCCACGGCCCAGGGTGCGGCTTGGCCGGGCAGCTCAAGCAGCAGATCGATCTCGGCGTTAGCTTGGGTTCGATAGAAGCTGGCGACCGTGCCGAGTGGGGCGGCGGCGAGCAGATTCTCGATCACGAAGCCTTCCCAACTGGCCCCTGCCACCGGATGCCCCGCGAGCGCGGTGTAGTCTTCAATGCCGAGCAGCGCGTGGGTGATGCCGCTGTCCCGCACGTAGGTCTTGGGCGACTTGACCAAGCGCTTCTTGACGTTGGCGTGGTAGGGGCGAAGGCGGCGCACCAGCAGGAGGTCCACAAGCAGGTCGATGTAGCCCGTTACCGTGGGGCTGCTGATCCCTAGACTGGCGGCGAGCTTGGCCGCGTTCAGGAGCGTCCCTTGTCCGTGCGCCAACATGGTCCAAAGTCGTTCCAGTGTTTCGGCGGGCACGCGCCGACCGGTGAATTCACTGATGTCGCGATCCAGGTAAGTGCGGAGGAGATTGCGCCGAAACGCAGCTGAGGCCTCGGCGCTGGCGGCCAGCAGGCTGTCGGGAAAGCCACCGCGCACCCAATGCGTGTTGGCGGATGCCGTGTCGGGCTCAACTTCGAGCACGTCCAACGCGTGCAAGGGCACCAATTCGATGCGCCCGGCCAAGCTTTCGCCGGATTGCCGCAACAGGTCCATGGAGGCGGAGCCTAGTATCAGGAAGCGTCCGGTGCGCCGGCCAGCTCGGCGTCCGCGATCAATGATGCCTCGCAGCTCCGGAAACAAGCCGGGCGCACGGTGAATCTCATCAAGGACGACCAGCCGGTCGCTATGTTCGGCCAGAAATAGGGCAGGTTCCGCTAACCGCTGCCGGTCGGCCCGAGATTCCAAGTCAAGGTACAGCCCTTGGGTGCGTTCAGCGATATCAAGCGCCAAGGTCGTCTTGCCGACTTGACGAGCGCCAATCAGCGCCACCGCCGCTTGGCGGCGTAGTGCGGTCTCCAGGATTTGGCTGGTGCGGCGGGGAATCATCCTTGTAAATCTAAAGCATGTATTTAAAAAAGCAAGGATAGAGTGCAATTTGTTTTCGCGAAGGACTCCAAGAGTAGCTGCTACACGTTGATGAGCCTTGGGATGGCCGTCAGGTACAGCGCTGTTTTGATCGGCGCCTCAAACAGGCTTTCGGCCAGTGAGCGGTAGCGGGCGAGTTGCGGGCGGTAGCGGGCGGCGGCGGATGCTTCGTCGTCCGCACGGCCGGTCTTGTAGTCGATGATCCAGCGAACGCCGTCGGTCTCGAAGGTACGGTCGAAGAAGGCGGATGTCAGGACGCCGTCCAGCATGCCGGTGACGCCGTATTCCGAAGCGGCACCTTCGTGGGGCGCGAGCAGCCAGCGGCCGATCTCGTCGGTGAGCACGCCGGTCAGTTGCCGGGCCGCTTCGTTCAGACCCGCGTCCAAGTCGGCGTCCGCAAGGCCCGCGGCGCGGAGTTGGCGCTCCCAGGCCGGGCGCTGTGCCGCGGCCCAGGCGTCAGCGTCTTCAGGCAGGGGGCGCTCGCCAAGGCGGCGCAGCCAGTCGTGGATCAGGTTGCCCAGGATCACTTCGCGGCGGTCGCTGATGGGATCCGAGGGGGCGGCTGGTGGGTGCTGCTCGGCAGGGGAGAGTGGCAGAGGTTCGGGCTGGGGCGGATGCCACCTGAAGCCCGCAGGCAATCGATGGAGGACGTGGCGGATCGCTGGTGCCGGATTGGCCGTATCCTCAGTGGCCGGTTCCGGTGCCGCGCCTTCCAGAGTCGGCCAGAGCAGCGCCAGCAGCGAGTTGGCCCGAGGCGCTTGCTCTCCCTTGACCGCGGTGAGCAGCAGGCTGCGCTTTGCGCGGGTGCAGGCAACGTACAGCAGGCGCTGCAGCTCGTTGCGGTCGCGGTCCTTGTCCTCATCGCCGAGCCACTGGTAGAGGCTGCCGGAGTCCTTTACTGCCATCAGGATGCCGTGGTCGGCCATGCGCCAGCGGAGCAGCGGGGCATCCCCGGCGCGGGTGCTGCGATTCAGGCAGGGCAGCAGCACATGGTCGAACTCCAGCCCCTTGGCCTTGTGGATGGTCATGATCTGCAATTGGGCGGGGGCGCTGTCGGCAGCGAAGAGTTGCTCGGCGCGGGTGCGCAGTTGTTGCGCATCCCAGCCGTCGGCGCCGAGTTGATCGACCAGTTCGAGCAGGCGTTCGGCTTGGTCTATGGCGTCGACGCCGGCATAGGCGGCAGGTGCGCCGCACTCCAGCCAGATGGCTTCGAGGCTGGAGCGCGGCGGGCGTTCGTAGCGCCGGGGCAGCCAGCGTTGCAGAGCGCCGATGAGCCGTTGCAATCGCTGAGCGCTTGATGGATCCAATTCCGCTGCCAGCCTGTCGAGCGAAGCCGGGTCGAATGCGTCAAGCTCGGAGGCCCGCTCCAGATCAGGGAGGTCGAGGCCCACCCAGGGTGCGCGCAGGATGCTGAGCCAAGCCAGCCTATCGGTGGGATCGGATAGGGCGCTGGCCAGCGACAGCAGGTCCATCACTGCGGGCGTCTCAGCGAGGGGATCGATGTCGGTAGCCTGCCAGGCGATGTTCGCCCGGCGCAGGGACCTGATGATCGTTCCAAGATGGTTGCGGCTGCGCACCAGCAAGGCGATGGAGGCCTCGGGATCATCGCCGGCCAGTTTCTTGAAGTGGGCGATGAGCGCCTCGATCTCTTGGTCGTGCTCGGCAAACAGCCGCACTTCGGCGCCGCCTTCGCCCGCGGCTTCGGCAGTCGAATGGCCGTAGGGCACCCGGCCGGCCAGCGGGTCGCTTTGGTCGCCCATGATGGGTGCGAAGGTGGCGTTGAACCAATCCACCAGCCCCGGAGCGGAGCGGAAGTTGGCCGTCAGCCGCAGGGGATCGAGAGCCACCGCATTGATGCCTTCGCCTTCGGCGCGGTAGAAGAGGCTTACGTCCGCGTCCCTGAAGCGGTAGATCGACTGCTTGGGATCGCCCACGGCATATAAGCTGACGTCGCCCGCGCCGCTCCAGCCCTCCACCAACAGCTCCAGCAGTTCCACTTGGGCGATGGAGGTGTCCTGGAACTCGTCGATCAGGATGTGTCGGATGCGGTAGTCGAGGGCCAAGGCCAGTTCAGTAGGCCCGCCATCGGCAGAGCGGAGCGCCCGGCGGGCGGCGAGGTTGAGTTCGGTGAAGTCCGTGCATCGCTCGCTGCGCATCCCCTTGGAGAGGTCGCCCACCGCCAGCACGAGCACCGAGCAGACCGCCAGCAAGTCGTCGATTTGCTCGTCGGTGAACGTCGGATCGGGCAAGCGGGTCATGGTGACTAGGCGGGACGCCAAGCCACGCGCCTGAAGCATGCGGATGGTGTCGAGCGCTCGTTCCTTTTCGTCCTGGCAGTGGGGCGGGAAGCCCTCGCGTTGGGTCAGCCGCTTGCGGAACTCCCCCGCCTTGGTCAGGCACAGGGCGCCGGCCGCTGCCCAGAACGCCGTCGCTGATGAATCCTCCGGAGGGGCGGCGAACTTGACCATCCAAGCCAGTTCATGGCGTAGCATCGTCGGCACCGCCTGTTCCATGCCGTCAATGGCGGTTTGGATAAGCGCTTGAACGCTCTGTTCCAGCAGCCTCCGGGCGGCCTGCCGGTCGGCCACTATGGCCGTGACCGCGTCCAGCCATTGGTCCCGGCGCCCCAGCATCTCGATGAGTAGGCGGCGGGCCTTGCCGGCATCGTTGCCGTTCAGCGCTAGAAATCGGGCGATCTCGGCACTCAGCGGGTCGTCATCGAAGAGCCGGTTGAGAACATCGTTGGCGGCGGCTTCGTAGAGGGGCGAGCCGTCCTCGACCAGTTCAGTGCGCCGGTCGAACCCCGACGCGAGTGGCAGCCGTCCGGTCAAGGACATGGCGAAGCTGTCGATGGTCTGAACCTGCAAGCGGGACGGATTGGCGGCCAGGTGCCAGCCTAGGGTTTCATCCCGGGCGCGGATCGCTGCGGCGGTGGGGCCCTGGTCATCGTCGAGCAGCGACAGAACCCGCTGGCGCATTTCGGCGGCGGCCTTGCGGGTGAAGGTGATGGCCAGAATCTGCTCGGGCCGTTCGACCCCGGTCAACAACGCCGCGAAGCGGCTGACCAGCAGCGAGGTCTTGCCGGAACCGGCCGGGGCCTGG
>JAPPIX010000410.1 GCA_028820495.1 Gammaproteobacteria bacterium
GGAAAGGCCCGCTTCGGCGGGCTTTTTCGCATCTGAGAGCGCCCCGGCCCGAGGCCATGCGGTTCGCCCGAACGGCTAAAACCGCTCAGAAGGCCGGAAAACCGCCTTGCGGCGCCGTGGTATGATGCCGCCACACCCATGTCCAACCGTCACGCCGCCATGACAATTTGGACCGAGCCATATGCCGATGACGGCAAGCTAAGACCACAGGACGCCACCGGCTTGGATGAGTTTTTGGGCGACCAAGACCGAAGTGAGATAACGGGCTTGGGCGTTCCGTTCTTTTCGGGTCGTAACGACCAAATCAACGCATTTCGGCAATCGGTCCGCAAGCTGGCAAGCGGGCGCAAGAGCAATGCCACCATTGTGGTGGAAGGGCCACCGGGATGCGGCAAATCCGCCCTGCTGATGCAATATGTCGCCGAACTCAACCGTTATCCGGCGCAAAGTGGACGCGAATGGCTGCCCGTCGTGCTGGACGGCGCCAACGCCACGTCACCGGCCGAAATCATGCGAGCCGTCGATGATGCAATAGCTCGAAAGCTCGCCCAACAAGCCTTGCAAGCACCCCGAAACGAACAAATCGAACTAGCCCGAACACTGTTCGCCAAGTTTGTTCAAATCCAACCCGTTGAATGGACATTCGAAAAACTCAAAGACATCGACGAGCGGGGTTTTTCGGCCTTTGGGCTTGGCATCGGGGCCAAAACCCAAGCAAACCAACCAACGTCCATCACTGAACTGCCCCTCATCCGGGGAAGCCAATGGGACGGGTGGAACATCGTGCTGTTGATCGACGAAGCCCAGCACATCGATCCTACGCATCCCAATTCCAACATGTCCACACTGTCGTCAATTCACCAAGGCATGGTGAACTTACCGATCATCTTCTGCGCCTTCGGACTGCCCGACACCACACAAGTTCTGAGAAAAGTAGGCGTGTCGAGACCCTCATCCAAACGAAAATTCAAACTCGCGGGCTTGAGTGACAACGAAACCCAAATGGCCGTCAACAGGGCGTTCCGCCAATTCGACTTACGTCAATCCGGCCAACTGGAACAACAAATCGTCAGCCGGTCCAACGGTTGGCCACAACACTTGACCGTGTACCTGAATGCCGTGTTGTCAGCGGCGCGTCCGACAATCGAATCGCAAGGACATGTCAATGCCGCACAAATAGACATTGCGGCCGTATTGAGCGACGGCGACCAAATGCGCCGCTCGTATTACGAGGGCCGCATCGAATCGCTAGAGTCCATCAGCCTGACATATGAAGGCCACGCCAAGCTGCTGGCGCAACATTTAATCGCCGCCAACGGGCCGACCCGCATTGACGACGCCATTCGCTTGTTGGTCAAGGAACGAGCGGCGACCATCGATCAGGCCAGCACATTCTTGACCGAAGCGATGCAATGCGGATTGCTAGCCAAAAGCCCGGACGGCAGTTTGCTATCCCCCATCCCTTCGTTTCTTGCTTACTTGGCAAGCCCGGCCCAACAACACTCGTGGGCGGAAAAACCCAAAGGGCTGACCCGATGACCGCAGCCATGCGGTTGTCGCCTCGACACCCTTGACCGCTCAGAAGGCCGGAAAACCGCCTTGCCGGTGCCGGTCAATCGGTTCCGATTGCGGTACATTGCATACAGCACGTATGTGGAGTAAATTACGGATATCGGCATGGGGCAATCGAAGAATGATGATCCCGCATTGTCCTGCATAGTCGGTTTGGAATAACTTGGGAGAACTGTTATGGAAACCATCAAGTTGCAATGGCGGAAGCTCCGGGACTATTTGGTCGCGACCTCCGGCGTGAGCACCGTGGAGTATGCGCTGATTGTGGTGGCCGTCATCGCGATTGTAGGCGTTGGGGTGGCCTCGCTGGGCGGCTCGTTCAACACACTGTTCGAAGAGCTAGCTACGGACATGGCGAAAGCGGCTTCCCTCACTGCATCGAAAGCTACGGGGTAGGTCGGCACTGGCCCCGGCGGACTTTTGGCCTGAATTCGCAAGCGGTTTGAACCACTCCTGTTGGGCGGTTCTGGATGGCGATTGGAAAGGTAGTTCGCCGGGATGTTGGAGAATGCGTCTTGGATCGGCGCCGCCGCCCTGCTTGGCGGGGCCGCGGTTGCCGCCGCCACCCTCTACCCGGACGCCAAGCGCCGGGAGATATCCCACGGCTTGGTGGTTGGCTTGGCGGCGCTGTGGCTGCTGGCCGCGTTGCTGGCGCCCGAGGCGATGGGCGCCGCAGCTTGGCAGGCGCTGGCCTGCGGGGCCGGGGCGCTGGGCGTGGGCTACGTGGCCTACCTCCTGGGTTGGCTGGGCGCCGGCGACGGCAAGCTGCTGGGCGTCTTGGCGCTGTGGATGGGGCCGCGGGACTTGGGCCTATGGCTGCTGGGCACGGCGGCGCTGGGGTTGGCGCTCATCCTGATTGCCCTGGCCCGGCCCGGCGGCGACTTCCGCACCCGCGGCCTGCCGTTCGCCTGGGCCATGGCGCCGCCGGCGGCAACGCTGCTGGCGGCCCGGGCGCTGGCCTTGGGCGGGGCTTGAGCCTGATGCTTGAGGATTGCGGCCATGGCGCTTAGCGACTTGCGGCACAGCCTGCCGTTCTGGCGGGCCCGAGCCGTCAGCGGGGCCGTCGCGGTGGCGATTGCCCTGCTGGCTTGGTTCGGCGTGCGGCTCATCCTCCCGGAGCAGGCGGCTCAACCTGCCGCCCCCCCCCCTTCCGTAGCGGCGGCGCAACCCGCTCCGGCGCCCGAGGCCGCTCCGCCACCCGCCCCCACCCTCGAACCGGATGCGCCCGTTCAGCCCAAGGTGCTGGTGGCCACCCGGCCCCTGGAGCCCGGCATCATGCTGGTGTCGGGCATTGTGGAGTGGCGGGAATGGCACGATGAGGTGGATCTCGAGTTGTTCATTCTCGACGGCATCGTTTCGCTGGAGGCGATTCTGGGCTCGGTGACGCGCCGGGCCTTTGCGGCGGGGGCGCCCATCTCCTGGGACGGCATCATCGTGCCGGGCGGCCCCGGCTTCATCGGCGCCGTGCTGGGGCCGGGAATGCGGGCGGTCACGATAAGCGTTGACCCGGCCACCACCAGCGCCAACATCATTTACCCCGGCGACCATGTGGATGTCATCCTGGTCGCCGCCGCTGACGCCGCCGGCGGCGAATTGGCCGCGCACGCCATCGTCGAGGACGTGCGGGTGCTGGCGGTGGGCTCCACCACCCTCACCTTGGACCGCTTCCCGGCCCGGGCCGGCCTCTTGGAGGGACTGGGCGAGGTGGGCCAGAACGGCGTTGGCGCAATGGCTGGGCTGCCCCGGAGCGACAGCTACACCCTTGAGGTGGGGCCTAGGGATGCGCGGCGCATCGCCCTGGCGGCCACGTCCGGCAACATCATCCTGACCACGCGCAGCATCGCCCCGCCATCCTTCCTGGATTACGACGGCTTTGACCTGCCGGTGCGCTGGGACGAGGTCATGGTGCCGGAGCCGCTGCCTGAGGAGGATTTTGGGGAGGCGGAGCTGCCCGGGGTTCGCGTCATCCGCGTCCGTGAGACCGGCATCGAGAGCGAAACCGTTCTGTTGGGCATGCCTGGCGGGAGCGACGACCCGGCTGAGCTGGAGCTTGGGGCGCCCGGCGCCGCGCTGGGCGGCGAAACATGATCCCCGCTCGTCTCGCCCCCCGGAGCCCGTGCGGGTTTTCGGTGGCCGCTCTGGCTGTCGGCGCATGGTTGGCGCTGGCGGCCATGCCGTTTGCCTCGGCCCGCGCGGAAACGGCCGTCGCGAGCATCATCGGCCCGCCGGTCGCCGCCAAGGGCGCCTGGGTGCCGTTCATCGTCTCCGTTGACCCGCCGCCGGCGCATCGCCTCGATGTGCTGATGCACCTCTCCCAAGTCGGCGCCGGCGTCCCGGAAGCCGACTTGGGGCGCAGAAGCCTGGCCGTGGGCCCTTCCGGATACGCGCATTTTCTGGTTGCAACGGAGAACTCCGGCATCGGCGCCGACGGGCAGATCCGAGCGGCGCTCATCGGCGACGGCCACAGCTACCGGGCGTCCCGAACCGCTGGCGCCGCCACCGTGCAAGTCCGGGACGGCAGCGGCCGGACCGACCTTCCGGTGGTCAGCCTTGCCGCGCCGCGGTCGGTGGCTGAGGGGGCGACCGCGGCGGTCATTCTTTCGGCTTCGCCGCTGCCTAGGGAACCGCTCGCCGTCGAGGTGGCGGTGCGCACCCAATTGGGCGAGGAGTCCCGCACCCTGACCTTGGGGCGTGACGGCTTCGCGCAGCTGCCCTTGGCGACCGAGGACGACGAAGTCGCCCAGCCGGATCGGATAACGGTGGTGGAGGCGCTGCCCAGCGGCATCGGCGCCTACCGGGTGAGCCGCAACGCGGCCGCGGTCCAAGTGGTTGTGCTGGACGACGATTGGCCCGATGCGCCGGATCCCCATCCGAACCTCAGCATCGTCGCGCCGCCGGTCGCCCGCACTGGCGTTGAGTCGGCCTTCATCGTGTCGGTCAATCCGCCCCCGCCGCCTGGCGGGTCCATCGAGGTGCCCCTGCGCTTCGGCCAGACCGGCATCCGGGTCATTGAGGAAGAGGATGAAGAGGCGCCAGCGCCGTTGCGCTTCCACCAGACGGGCGGGGCGGGGACCATCGAGCCGCGGCTTCTCGATAGCGAGTCGCCGATGGTCGAAATCTGGGAGGACGGGCTGGCCACCGTGTCGTTCGCCGGCACGCTGGAGGAGGGCGTCGAGGCGGGCTTGGTCAGCGCCGCGATCGTGGGCAGCGCCGACGGCGCCTACCGGGTGTCCGAGCGGCATGGCCTAGCGGCGGTGCGGATCGCCGGGGGGGATGGCGACGGCACGACGCCCATCCTGCCGAGGGTCAGCATTCGGGCGCCCGATTCGGCCTTCGAAGGCCAGCGGGCGCGCTTCCTGCTCTTTGCCGACCCGGTGCCTGAACGCGGCGGGAGCGCCACGGTGACGGTTCGGGTCGCTCCCGGCGGCGGGGCGTCGCTGACCCTGCCCAGCGACTGCAGCGGCCGCAACTGCCCGGTGACCGTCAGCGACAGCGGCTGGGGCCTGCTGGAGGTCCTCATCCCGGAGGACGCTGAGCGGGGCGCCGGCGCCTCGGTGACGGCGACGGTTCTGGAACCCGTCGGTGCGGATTACCGGCCCGCGGCGGCCGCGTCCCTGCGGTCGGCGACGGTCCGCATCGTCGATGACGACGGCGCCCCGCTGCCGCAGCCGGCCGTGGCGCTCACGGCGCCGGTCGAGATCGGCGAGGGCGGGCAGGCCCTGTTCCTGCTGAGCGCGAACCCGCCGCCTGCAGCCGATTTGCCCGTCCGCATCGCCATCACCCGCGGCGGGGGGCATGTCGCTTCGGAACAAACCGGGTTGAGAAGCGGGGCCATCCCGGCCGCCGGGTACCTTGAGTTGTCGGTGCCGACCATCGCCGACGACGGCGAGCGGGGCGCGGACGGCTGGGTGCGGGCGCGGCTCCTGCGCGATGACGCCGACCCCTACCGCATTGCCGGCCCCGACGCCAGGCAGGTGCGGATTCGGGACAACGGCGAGACGCCCGCCACGCCGCCGCGGCTGCGCATCGCGGCGCCCCCGGCCATCACCGAAGGGGCGCACGCGCCCTTTTTGCTGTCCGCGGTGCCGCCGCCGCCGTCGCCGCTTGCGGTGTCCGTGGTCATCCGGGAGAGCGGTGGCCAGTACCTTAGCGCCTACGACGATCCCGAGCAGCGCACCGTGGCGCTTGAAGCGACCATCGGCACGGAGGGCGTCGAGGTGGTCGACCCGGAGACCGGTGAGACGGGTAATGCGGGTGAGAACCTGGGCGGCAGCACGCTGACGGCGACCATCCAGGCGTCGGGATCATCGCCCCCGGACTACCAAATCGCCTTGGGACAGGTGAACGTCCGGGTGCAGGATGACGACCCCGCCACCACGCCCCCCCCGCCGCAGCCGCCGAGGTTCTCCGTCCGGCCCGTTGCCGGCAGCGCGCCGGCCGGAACCCACGCGCACTTTCTGCTCACCGCCGACCGCAAGTACGAATCGGCCGAAGCGCCTGCTGTCCGCATGCTGATTCGCGCGGAGGGGGAGGCCGGCATCGACCTCGACCGGCAGCGCCTGCTGCCGCTGACGGCCAACGGCGGCTGCGATGCCGCCAACACCGGCGGCGACGGCGCCGCTTACCGGTACGCCGCCTTGCGCGATTCCGGCCTTTCGATCCCGGAGGGCGCGGTCTATCTGTGCGTGCCCACGGCGGTCGGGGACCGGGCGGTCACGTTGGCTTTGGGCGAGACTTTCGACAGCGACGACTACCGAAGGGGATCGCCCGCTTCCGCCCGCGTCACCGTGACGGACCAGGGCGGACCGGCCGCGGTGGTGCCGGTGGTGTCGGTGGTCGGCCCGCCGGCGGTCGGCGTCGGCGCCCACGCCGGATTCATCGTCTCCTACGCCGCCGACCCGCCGGCTGCGGCGTTGCCGGTTCGGCTGAATTTGTCCGGCGCCGTCACAAGAGTCGAGCGGCTGCAGCTGCCCCCCCCTCCGCAGGGATTCGCCGAGTTCGCGGTCATCGTCCCGGTTGACAGCGACGCCGGGCACGTCACCGCCACGCTGGCGGAGCCGCCGGACCCGGCTGCGGACGGCCACTACGCGGCCGACCCCGAGCGGGGCAGCGCCCGGGTGGCCGTGGTGGACGCTGAGAATCCTGAGACTCCGTTGCCGACCTTGTCCATCGCGGCGCCGCCGACCGTCGCCCGCGGCGGCGCCTCGGCGTTCCTGCTGTCCGCGACGCCGGTGCCGGCGCAACCGATCGCCGCCACGGTGGCCAGCTCCTCCTCCTGGCGGCGAATCGTGCCCATTGATCAAACTGGGGTTGCGCTGCTTGCCGTGCGCGCCGACGGCGAAAGTCCGTTTGAGAGCGATGGCATTCTCGCCGGATGCTTGGAAGACGATCCGGACGGCCTCTATCAACTGGCCGGATCAGGGGAGGCCTGCGCCCGCATCCAAGTCCTCGAATCGGAACCCGGCTTCGCCACCGTGAGCTTGGCCGCCCCGCCCACCGTCGGCGGCGGCGGCCCCGCCCCCCAGCTGCTGTCCGCGGATCCGCCCGAACCGGCTGGCCTGCATGTGCGGCTGGAGGTCGCGTCCCGCGCCGGGGATGTCCTGCGGCCCGGCGAGGCGGGCCCGCGAACCGAGTTCATCGGCCCCGACGGCATCGCCTTGGTCAGTGTGCGCACCCAAAACGCCGCGGGCCGCTTTTCCGCATCCATTCCGGCCACCGAGGCAACGGACGGCTACCGTCGCGACCAAGCCGGCCACTCGGTTGAAGTGGCGGTTCGGGCCGTGGGCGATCAAGCGGTTCGGTTGCCTGCCGTTGCGGTCGCGGTCGCCTCGGGACCGCGGACCGTTGAAGGCGGCACCGTCGAATTCGTGGTCGCCTCCACCCCGCCAACCCCTGGCCTGCGGGTCGGCTACCGCTTGTCGGGTGATCGCTTGCCCAGCAGCGAGGAGGCGACGGGGCTCGTCACCCTTGATGCGCGGGGCCGGGCGGTGGTGCAGGTTGACACCATGGACGACGGCTTGTTCGAACCGGATGGCGCTTTGACGATCACCCTGCTGCCGGGTGACGGCCATCGTCTTGAGGCTGGCGGAGGGACGGCGACGGCGCGCATCGTTGACGACGATGCGCCAGTCGATGCGCCGTTGCTGTCGCTGGCCTCCGCGGCCCATGCCCTTGAAGGCGCGCCGGCCCGCTTCGCGCTAACCGCCGACCCGCCCCCGGCGGCGCCGGCCATCGTGACGGTCGAGATCGGCGGCGCAGTTGCGCCGGGCCGGGCCGGCCCCATGCGGCTCACCCTGCCCGCCTCGGGCTACGTCCGCTTCTCGGTGCCGACCCTGGACAACGCCGTGGCTGGCCGCGCGGGCGAGGTGACGGCTGCGCTCATGGAACCGGCGCGCGGCATGAGGATCGAACCGAACCGTGCGCGGGCGTCGGTGGCCGTGGTGGATGACGACGGCCCTCGGCCGCACGATTCGCCCGTCCCCGTTGTTTCGCTGCTTGCTCCCGGTTCCGCATGGGAAGCCGAACGGATTGATCTGGATGTGGTGGCGGACGGACGGCCGCCGAGTGGCCGGCTGCGGGTGCGCATCTGCCTGGAGGGTGCCGGCAGCCTTCACCCGACAACGGCCGTCAACTCGGGATGGGCTCGGCTGGATGGCACGGGCCAGGCCGTACTGCCCCTGTGGCCGGGCGTTCCGGACGGTGGCGTCGCCGCGTCGGCGGATTGCCCGGCCCCGGAAACCGAAATGACGGCGGGTGCGCTCGTTGGCGCGGTGGCGGGTGAATCGCGATTGGCGGTTCGCATCATGGCCAGGGACGCGGCTGGCTACAGTCCGTCCGATTCCGGGAGCGACGCCCTGATCACCGTGCGCCGCCGGTGAGGGGGAAGGCGTGTCAGCAGCGGTTCGCAGCCTGAGGGAGAGAGTCGGTCAGTCAGTCTGGGGCTGGCACGGTGATGCGTGATATTCTTGCCGCACGGAAGTCACTTGGGTTCATCAGGGAGATGACATTGACGCATTTGGTTTGCGACGGCGCCCGAACCGGCGTCCCCATCGCTGGTCGCAGTGAACGTGCCCGGTCCATCCCCAACCGCCTCCCGGCGTTCGCCGCCGCAGCGTTCGCCGCCGCGGCCTTGGCGGGATGCGGCGGCGGCGGGGGCGGAGGGTCCGCCGCTGCCGGGGGTTCGTCGGCGGTGAGCTTTTCGGTGGCGCCGACGGAGTTGCGGGGGGAGGCCCAGGCTGGCCGCCCGGCCATCGAGGGCGGCGAGGTGCGGGTCAGCAACAGCGGCGGGGCGGCCATCACCGCCACGGTGCGCGCGGATGCGGACTGGATTTCGGTGTCGCCCGCTTCCCTGAGCGTTCCGGCCAACGGCTCGGCGGCGTTTCAAGTGGACGCCGACTGCGTCGAGCACGGCACTAACGACGCCACCATCACGGTGGCCGCCGGCGGCGTCGAGCGGCGGGTTGCGGTGCGGTTGGAATGCGCCCCGCCCGAGGTCACCATCCACGTTCTGGAATCGCCCACCTACGACGACGGCGGCCCGAGGGATCCCCCGGATGGCTTCCTGACCTTCGAGCTGCGGTCATCCTGGCGCAACCCGCCCAGCCTCGACTACCAAGTGGAGGCGGATGACCGGATCGTCGTGGCCGACCCGGCCCGGGGCAAGGCCCGGGTTGGCGAGCCCGTCGAAGTGGCCTTGACGCTGTCGCGGTGCGTCGAGCCGAATCGGTTCGAATTCGACATCAGCATATCGGCTGAGCACGTCGCCGAGCCGAAGCAGGTCGGCTGGCTGGTGGATTGCAATGCCGGCAATCCGGTGATCACCCACATCGAGACCTACCAAGGGCCGCTGGTGCAGCGCTGGGACGTGGAGGAGGGCCGGGCGCGCGGCCACCGCGGGCGCAACGTTGACCCGATGCGCGGCCGGGCGGCCGCCATGGCGGTGCTGTTCGAGCACGACACCCCGACCATTCCCGAACTCCAGGCCAGCTTGGTGCGGGGCGAGCCGCCGCAGCCGGTGGGCAACGGCGGCTTGGCCAAGGTGGCCGAGGAGCGAATCGTGGTCTATCCGGACGACTTCGCCGAGGATCCGTTCGAATCGGAAGTGGTGTTTGAAGTGCCCGGCGAGTCCTACCGGCCCGGCATGGGCATCGAGGTGGCGGTCGATCCGGGCGGCCTGCTGGAGGAGTCCAATGAATCGGACAACGTCACTCTGATGATGTTCCCGGACGAGATGGTGGAGGTTCGGCCGATCGAGGTGCGCATCGTCGCCTTCAACCGGCGGCTGGCCGACGGCGAAAACCCGGACGGCGACATCGAGCGGGGCCGGGTCGCGCCCACCCTCGCCCCGCCCGAGCGGTTCGCCCGGCGGATCGAGGACTACATGCCGGTCGCCGACGGCGTGGAGGAGCGTCTCGCCATCCTGCAGTCGATCGATTCCACCTTGGGCGGCGAGTTCTTCGACTGGGAGGACGCGCTCGACGAGGTGGAGTGGAACCGCACCCGCTTCGCCCAGGATCTGCGGGAGCACTGGCTGGGCGTGGTTCGGCGGCCGGCGGAGACCGGCGGCTGCGGCATCGCGTTCATCAAGGGCCGCTCGTCGGTGGTGGCGGAGTTCTCGGATCAGCTCTGCGGGCCGCGCGCCGTGGCCCACGAACTCGGCCACAACTTCGGCCTGCGCCATGTGGACGGCATGTGCGGCTCCCAAGGCCACGACCTGAGCTATCCTTATGCGGAAGGCGTGCTCGGCCCCAACCGCGTCTGGTTCCGGGGCGAGCGGCGGTTCGTGGAGGGGCCGGAGCCGCCGCTTGATCCCGCCGAGGCCCCTGCGGTCGATGAGCCCTACAAGGACATCATGAGCTACTGCACGCCCTCCTTCACGTCGGACTACAGCTACGACAAGGCGCTCAACTGGCGCGCCGACAACGATTCCCCGCTCGACGCGCGCGGTTCGCGCCCGAGGGTGGCCGCGAAGTCCGCAACGGTCGCCCCCCCCTTCCCGCAGGCTTCCCTCGCGCTGATGGGCCACATTGCGGAGGATGGCCTGCACTGGACGCTGGAGCGCGCCGCCGAAGTGCAAACGGCGCCGTTCCCGGGGCAGCCGGCAGCGCCGGGCGAGCGTGAACTCATCCTTTACGACGCCGCTGGCCGGGTCATCGACCGGCGGGCCGTTGCCGCGGTCGAGGCAACCCATGGCGAACGCACCCTCTGGTCGGCGCGCCTGCCCGCCTCTGCGCAACGGGAGCCGCTGCTCGTCGAAGTTCGGGACGGCGACGGACGCATCCTGCTCCAGCAGTGGGTGGATGCGGGTGGCGCGCAAGCCAATTGAAGCCGATGCGCTGGGGGGGGGGGGGGGGGGGGGGGGGGGGGGGGGGGGGGGGGCCCCGCGGGGGGGG
>JAPPIX010000211.1 GCA_028820495.1 Gammaproteobacteria bacterium
AACGGCGGGCTGGTGGTGCCCCAGGCGGGAGTCGAACCCGCACGGCATGCAGAGTTGTGTCTGCAACAGTCCCAGGGAGTGCGAATCCCTTGCGTCTACCAGTTCCGCCACTGAGGCCCCGGGGCCCGCGTCCATTCCGGCGCGGGCCTCGTGTTATCCGGTCCAGCCGCTGTTCTGCCGCCTGTCAGAAGAGCAGTGTGGCTTCGAGAACTCCCAATTTCTGTAGGAAAAGGCTGCAATTGCTGTAAGCCATTGACCCTTTGGGCTTGAATTCGCGTCCTAAGCCTCTCGGGCTTGCGAGTCTTTGTTTCCTGCCTCTGGTGTACACTCGACTTGTTCCAAGATCTAACCGGAGGCGAGAAGCGATGGCTGCTCGATTGATTTCCTTTTTCCTGCTGTTCGTATTTGCATCAACGGCGATTGCCGACCCGTCGATGAGCTATCGGCGGCTGCTGCCGTTGGAAGGGGGTTCGAACTTCCGCGATCTCGGCGGCTACAGGACCGCCGACGGCCAAACCGTCGCTAGGGGCATGCTGTTCCGCTCCGGCGCGATGACGGGGTTGACCGATGCGGACATGGCTTATCTTGATGGCTTCGAGATCAAGACCATCGTGGATCTGCGTTCCAATGAAGAGATCAGCCTGTATCCCAACCACTGGGCGGCCAAGCACCGCATTGAGGTTGTGACAGGCGGCTACTCGTTTGCCGCCATGATGTCCGGCGAGGAGTCCGGCGAACGCCCGGCCATGAGCGAGCTGTACCCCCGGCTGCTTGAGTCGATCGGCCCTCAGATAAAGACGTACTTTGACGAAGCGCTCGGTGAGGGGGCACCCATGGTCGTGAACTGCTCGGCCGGGCAGGATCGAACGGGGATCGTTTCCGCCCTCATGCTGCTGCTGCTCGGCGTCCCCGAACCCACCGTCATCGAGGACTACCTGCTGTCCACGGACTTCCGCAGGCCGGCCATCGAACAGGCCGGCGTTGACCTCGCCGAGGCCGCCAAGACCAATGCCTTCGCCGCCATGATGCTGGAGTACCGCAAGGCCATGCCGCACCCCGACCGGCCCAACCCGTTGGTGACGACGGATGGCGTTCCATATCTCGCATTCGTCATCGACCGCATCCGCGACGAGTACGGATCGGTCGAGGCCTACGCGGAAAAAGAACTGGGGATCGACGCCCAGGACCTGGCCGCCCTCAGGCGCAAGTATCTACGCTGATTGCTGGCGGTTGCGCGAACCGGTAATGCCGCGAACCACGATCGTCCCAACAATTGTCATTTTTCGGCCGAAAGGCAGACATAACTCACGGCCCGTTAGGAGATTGGCTCTAGCAATTCCCTCGTTGCACCGGTCAGCATGGCTTGTCTGGAATCCCATGAAGCCAACCGCCGATGTCAACGGAAGTCATGCGGGCGCGATGTGCCGCCCATGGTCGTTTTGCGGCCCGCGCATGGCCGTGCTACGGTGTCGGCTCGCCCGCAAGAAGGCCCGGAGAACGCACCCATGAGCGACCCCGCAACGTCCCCCGAAGCGCTGGCCGAGGAGGAGGCGCGGCTGGTGGCCGAGTTCTACGAACGCGAGCGGCGCTCGGAGGAGAAGTACCCGAGCTCCGATGGCCAGCCCATGTCTGAGAACGACATCCAGGGCTACGCCATCCGCTATTTCGACGCGGCGGTGCGCATCAACTGGTACGGTGACCAGCCCAACGTTTACGTGGCCAGCGACCTGCTGATCTACGCCAAGGAGGGCGATAAGGCGGCGGTGGCCGCGCCGGACCTGTTCGTGGTGTTCGGCGCGCGCGACCTGCCCCGCTACAGCTACCGGCTGTGGGAGGAGCCGAAGCCGCCGGACTTCGCCTTGGAGGTGGCCTCGCCAAGCAGTTGGAGGCGCGACCTGAACGAGAAGCGGGCCATCTACGAGTCCATGGGCGTGCGGGAGTACGTCGCCTGCGACCCGCGCGCGGAGTTCTACGAGCCACCGTTGCGGGGGTTCCGCCTTGAGGGCGGCTCTTACGTGCCTGTCGCCCCGGAGCGGCGGGGCGGGGCCTGGACGCTGCACAGCGAGGTGCTAGGGCTGACGTTCCGGCAGTTCGGCGAAGAGGTGCGGTTGATGGAGCCAGCCACCGGCAAGGACCTGCCCACCCAGGAGGAACTGCTGCTCAGCCACCGCAGCAGTGCCGCGAGGGCCCAAGCGGCTGAGAAGCGTCAACGCGCCGCGGAAAAGGGCCGGCGCGCAGCCGAGGCCCGCATCGCCGAATTGGAGGCGCGTTTGGCTGGGCACCGGGCAGGTGCCCAACACCCTTCACAAGAAAACGACTAGCATGAACCAACAAGTCAACGACCTGCGCGAGGAAGGCGCGGAGCTTTTCTCGTTCCTCGACACGCTGAAGGACGACCAGTGGCGGCTTCCGACGCCGTTCAAGGGCCGCACGGTCAACTGGGTGGTGCAGCACCTGCACGACGCCGACCGCTGGGCGGTCCACTCGGTGACCGACCCGGACGGCTTCTGCGAATGGCGGGACGGGTTGGATGCGGCGATTCCGGCCAACCCGGAGCCATTGGAGGGCCGGCCGCTGCTGGACCGCTGGCGCTCGTACTTCACTCAACTCTGCGACGCCCTAGATACGGCGGACCCGGCGCTGCGCGCGCCTTGGTTCGGGCCGGACATGGGCATCGCCATGATGGCCACCGCACGGCAGATGGAGACTTGGGCGCACGGCCAGGACATCTACGACCTGCTGCACGTGCAGCGCCGCAACAGCGACCGCATCCGCAACGTCTGCCACATCGGCGTGCGCACCTTCGGCTGGACCTTCGTCAACCGCGGCCTCGAAACCCCGTCGCTGACCCCCTACGTGCGCCTCGAATCACCCTCCGGCGCGGTGTGGGAATGGAACGACCCCTCCGAAACCGACTGCGTGAGCGGCTCCGCCGTCGAATTCGCCCACGTGGTCACCCAAGGGCGCAACATCGCCGAAACCGACCTCAACGTCGTCGGCGACGCCGCCACGTCCTGGATGGCCATCGCCCAGTGCTTCGCGGGGCCTCCGGAAGATCCGCCGCCGGTGGGGCAGCGGGGTTGGTAGTTGGATCGCCTACCTCAGGTAGAAGTTCTCCCTTTCTTCTTCGAGCGGAACCGGCTCGTACTCGCCAACGTAGTCGAAAAAGTCCACCCGCAGCCGGGGTAGGTCCACCTTGATTCGCTCGACCAGCTTGGGTGTTTGCACGCCCTCAAAGTCGTCGTACACCAGAAAAGTGACCTTGCCAGACTCAAGATGCACCTTGATCAAGTCCACTGAAGTGGCATCGCCGAACAGTTGGAGCGCACAGCCCACATAGATTCTGATCAGGGGCAGGCACTCGCCTAGGAGGGATTGGTGGAATGTCAGGTTATGGCGCTCATGGAGCAGGCCAATTCCGAGTTCCTCATGGCAGAAGAGGGCTGCTTCCGTTAAGCGCTGCTTGTCGCCAACGGCGAACAGAGCGCGTTTTCCGGCGGCCCGCGCCTTGGTAATGCTGCCAAAGAAGATGCGCACGTCCCGCTGAAGGCGTTCAGGCAACTCGGAATAGGGCTTCCGCTTGCCGAAGTGGCCCAGCGCGAAGTAAACCAGAAGGTCTTCTTGCCGCCCGATGGCGGCGGCTTCCATCTCCTGCGGGTCGAAGAAGCGTTCAACCCATTCGTGGACCCGGCGCTTGGACCCCACCAGCCGGATGAGCGAAGGCATTTCGGGACATTCCTCGGGCGAGACTGGCCGTCCTAGTTCAAGAGCCTTTAGCCAATAGGCATCTACTTGCGCCCGATGTTCCTCCACTAGGGCCGCGATGGCTTCGCTGTTTGGCTCCCGCCGCATAAGCCGCCATTCACGGCGTACTTCCTGCCTGGCCAACAGAAACAGCTGCTCATCCACTGGATTGCGGAACACCAAGCAAATGCCTGGCGCAATGGGTACCGCGTTGGTTTCGAGCGTCTCCTCGATGTAGGTTCGAAACTCGTCTTGGGCGAAGTACTTCTGGAAGGTGTTTCGCTGGGTTTTCACTCCGTCTTGGTAGGCTTGGAACTGCTCTCGCTTGCTTTGGTAGCCCAACATGACGCTCACGATCAACGCCGTTCGGGCCAGCGCATAGGCAGACTTGAGCGTTTCCCGACGCTCACTCGCGTCCTCAATGACATTCAGCACAAAGCCCAGGTTGACGATGTCGGCAGGGCGGCGCTTGCCCTTTGGGTGAAAAACAGGATCCCAGCCGGCGGCTCGAATTTTCAAATTGTCGAGCAGTCGGAGGTCGTCGCCTCGCCCGCACCCGTAATCGAACAGCGAATGGCTGCCGTCGAGGAACCCGAAGTTCATCAAGTGCTGCATCGGGGAGGACAGTTCGGAGCGGCTCAAAGCGGTCCGGCTGCGCTCTATCGCGTCTGGCATGGGATTGCCGCCAATTTGTCGTCGTTGAGGATTAGCCCGAGGGCGTTCAGCGCAGCGTTCCAGCCATCGCGAGTGCCGATTTTCTGGGCATTTGTGAATGCGCCGAGTTTTTCCAGTCTCTGGGTTAACCGCACTGCTTCGAGGACAAGCGGGTCGTCGCCGGGCAAGAGTAGTTCCTTGCGGTGAAGAATTGGCGGGTTGGCGCGTAGGCTGTAGTCGGACAGACGAGATGTACCCCGCGCTACGTCGCAGGAAAGGGCTTTCAGCAGCACCGGAAAGGGCACGGTGAAGTCCTCGTAAAGCAGGAAACTGATTCGAGAGTGCCGGTCCAGTTTGACCACATTGAAGTCAAAGGGCGCTCGGTCGAGCCGATTCCTAGTGGCTTCCAGAAAGGCTTGGACACTGGAGAGGCGGCTGGTCAGGCGGGTGTGGTAGTAGCTGAACCGCCCAACGTGCTTGCCCCGACCCGTCAGCCGTAGCTGGCGATATGCCCAGCCTATGGTTGGCGTCTCGTCTCTTTCCGTCGCCCAAGACTCACTTGAGATCGACAATGTCCTCCAGGCTGCGGACATGACCCATCTTGTGAAGGCCGTTCTCGATGTGATTGGCGATGATGGCGGCGGCATCCCTGCCATCGCCGGTAGCGTCCACGTACCTCACTAGAATGAGGTCATAGAGTTCTTGATGCTCGCCGAACAGGGTAGGGGCGTTGAACTCCTGCCCCTGCAGGTCAGGAGAGCTTCGTGTTACGCGCCGCATATCACGAGCGGATAAAGCAAAAGCGAATCGGCTCAGTATGTTTGGCGTCAGCCCGGTTTTGGACTTGAGGTACTTCAGCCGCGCGCTGGCCTGCTCGGAAACTCGAACGCGATGCGGAATCATTGCACTGCCCTTAGTTTATTGCGCCAGAAGTAGCCTTCGCGCAGGTTGGCGGCGCGTTCCTGATCGTTATAGATGATCTCGAACGCGTGGCTGATTTGTGGCGACAGTTGGCGGTAGAAGGACTCGTCCACTTCGGTGTCTGTGGACAGCAGAATGACTTGATGGCTTGCCTTGGGGAAGTAGTGATTGACCAGATTGGCCCTATGGTGGGAATCAAGCCTTCCCAGCGGTGTGTCTATGACCACTGGCAGGTGCCGTCCCGATGTCCGTGCTAAGGCTTCAAGCATGGCGATGGCGTAAATCTGCTTCTCACCTGCGGATAGCTGCGACTTCTGTATCTCGTCGTTGTCGCCATTGATCAGTTTCACCGTGAACCGTCGTGGGTCGATGCGAGCCTTAACGACGATGTCGCCTTTTCGGGCCAAGCGGCGGAATGCAGTGGCGAATTCGTTCTCAAGCCGCCCGATTTTGCGTTCCGCGTTGATGCGCCGAAAATCGCTGAGCAGGTGCCTGGCCCCGTCTGCGTATTCCAAAGGCTGCTCCCGTTGCCGTGCTTCGGCAAGGGCCTTGTGCTTGTCCCTAAGCGAACGGGCGATTTCGATTGCTTTGGTGTACGCCGCCTTCACTTCACGGCTCCGCACGGCAGCTTCGGCGCCCGCCTCGCTGATCCGTTCGTTGAGCGCAGCCAATTCGGAGAAGTCCTTGGCCAGTACCGCTTCGTCAGGAGCTTGCTCAATCCTCAGCGTCACTGTGTCCAACTCGTCTTTGAACAGCGCAATCTCTTTGGCAGCACGCTCAACGCGCGCCTCAGCCTCTGGAACAGCGGAGTGTACGGTGTGCTCCATGCGACCAACCGCTCGGTGGCTGAGGTCGATAAATGGCTCCCGATTTGCGGTCGTGTGCGGATGCAGCGCTTGGCTCAACAAGTGATCCACTGTCGCTTGGCCATCACCATCAAGCTGTTCCTTCAATGTCGAGGCAAATCGGGTCAGCAGTTGGTTTGCCTCTTTCTTGGCGAGGGATTCCAACTCTGCGGCGGCAAATTCCAAGGCGTCAACGAGAGCCTCTCTCGCCAGAAACAGGGGGTAGGGGCCGGTCAACTCCTCGCGCAACTCGCGTTCGGCTCGCCTTAACGCTTCGACCAGTTCCTTCGCCTTGGCTCGTTGCGCCTCACGGGAGGTTCCCCAGTCCCCGCCCCGCTCGGTCAGGCGCACCTCAAGGCGGTCGCGTTGGACAATCAATTCGCTGAGCTCATTCTCTACGCGGTCTAGCTCCGCTCGGTGTTCCTCGAGCTCGGCCTTGATGTCTTCGTAGTCCCGCTGGAGGTTCTCAATCTCTGTAGCGGCATCCTTGCCCGCCGCCTTGCTTTCAGTGCGCAGCATGTAGATGCGTAGGTCGCTGCGCAGTCGTTCCACCAAATCAAGGCCCAAGAGGCGATGAATGGCATCACCCAAGGCGGCTCCAGAGTCGTCCTCCGCCAACTCGGCGATTTTCTCGCCGTCGAAAAAGAAGAGTTCAGAGACGCCAATGGGCACCAACTCATTCAGGAATCCTTGGCAAGACTCTTCCGACAGCGAGGCTTTCGGGGTGCCGTCCTCCCAAAGCGTCAGCAGTTCACGCACGTTGCGGCCGTCGTCGAGCCAGCTTCGCCGTACCCGGTAGTGGGTTTTGCGCCCGAGCTTTCCGTAGGTGAAGTCAAGCTCAACGTAGGTGCTGTTCGGCCGAACCAGTGCCTTGGGCGACGAATGGATGCATCCGCGAATGAAGTTGGTGTAGTTGGCCTTTGATGTGCCCATGCCCAACGCATGGCGTCCATAGAGCGCCAATCGGATGGCCATCAACAGCGTTGTCTTGCCCGCGCCGTTGAGGCCACCGAACAGGATGATGGGGCGTTGGCTGCCGTATTTGACCCGTGGGCCGAGTTCGATTTGATGGAGCCCGCGGTAGGCGCGGAAGTCCCACAGCGAAAGGCGGTCGAGGATCATTGTTCCGCCGCGCTGTTGAAGGTGGCCAGTTCAGCTTGGAGCCGGTCGATTTCCTCTTGGTAGCCACCGTCGCGAACCCGTTCGCCGTTGGCCAGTATGGTCTCCAAGGGTTCCCAATCCTCACTCAGGATGGAGTGGATGCGATCGGTCATGCCGCGCCTCTTGGCGAGTCCATCCATGGACACTTCAAGGTCAAGGAGCTTTTGTATGAGTGCACTCGGTACGCCGTGCTTGTCCTCCAAGTCGCTGAGCAACTCGGCGTCCGGCTTGGTGAAGGCCCCGGCGTCGTTTTGAATCCAGTCCAAGTCCTTGTCAAACACCCGCCGGTAGATTGCTGGCAAGTGGTCTTCCCAATCCGGTTCATTGGGGTCACTCAGCCATTCGCGGCGAATTTCGTGGAGCTCATCGACCCCGATCAACTCCAAGTCATGCCCATTCCTCTGGAGATCTCGTTGCAACTTCAGAAGGTGTTCGAGCCACTCTCTCCTGTACTCCATCCAATACGGGCCGGGAACATGCTTGCGAACGCGGTTGCCCTCGCCGTCGTCTTGAATGTCACCGCGAGCAAATGACACCTTGCCCGTGCGGCGGCGAGAGTTGCGGAACTCCGTCTTGCGCTCTGGCTTGGTGGTCTCGGCGAGCATGTTGCGGAATTCCAGCAGAGGGCGCATCCAGGACTCGCCTTGCTCAACGAGGCTCTCCATGGCCTTGTCGGTAGTGACCACGGTACAGGTCCAGCAGCCGAACCGTGAATTGCCGCAGGATGGGGTGCTGGTGTCGATGACGACTGGGCACTCACCGGCGTTGGAGCCTTTGTAGAGTTCCAGCAGCGCCCGATTGTCGCCACCCCAAGGCCGGGGGGCCGACATCAAGTATTCCCAAACTTCATCGGCGGTCCAGTCTTCGATGGGCGTATAGACGTAGGCATTGGGCAGTGAGGTGTGCTTGCCGAGGTTGCTCCCATCTATTCGGTGCTTGGCGATGACCTGGGCTCTTGATGCGCTCTCAGCGCTCCGTGCCCCCAGAATGACAATGGCCTCGCCGAATTCCGCCACCTTGTCCAGGATGAAGGCGTTGATGGGGTTGATCTTCATGCGCTCCGTACACCACCGGAACGTCTGGGTTGGAGCGGGATAGCCCTTGCCCAGCAGATTCACCCAAAAGGTCTGGTCCTGCCTGGGGTTCACTTGGTGCGCTTCGATGGGCATCCCTTGCGCCGCCGCCGTGACGTTCAGCTCAGCGAGGGTGGTTTCGAGCAGATCGATGACGAGGGGGGTTTCGACCAAGGTGTCGGAAGACACGACGAAAATGCGCTTCTCCCGCTGTTCGGGGGGCAGCGATTGAACAGCGGTATAGATGAGTTGTAGCACGGTCGTGGAATCCTTGCCGCCGCTGAACCCCACTACCCAAGGTCGATTGTCCTCCAAGTAGAGGTCGCAGATCTCGCCGATGAGGTCACCCAATGGGCGGCCCGCAACGGTCAAGGAGTTGGCCTGATCTTGGGCGGTTTCGTACAGAAAGGCTTCACTCACGGCTCCCCTCCAAGCTCTTTTCCAATTCCTCTTCCTCCGCGTTCAGGCTAAGCCCGATATGGGTTTTGATCAAGTTGGCGGTCAGGCGCACGTTGTTCCGCGCCTTGCTGATTTTGCCGAGCACCATGGCCCGGCCCTCCCAAAGGGCTTCGTTGGACCGCGACCAGTCAATGGTGCGCAGCTTCTTGAGCTTGGGCTGCCATCCCTCTGGATAGGCTGCCAGCAAGTCTGCCCCCGCTGTCCCGATTGCTGACAAGGCTACTCCATGCGCGTGCACATAGTTCTGCCGCAAATCGCTTGATGCCACTTTTCTTTGCTTCGCTTGACCCCAATCAGGGACATTGGACACCACTGCAGACCAAAATTCTGTAGCCAATGTCTTCTCGTCCTGTGAGATATTGTCCCTTCGTCCCTTTCGGAGCAGTGCGCGGCAAGCGTGCTTGATCCCGCTAAGGGTGAACAGCTTGGTGCTCCGGTTGGAAATGCTGGACTTCTCCATCTCGGTCATCCCCTTGAAGCCCTCGACGGTCATGGCGACGTACCGCGCAAGCTCCGAACTGGGGTCGCGCTGGTCGTACAGGGTGCTCAGGGAGTCGCTGGGCCGGATGGCATGCTTGTTCAGGTCCGCAAACATCTGCTGGCTGCGCTCCAAGCCTTTGTCCACAAAGAAAAGGACGGGTACATGGTCATCGCGGAGCTCGGGGCAGTCTTTCATCGCCTCCTCCACAGCCGCCCGCCGATGTTGGCCGTCGTTGATGAGGAGCCGGGCGTCCATGGGAATCCGCAGTGTGCCCATGCTCTTGGTCCCTTGCCCGTTGCCGTATGGGTCGAAGCGCACTGAGGTGTCGACGGAGGCAGTCAGGGCGGAGACGATATAGTTGTCCCGATTGTCGACCAGATACCGAGCGATTTCGGGGATGCGGTTGCGGTTTAGGGTCCGCTGAGCGCGGAGGTCAGGGGGCACTTCCTCGTCATCGAAGACAAATATCTTGGGGATGAGGCGCATGGGGCACATGGCGATGTAGAAGTCTGCGCCTGCTTGAGTGCCCCGGAGGGCGGGGAAGGATTGGTTGTAGCCTTCCATACGTGGTTTAGGAAGTTAAGTTGAATGCAATTTTAACTTCCATGTGTCGTGCGTCAACACTTTTCAGCCAGCTGCGAGTGGTATTGCGCCGACGGCTAGCTCCCTATGGGAATCGTATGCAGTCTTGCAAGTGACGTACCGAGGGTCAGATTGGCGTCCTTCCTGTTGGGAGGTTTTGGTGAATCCCATAAGGCCTATCTGCTTACTGTAAACAACTCCAGCCAAGATGTGCACGGGCGTATGGGTGCAACTTGGGGCTATGTAATCTTCCACACGCGGTCGTATGCGATGTCGGCTAGGCGGGCTTGCCGTTCCTGGATCTCCGCTTGACCCCAAACTGTGCCGACGGCTCGAACCTCTCCAACGAGCGCTTTGGTAAGGGGCAGTTCGCTCTTGTCGAGCACGTCGAGTTTCTCCGCTAGACCCTCGTTGCCGGCTTCAGAGTTGATCCGCTTATCGACTAGGGTGAGATTGCCGAGCAGGTTGACGTAGGGTGCTACCTCCTTCTTCGAGAGACCCCATCCTTGGGCTGGATTTAGCGGCAGGACATGCTCAGTGTTAACGTTGTTAGGGTCGATCAGCAGCTCGTTGGTGGACAACATGCTGGCGTTGATGGAGTCGAGTATGTATCCGACGAAATGCCGGGCTGGCTGGGTGTTCCTATAGGTGATTGCCATGAAGGCGTCCTTGAACACCTCGTGGGCCGGCACAAGCGCGATCAGTGCCTGCCGTAGGTCGGCGAGTACCTTCTCCACGGCAATGCGACGTTGCTTCTCGTCCTCAACTTGGACCGCCTCGTGCAATCGCCTAGCGTGTTCGCCGTACACTTTTTCGCACTTGTTGATGGGTTGGCGCGAAACGGCGGAGTACAGAAACGTGAACCGCTCGATGGTCCGTACGATGGACCTGGGGTTCAGTCCAAGCCTTGGCAGGTTGCTGAACAGCCGCACTAGCCCGGATGTTGCACGAGTTGCCCAACTTTCGAGAGCATGAGCCACTTCGTC
>JAPPIX010000371.1 GCA_028820495.1 Gammaproteobacteria bacterium
GCCATCCACTGCGCCGGACGGCGTGCAACAAGCCCAAGTCCCGCTTTCGAGCCTACAATCCCCCTAATGAACAGGCTGAACCTTCACGACGGGCCGGCTCAAGCCGTGGGGCTGGCCGCTCGGGCCACCATCACCGCAACCATCGCAAGCCGATTGAACGTTCCCGGCCCGCCCCCTGCCGAGAGTCGCGGCCTGACAGGGCTGGCCTATCCTAGCCTCGCAGAATCGTTGTGGGAGAACTTGATCGGACTTTTTCATTCCGACCTCGACAGGATACCGCCGCTGCACGCAACCCACGAGCCCAATCCCTAATGAGGCGATTGAAAACGCCGCGTACAACCAAGAAACGAACATACTGATGCTGGAGGTTGCCGACCCGGAAGCGCTCGTCAACTTGGCGCCTGACTTCGGGGCGCTGTACCGGTCGCATGACTCGATTGACGGCGTGCTGGTCACCGCGCCCGGCATGGGTGGCCACGATATCTACTCCCGCTACTTCTGGCCTTGGGCCGGCACCAACGAAGACCCGGTGACCGGCGGCACCCACACTTTCCTCGCGCCCTACTGGTCGAAGAAGCTGGGCAAGAGGAAGCTGCGGTCATTCCAGTGCTCCCGCCGTTCGGGCTTCATGGATGTTGAGATCAACGATGATGACATTCACATCCGGAGCCAGGCGGTGATCGTCTTTGCCGGGGAAATTCGGGTCTAGCGGAACGACATCCGCATACGGGCGTTCGCGCGGGAGCAACCATGAACATTGTCCAACCTGTTTCGCGACCTTGGCGGTCAAGGTCTGACCAAGCGCACGCATTGCGTCCAGCACTTGCTTGACATGTTTAAGAAGGGCACACGAGGACGGGCGGCCTTGGGGTCGTTCGTCTTCTTTCTGGCCGCTCCCGCTGTCGTTGCCGGCGCCATTCCGTTTGCCTTGGTTGGTTGGACAATGGAGCCGCCGCTGTTGGGCCTGCCGGGCGAGCGGCTGGTGGGCATCGTGGCGGTCGGGACGGGCCTAGCTGGTCTGCTGGATTGCTTTGCCCGCTTCGCCCTTGAAGGGCGTGGCACGCCGAGCCCGGTGGAGCAGACCGAAACGCTGGTGGTTTCGGGCCTGTACCGGTTCGTGAGAAATCCCATGTACGTCTGCGTGCTGGCCATGGTTGCCGGGCAGGCGTTGCTCTTCGGAAAAGCTTGGCTGTTGCCGTATGCCGGGCTGCTGCTGATCGCGTTCCACCTGTTCGTGACGCTCTACGAGGAGCCGAACCTCCGTCGAAGGTTTGGCACGTCGTACGAGACCTACTGCTTGCACGTAAGTCGCTGGCGGCCCCGTCTGAGGCCTTGGCGCGGGTAAGCACCGTCGGTGATTGGGGCTGAAGCGGTAGGGCAGGCGTTCCACCTAGGTGCAAAGGCATCTTGTTGCCGCACCGAATCGCAGCGTTCCAATCGAGGGCGGGACGCCCTCGCTCCGGGGACAACGCAGGAAACGAGCGAGGTGCCCCGGAGCAAGGGCATCTTGCCCTCTCGGACGGCGCGCAGCGCCGTTGTTCTAGGCGATGGACGTCTCCCCAGTGGCCTTCAAGCTGTTTCTGGCTGGCCCCGCTTTTGGTGAAAGCACCAGTAGAGATAGGGCGTGAGCGTCAGCAGCAAGTTTGCGGCTATTCGCAATCCATGCGCTTGTGGATCGGGATAGGGCGGGAGGAGGAAGAGGTTCACCGACGTCGTCCACAGCTCTGCTTCCCAAGTCATGTAGATGTCGAACGATCCGCCAAGGACCGCAGTAGCGACGATTCCGGCGATCAGCCACGGGGACCGGGATAGACGCAGCACCGCCATCGAGCAGAATGCGGCGCAAAGCAACAGAGGCGCAACATATTTGAATGTCGCCAGAGTGCCGTTCACCGCGCTCATGAACCAGGCATGGGGAAGGGGAGCAGGGCTTGTTTCCCACTCCCAGTGCACCACGTACAGATCAATGACAGGCCCCAATGCCAGCACCATGAGAACCACGAGCGCTGCCATCAGCAACGGCGGCATTAGCGCATAAACCGCCCAAGGCCAGCGCGCGGACCACGACCGCAGCTCGGGTCTGGCAAGCATTTCCTTCGCCACCTGCTGTTCGGAGCCGAGCCTTGCGAAAGCCCAGGATGCGGCATCGGCTTCGTCCATACCCTCGGCAACGGCATCGGCGTGCAAGCTCTGAGCGTGGTCCTGCAACTCACCAACGATGCGCCGGACCCGGCGAGGCGCGACTCCTCCCCGAAGAAGCCTGGTGGCCAGAGATTGATAGTCAAAGCGATCAGGCATGGCTGCTCTGCCCTGGAAGCGCTTCGGCGTTCTCCAGAACCGTCTCGATTCCGTCCCGGATCCGGGCCCATCGCTCCTTCAAGCCGAGCAATCGCTGGCGCCCCCTTGCCATCACCCGGTAGTAAACGCGCCGCCGGCCATTCACCAGACGGCTCTCCGCCTTTAGTGCGCCGGCCCGCTCGAGACTGTGCAGGACGGGGTAGATCACGCCTTCGCCGAGCGAGATGTTGTCTCCCGTGGCAGTGCGGACGGCACGCACCAGTTCATAGCCGTACATGGCCCGGCGCTCAAGCAGTTGCAGCACCAGAATCTCGGGCACGCCGCTCATGAAGGGGGGATTCGTTGTGGACATAGTGGACTGACCCAATACCTTGTGGTTCGAGGCATAATGCCTAGAGCTTCAAGGTATGTCAACAGCAGATTGCGCGAGGTGCCGAGTTTCGCGCCGGATCCGGCTTGGACGTAGGGACCAATCGAGGACGGGAGGCCCATAAGCGTTAACTCTCTTGGGGCTCTTGAGGGCAAAGTGGATTCCGGCGGCCCAGCCGCTCACGGCGGTGGCGGGAAGGTGCGAGATGTCCGCTTTTGCCGTGGGACATTTCCCGCCAAGCGCGGAAATCTCGCACAAATCCCGGTGTCGATGTCTCGCAGATTTTCCTAGAATATCGTGGCACGGTGGGCTTTCCGCAGCCACCCGAGCAGCCCCGTGCCAGCCACTGTTCAGCAGGCCCAAGGCTCCGTCCCGCCCCCACGGCGGGCGCGGCGCTGTGCTAAAGTGGGCGGCGCAAGGCAACGGCCCGCCCAAGGAGCGCCACATGCCCCCAGCCGAACCCATGCCGGACCGCCGGCGCCCCCTTCGGGCGCCGCCCGCCAAGCCGCCGAGGCGGCAGGCCCCCGCAGCCGTCGAGTACCCTGAGTCGGACGGCAAGCCCATGGCCGAGACCCCCATCCACTGGCACGCCACGGTCGATTTCGCGCACCCGCTCATGGACCGCTACGCCGCCCGCCCGGACGCGTACGTGGGCAGCGACATGCTGATGTACTGGCAGAAGGGCAACATCGACAAGCGGGTGTCGCCGGACGTGTTCGTGGCCTTCGGGCCGGACAAGGAGCCGGAGCGGCGCGTCTGGAAGGTCTGGGAGGAGGGCGTGGCGGCGGACTTCGTGCTGGAGGTGACGTCGAGGAGCACGCAGGGCAGGGACGAGGGTTTCAAGGCGGAGTTGTACGGGCGGCTGGGGGTCACCGAGTACTGGCAGTTCGACCCCACGGAGGACTACCTGCGTCCCAACCTGAAGGGCCGTCGCCTCGGTCCGGACGGCGCCTACGAGGCAATCCCGTTGGAGCGGCGGGACGGCGCGCTGGCAGGCTGGTCGGAGGTGCTTGGCTTGGAGCTTCGCCCCGAGGGCCATGCGCTGCGCCTGTTCGACCCGGCGGCGGGCGATTTCCTGCCCGCGTCCGGTGAGAAGACTCGGATCATTGGGGAGCAGACGCAAACCATCGGGGAACAGGCCCAGACCATCGGGGAACAGGCCCGGACCATTGGGGAGCAGGCCCAAGCCATCGGGGCTGTGGAAGCGGAGCGCGATGTGGCCGCTGCGGAGCGTGACGCAGTGAAGGCGAAGCTTGATGAAACGGAAACGCAACTTGATTCTGCGGAAGCGGCCCGGCGGGCTGCGGAAGCCCGGATTGCGGAACTCGAGCGACGGATCGCCGAAGCCGGTGATTGACGCGCTGGACCGAGCGGGGCACCACGGAGCAAGGGCATCTTGCCCTCGATTGGAATCGGGGCAGGTCATTCCCGGCTCGAGGGCATAGCGATCTGCTAAGGAGTGCCATCGTTACTTGCTTTCCAGCCCCCGAAGTGCCTTGGAGCAAAGGGACTGAACGGTCTGGGTCAGACGCTGCCTGTGCCAACGGGCGCCAACCGTGTTGGCCGCCAAACGTTCCGGCAGAAATCTTTTGAGCGTGTCTTGGAATCCCGCGGACTCAATGACTTCGTCCACCTGTTCCATGGTCTGGCCCAACGCGTTCATGTACTGTTCCCCTATGCCGCGAGAAGCCGCCTTCCTTGCTGCTTCCGCCGCCAAGCCGTCGGCGTCGCCCGTTCTCTCGATGATCCAGCCGAGATCCCAAACGTCGCGGTGGCGCGGGTTGTTCCGCGTCATCACGGACATGGGCAGCGCAATCAGCTTGTCCGAGCCGATGTCGGTCATCGAAGCCGTGCGTACTCTCCCAGTCCGCGATGGCGTCTTGGTGCATCTCATCGTCGATCAAATGGAGGTTCCAAGGCCGGATGCGGCGCAGGTCATCCACAGCCAGCTCAGGCGAGGCGATGAGCATTTCCGTGGCGGGGTCCGTTTCCGTGCCCCGAAGTATCTCGGCCTCGCCCCGATTGGTGTGGGAGAACTCCAAGTCTCCGTAACGGGTGGCGTACTTACCTGGGCGGCCGGTCGTGGCGATGATGTAAACCATCGGCACTTGGCTGATGGAGCCGTGCTGCGACAGGGCATACTCGTAGCTGAGGTAGGAGAGGTGGCGCGGGCGAAGGCGCCGGGCGAGGATTCCGATGCCCCTGAAGCCCATATGGGGGTGTGCCAGGTTCAGGTACAGCCCCCGGGCAACCCGCTCGATGAGGCCGATGCCGACGAGCTTGCGCAGACCTTTCCTGAAGGCGTTGTCGTCGTCGTGGTGGAAGAGGGTCCGCAGACCAGCGGTGCTGAGCGCCGGAAACTGCCGGCCTGGGCCGAGGACCAGGACGCGAATGGCTTCCTCCAAGTTCATCTTGATGTCTTTGCGTCTGCGTTTCGGAAAGAATACCACAACGTAACTTAACGATGGTCTCGGTCTAAGGACAACGCAGGACTGAGCGCGGCACCCCGGAGCAAGGGCATCTTGCCCTCGCACGGCGCGCAGCGCCGTTCTTCCAAGCGAAGGACGTGCCACAGAGCTCACAACCGCCCCGAAACAAGTTGCGTGTACTATCCCATCGTGACGCGTCTGACCGAGCTAAGAAACATGGCTGGACAGTTTGAAGTAGTCCCGTACTCCGAAACATGGCCCAAGACATTCCAGGCACTCAAGGCGCGGTTGGAGCCAGCCTTGGGCGCGTTGTGCCGACGTATCGAGCACGTTGGGAGCACGTCGGTACCCGGTTTGCCCGCCAAGCCCGTCATAGACATCGATGTCGTCATCGAAGAGGACGATCAGCTTGAAGATGTCATCGAACGACTCGCGGCCATCGGCTATGCATTCGAAGGAGACAAGGGGGTGCCGGGGCGATACGCGTTTGCTTCGCCCCCGGGGCTGCCCGACCATCACCTTTACGTGTGCGCCGAGGACGCGCCCGAGCTGCGTCGCCACCTTTTGTTCCGCGACTACCTTCGCCGCCATCCCGAAGAGGCGGCCGGTTACGGCGAATTGAAACGGCGGCTCGCGAAGGAAAACCCCGTTGACCGGGTCGCGTACACCGACGGGAAGACGGGCTGGATCGAACGGGCTCTCGGAATGGCGCGCCACGAAACGCTCCCGACTTCGACTCGGTGAGAACGTCAATCAAGGTTTGCGGGCGCCCCGACAGTGTTGTTCAACGACTCATCTCGCCTCTTCAGCCAGTTTGCCCGCAGTCCGCTCCATCGCTTGCCGCCCATCCAACGCCAGAGTGCTCAGGCCAAAGTGGATCCTGCCCATGGTTTCGGTGTCGCCCACTATGAAGCGGGGCTCGGCGCGCACCGCCATCAGTTTGCCGCTTCACCCGGATACCTGCTCCGAAAGCGGACTTAAAGGCGGGGACTGTAGCGCGGCGCGGGGAGGCCTGGGAATGCACGCCCCTTGGCGCTCGGGTGCGGCTTGTCCGGGTCGTCCGCCCATTGGTTGAGCCACGGGCCGCATCCGAAGGCGCATCCCTCGAATACCGTCCAAAAGCAGCGGACAACTTCGAATATGGGCAGTTGCGCACCGGCGACCAGCATCGGGAACATGTACTTCCTGCGCATGCCTGAGAACGCCCATGACAGGGCCGTTTTCTGAATTGACGTGAACTCGCCCGTTCGGAACGCTTCCCGCAGTTCCACGGGGTCGGCCCGGTAGCTGTGATTCAGCCCAGCGCAGTTCTTGCTCATGAAGAGATTGAGGCTCCACAGAGGATCCCACTCCGGATCGGCGCCGGACACCCGCTTAAGCTGGGAGCGGTCGAACGCTGCGAGCGCCTTCAGCGGTCGCCGCATGAGCGGGTCATTGCAGGAATCGCAGCCGTCGGGCAGCAAGCACTCCTCGACTATGCCGCCCGGCGGAATGTACGGAACTTCCCAAGGGCTTGCTGTCGGATTGTTGCTCATAGGCTCGACCCTGACGCACCGCCTCGCGCGGCAGCCGGCGACTCTTTGTTGTCCGAGACACCGAACTCGGGGGGGCGAGCAACGGGCAGCCGCTCGACGTCACCAAGGGCTATCGCCTCGCCAATCTGGGACGCGATGCCAGGCAAGGGCACGACCCAAGTCGGTGTGATCAGCGGTTTTTTGTCCCGAAGGTGGAGGTCGTGAGGAGCGTCGCGGAGATTCCTCGCAATGCGTGTTCGTGCGTCGAGGGGAATGATGTTGAAGATGCGTGCCAGAACCTCGGGCTCGATGGCTGCGCATACGCAGATGTCGTAGCAATCCCGGATTGGAATCGGTTGCTTGTCCGAATTGTCGGTCCTTTCGTCGGCTACGTAGGCGCGTCCCACGATCTTGCCCATCATCGTTTCTGTGATGGTGGCCGCTCGGATGCCGGTTCCGTCCACGGATTCAGCCATTGGCTGGTCAGGATGCGAGTAGTGCATTTCCGCAAGACTCCAAGGTGTGCCGTCCGCGCAATGGCCACCCAAAAAAACGCTCTCCCGCCCAATTGTTAGATTGGTTTCTTCAATGCCAATCCCTTCTGCCCGCAGGGCATCGCCCAACATTGGGTAGAGGCGCCCGCCCTTGGCGTCGTAGGCGACGCCCAAGTTACGGGGCGAGATGAACAAGTCAAGGTCCGTGGAGATTCGGTGGCTCCATCGGGCTTCAAGGACCGTACCCCCACCTAATGCGATGTCGCCTTCGGGGAAGACGGCAAGTACGGCATTTGCCAGCCGTTTGAACGGCTCGCGCAGGCGGACAGGCAAGGCGATGTCAATCATGGGATTGCCTATAGGATATCGGCAATTCGAGTATGGGCCATTATGCCATGACCGTGCCTGCACAAAGCTCGGCGGGCACTGTGGCCGATGCGCAAACGACCTCTCAGCCTCCCCATGGAATGTGCGCTTCAACAGCCCAATCGAGGGCGGGACGCCCGCTGGCTAGATTAGCGAATTCGCCACCACTCCGGCGTCGATCAATCGGCGCTGTCCGGTTCGTTGTCCCAGTAGCCGCAGGCGGTGTTGGCGCGGCCGATGAAGTGGAAGCCTTCGGCATCCGTCCCGAAGTCGGACACCGCCATCAGCTTGCCGCTATCGGGATACTCCAAGACGTCGTTGGTGGCGACGGAAGAGATCGCGAGGTACTTGAGCGGCGTTGCGCCGGTGTTGGTCAGCTTGTGGGCGAACTCGGCACGGCCGCGCGGTGCGCCTAGGACGTCGTTGGCCGGCACTTCGTAGGTGGCATCGCCGAATCGGTAGCGGCCCTGGCCCTCGAGAATGACGAACATCTCGTCCACCCCGTGGCGGACGTGGTAGGGGCAGCCGGACTTGTCTGTCTCCACGTCGCTGACCAGAAGGCAATCGGCAGCTTCCTTGAGAAGCGCCTCGCGAAAGAACGGATCGCGCTGGAGCCGTTCTTGCACCGTCACCTTGATGTCTCGGGTTAGTGCCATCGTTTCAGTCTTCGTGCCGTCTGTTCCCGTAGTTCCACAATTGGCTGGCGGCCCCCACAAGGTCGGTGATTGGGTGTTGACAGATAGGACGAGGTGGCAGATGATCACCGGCGAGTCGCATGACGCAAGTCCTGCCCTCACTCCGAGGCCCGCACCCTGTGTGCGGGCTTTCGCGTATCTAGGGGCAGAGAGTTCGTGATCTACGTTGGGGTCCAAAAGACCGCGACTCCGTCGGAACATCGCGCAAATGGGCTGTACTCGGCAATGCTGCGCGAGGCGATTTGGAGGCTCGACCAGTTCTGTGAAGAGGAGGGTGGTCCGCAAGCGAAGTTCTTTCTCGCGTTGGATGAATACAGCGGGCGGGACGAGTTGCTAACGCAAGTGTCGCGAGACATGTACGGGGGCACGGACCCGCGGAGGGCATTGATTGAGCCGCCGTTCCATCTGGAGAGTCATCGGTACCAAACTGTGCAGGCGGCGGATTGGATTGCGGCACTGATAGGACGCTTGGGCTAGCGTCGCCGTTGCGTTGGCCGGATGGGTCAGATGGACACGGCCACAGCCCGCCGGCAGCGTTAGACTGTGCGTTGTTTCACAAGGAAACGTCCGATGCCACGAATCACGCTGTATGAGCATGCGCCCACACGGTCCGCCCGCTGCCGGTGGACGCTCCTGGAGGCGGGTCTCGACTTCGACTCGGTCGGCAACCCGTCCGACTTCATCGATAGCGAGGAGTTTGCCGCCATCCATCCGCTCAGCAAGCTGCCCGCCGCGGTGATCGACGGACGAGCCCTCTTCGAGTCCGCGGCAATCTCCACTGTCGTCGCCGATCTGGTGCCGGAACGCGAACTGGTCGCCAAACCCGGCACTTGGGCGCGGGCGCTGCACGACCAGTGGGTCTCCTTCGCGCTGACCGAGATGGAGCCGTGGCTGTGGAGTTCGGAGATCAACAGCGTCGAAATCCTGATGCCAAAGGAGCGGCAGGTTCCAGCCATCGTCCCCCAGAACGACGAACTGTTCCGCCGCAGCGCCGCCGTGCTCGATGCGGCGCTCGACCGAACGGACTACCTGATCGAAAACCGCTTTACCGTCACCGACATCATCGTTGGCTACACGGTGAGCTGGGGCGAATCCGACGGGCTGCTGGACGGTTTCGAGAACCTCGGCGCCTACCTCGACCGCCTGCGCACGCGGGAGCATTGCACGCTCCCGCGGCCGGGCTAGGCGCGAGTGATTGGCCGTTCGAGATCGAGCAAGTGGGCACTCTCGTGATGTTCAGGGACACGGAGGGGAACACCGTCGGCGCGATGCAATACCTACCCGGCGTTCGCTAGCACCAGACGAGAGCTGTTCAACGATTCATCTCGCCTCTTCAGCCAGTTTGCCCGCAGTCCGCTCCAGCGCTTGCCGCCCGCTGGCTAGACTAGCGAATTCGCCACCGCTCCGGCGTCGGTCAGTCGGCGCTGTCCGGTTCGTCGTCCCAGTAGCCGCAGGCGGTGTTGGCGCGGCCGATGAAGTGGAAGCCTTCCGCATCCGTTCCGAAGTCGGACACCGCCATCAGCTTGCCGCTGTCGGGATACTCCAAGACGTCATTCGTCGTGACGGAAGAGATCGCGAGGTACTTGAACGGCGTTGCGCCGGTGTTGGTCAGCTTGTGGGCGAACTCGGCACGCCCGCGCGGTGCGCCCAGGACGTCGCCGGCCCGGACTTCGTAGGTGGCGTCGCCGAATCGGTAGCGGCCTTGGCCCTCGAGAATGACGAACATCTCGTCCACCCCGTGGTGGACGTGGTAGGGGCAGCCGGACTTGCCTGGCGGAACCTCGCTGTAGGTTGCCCCAAGCTTGGTCAGGCCGATGGCGTCTGCCACCCGGTTGTCTGCGGAGGCGTAGCTTTCTCCGTGTGAGAATGACTTGGGGAGGCGGAAGATCTCGGCTCAGAAACACTTCGAAACTTCCTCTCCCGGCGTCTGGGTTCATGGCCTAGCGGTTTGAGACAGGTGGTTTCGGCTTGCCACACCGTCTATAGTCTCTCCGATGGCAGACAAGACCTACCATCGACCTCCCGAAACTATCCTAGATGTGCATGCCATCTTGAAGGCCCTTGCCCATGAGAGGCCGGTTTTCCATTCCGAGGCAGACTTCCAACATGCGTTCGCTTGGCTTGTACATGAGACGGTGCCTGACCACCAGATTCGACTTGAGTACAAACCACTTCCCGACGAGCGTCTATACGTCGACCTCTGGATTTCGACTATGCGGCTAGCAATCGAGCTAAAGTACCGGACACGCAAGCTCGCTGTGACACACGCTGGCGAACATTTCGGTCTTCGGCAGCAGGGTGCTCAGGACATAGGCCGCTATGACTTCCTAAAAGAGGTACAACGCCTTGAGCGGTTATGCTGTGGTCCCGCAGACGCCGGATACGCCATCCTCCTCACCAACGAACACCTCTATTGGAACCCGTCACGACATCCCGGAAACGTGGATGAAGCGTTCCACTTGCACCATGGGAGGAACCTGTCAGGCACTCTCGCTTGGTCGCCAAGAGCAAGCACTGGCACAACCCAATCACGGGAAGCCCCCATCAACCTCGATAACACCTATGATCTCGCTTGGCATGAATATTCGTAACTACTCGCCCCCCTTGACTTCATAGTGAGGCGCCCCTATGGTGTGCGCA
>JAPPIX010000394.1 GCA_028820495.1 Gammaproteobacteria bacterium
ATCGGCCATTGCCGCCCGTTGGCTCGACAAAAAACCCTACAGCGCAAGTCCCTCAAGTTGGTGAACACTTGCAATGCACCCCTGACCTCCGACCCCATGGCCCAACGTGGTTCTGCCCCCTTTTGGCTCTGGGTGGCTTTGTTGGGCCTAGTGCCCGCGACTCTTGCCGCGGACGCTGGACTTTCATTTTCGCCAGGGGACCGCTTCCGCGACTGCGACGTTTGCCCGGAGATGGTGGTAGTGCCCGCCGGTGAGTTCGTGATGGGTTCGTCGTCGGGCGAGGTGGGGCGCCGTGACAATGAGGGGCCGCAACGTCGGGTTCGGATTCCGCGTTCGTTTGCCGTGGGGGTTTTCGAGGTGTCCTTCGCGGAGTGGGACGCCTGCCAGCGGGATGCCGGTTGCGTCGGTTTCGGCGGCGACAGGGGCTGGGGCCGTGGGGAGCGCCCGGCAATCAATGTGTCTTGGAACGATGCCCAAGCTTACGTGCGTTGGTTGTCGCAGAGGACCGGCAGCCAGTATCGCCTGCTGAGTGAAGCCGAATGGGAGTACGTCGCGCGAGCCGGGACGACGACGTCCTACTACTTTGGCCAAACGATCTCTGCGCAGGTGGCGAACTGCTGCGGCGGCTACGGGATGACGCTCCCCGGCGGCGCATTTCCCGGCAATGGATTTGGCTTGCACGATGTTCACGGCAACGTGTGGGAGTGGGTTCAGGACTGCTGGAATGGAAGTTACAAGGGAGCGCCGACGGATGGCAGCGCTTGGACCACTGGGAATTGTTCCGCTCGCGTTTTGCGCGGCGGCTCCTGGCTCAATGCTCCGAGGAACCTCCGCTCCGCGAACCGCATCAGGTACGCCCCCGGCAACCAGCACTACAACAACGGCTTCCGCGTTGCCCGGACGCTCACCCCATGACTCCTTACCCTTTACGTCAAGAAAGCACGGCGGGGTGCGGCTGCATGCGATGCCGGTGGGGGTGCTATCGGAGGTCCAAAGGGGGGTGGCTCCCCTCGGTTCAATTTTTCGAGGCAAGGCGAGAATTGCCGAGATCGGACCCCATTCCACATCCACTGTGGTTTATGGAGGAAAGCGATGACTCTGTCAACTCAACTTTGGTCGTTCATATCAGCCGAGTCAAATGCGGGAAGTGGTCGTTCTCTCAGAAGCAGTCTCGTGTGGTTGATCCCGTGCCTTTGGGTGGCTTGGCCGCTGGGATGGCCCTTGGCAGCCTTGGGCGCGGAGGCCGATGACGAATTGGTGCCGGGCAGCCGTTTCCGGGACTGTAACGTTTGCCCCGAGATGGTGGTGGTGCCTGCCGGAGAGTTCTTGATGGGCTCGTCTTCTGGCGAAGTGGGACGGCAAGGCAATGAAGGCCCGCAACATCGGGTTCGGATTCCGCAGCCCTTCGCTGTGGGGGTTTTCGAGGTGACCTTTACGGAGTGGGACGCTTGCCAGCGGGATGCCGGTTGCGTCGGCTTCGGCGGCGACGAGGGCTGGGGTCGAGGGGAGCATCCAGCAATCAACGTGTCTTGGAACGATGCCCAAGCCTATGCCCGTTGGCTGTCGGAGAAGACCGGCACCGTGTATCGCCTGCTGAGCGAATCGGAGTGGGAGTATGCCGCCCGTGCAGGGACGACGACGCCCTACCATTTTGGCCAGTCGATGTCCGAACAGCTGGCGAACTGCTGCCAAGACTACGGGATGACGCTCCCCGGGGGTGCGTTTCCAGCCAATGGATTTGGCTTGCACGACATTCACGGCAACGTGCAGGAGTGGGTACAAGACTGTTGGAATGACAACTATAGGGAGGCGCCAACGGACGCTAGTGTAGTGGCGCACAAATAAGTTAAGTTATCGTTTCTGTTTCGGCTGCTGGTCCAGGCGCGCCCGTGCGCGCTTGATCTTCTCCAGGATGTCCTCGCCCTTGGCCGTCCACTTGTAGGGCGTCGGGTTGGCGTTGCGGGCGGCGAGGTGGCACTCGATCTCCCGGCGGAGCTGGCCGACGCTGGTGAAGCTGCCCTCGCGCACCGCGGCGGTGAGGTCGGCGAAGAACCGCTCGACCATGTTCATCCAGGAGCTCGACGTGGGCGTGAAGTGCATGTGGAAGCGCGGGCGCCTGGCCAGCCACGCCTTGACCTTGGCGTGCTTGTGGGTGGCGTAGTTGTCGGCGACGATGTGGACGTCCAGCCCCTTCGGCGTCTCGCGGTCGATCTGCTTGAGGAACCGCAGCCACTCCACGTGCGTGTGCCTGTCCTCCAGGCGGTCGATCAGCTTGCCGTCGAGGTGGTTCATCGCCGCGAACAGGGTGATGGTCCCGTGCCGACGGTAGTCGTGGGTGTGGGTGCGGGCATGGCCGGGCGCGAGCGGCAGCCCCGGCTGGGTGCGCTCCAGCGCCTGGATCTGGGTCTTCTCGTCGCAGCACAGCACCACCGCCCGCTCCGGCGGGTCGAGGTGGAGCCCGATGACGTCCCAGAACTTCTCCTCGAAGCGCGGGTCGTTCGACAGCTTGAACGTCCGCCGCAGGTGCGGCTTGAGGCCGTGCCCGCGCCAGATGCGCTGCACGCTCGACGCCGAGACGCCGACCTCCCCGGCCGTCGTCCGCGAGCTCCGCCGCCGGCCCGGCGGCGCCTCCTGGCCCGCCTTCGCCACCACCGCCTCGACGGTCGCCGCCGATATCGAGGGCTTCCGACCCCGCCCCCGCCTGTCCGACAGGCCCGCCAGCCCCTCCCGGTCGAAGCGCTGCGACCACTTGTTGACCGACGCCGCCGACGCGCCGACCTCCTGCGCCACGTCCACCTGCCTCATGCCCTGAGCCCGCAGCAGGACGATCCGCGCCCGCAGCTGGTCGCGGGCCGGCGTCGTGCCCGCCCGCACCCGCCGCTCCAGCTCGGCAGCCTCCTCGTCCGTGGGTTCCAGCACCGAAACGGGCCTCGCCATCGCTTGTCCTCTTCGCCAGCAAGCCGGAAGCTTCGCACACCCCTTCCATTAATTCAATCTATTTGTGCGCCATCACACTAGCGCTTGGACTACGGGCGATTGCCCCTTACGCGTTGTGCGCGGTGGCTCTTGGAACTACGACCCATGGATGCTCGGCTCCGCGAATCGCAGCGGATGCGCCCCCGGCGATCGACACAACTTCGTCGGTTTCCGCGTGGCCCGGATGCTAACGCCCACCGGAGTGGGGGCTTCGTTGGTGCGCGAGGGCGGGCGGTTTCAGATCGAGGAAGATGGCGAACTGCCGAACCATGAAGGGAAGAAGTTCGTTGGCCAAGATGCATCCCATTGCAAGAGGTTGAACCTCCTAGGACTGGGGCTTGTTGACGAGCCTGAGTCGACGCCTAGCCATCCAAGTCATAGGGGTGGCGTACGGGTGATGCGGGTGACGGGTTCGGGGTGGGAAAGTGGAATTCGGAGTGGCGATGTCATTGTAAGTCTCAATCATCAAGCGGTGGACAACGGCAAGACTTTTAGCGAAGTCGTCAAGACCCTGCCGAAGGGTGTCGTGGTGCCCGTGCTATTGGTGCGTGGGAAGACACTGACTTTTTTCCCGTTGACGGTGCCAGAGTGATTGGTCCGGTGAACCCCGCCGGAGCGTCGGCAACGAGCCTCCTTACCTTGGTGGTTTCAAAGGGGAAGTGCCCCCTTGGCCCGATTCTCTTGAGCAAGACAAGCGAGACGTGACGTTGACCCGTGGAGCTTTGGAATATGAAAAGAAGACTGTGTCTTCAATTCCTTGGGGGCTCGCCGAAGCGCTCCCCTGTTGGCTTGCGACTGATCCTGAGGCATTGGAACTCTCGGTTAAGGCCACCTGCGCGAAGCCCCGTGGCTTAGCGACACGAATGACTTGCGGTAACTTATCAATCATTGGAGGAAGAGCAATGCGAAGAATGGCAAAGAGGGTGTTGGGATTGGTGCTGGCGATTGGAATGTCGCTTGGGACAATTGCCCCGACGATGGCTGCTGACTGCGCCCCCGGGCCGGGGGCGGACTGCTCAGGGGCCAACCTGTATGGCGTGAACCTCAAAGGTGCAAATCTCGAGGGCATGAACCTGCATGGTGCGAACCTATACGGCGCAGAACTGTCAGGCGCGAATCTGGAGGGTGCCAACCTGTTCGGTGCCAATTTGTATCGTGCGAACTTGGAAGGGGCAAATTTGGAAGGCACGAATTTGTATGGTGCGAAAAACTGTCCGGCGTGGCTCGCGGCGCGGTGTGGGGGACAGACGACCAGTGGAACGCAACCGGAAGTACGCCAAGTGGTGGCTGACTCAGCGGTCCCGGTTACCTCGTCGTATGACTCTCGGTTGGAACGTGCGAGAAGAGCTCGTGCGGAAGCAGCCGCGGTGGCCTCGGAGCAGCAGCGGGTGCAATCAGCCCAGCGCGAAGCGGATCGACGCCAACGTGCGGAGACGGAAAGGCTGAACGCTGAATTGGCTGCCGCGAATCGTGAGGCGAACCGACGGGAGCGCGAGGCTCGTGAGCGAGAGCGGGAATGGGAAGCAGAAAGACGAGCAGAGAGAGCTCGTGCCGAACGTGCCAGGCAAAACCAAGCTTGGGGAGAAGTCTTCGGGGGCATAGCCGCCATTTCGGTCGCCAATTCACAACAGAAGAAGGCGAGGGAGTATGAGTCCTCCGAGCGGGAGGCGCAGTGCAAGTGGGAGTCTGAGGAAGCTGTGCGCCAGAGACGTTGGGAGTCCCAAGAGGCGACGGCGGATCGGCTGAGATCCTGCTGGATCACCGACAAGCAACGGGAACTCGACCCAAGTCTTTGGCGGCGACTGCGCCGTGGTGCGGTAGTGGCTGATCATTGCGTCAACTGTCGTCGCCACCCCGGCGGCTGTGGCTTCTCCGATCTTTTCTATCGTCAGGCGCTCCGTGTTGGACTGCTCCAGCATTCCGAAGATCGTCGATACTGATTCGCTCGGCTTCGATCGCAATTCGATGCGGTGGTTGCTGAGCAGTTCGACGCTGAGTTTGTCGCCAGGCCGTACCCCAAGGTGCCGGAGCACGTCCTTTTGAAGCGTGACCTGTCCCTCGGCGGTAACCGTGAGAGTGATGGTCATGACATGGAACCCGTGCGTGGAACGACAGCCACGGTAAGGCGATATGGCCTCGCCATCAAGGGTTGCACGTATCAACAAGGGCGGGACCGCGAGCCGTAAGACAGACCAAGCGCCGAAGGGTCACTCGGGACGTCGCGCCTAGGCTATGGACTCAGCAACGTCGGTTTTCGACAAACCCAGATCGGCGAGTTTAGTGCGCACCGCATCAGCTCGGCTGGGTCGCTTTGGGGTCAGCACGATTCGGCGATTTTCCTCGGCTACGTCAGAGTGTCCGCTGCTCGGCCCTGCCGCGACTGCGCCGCAATCACACAATCGGGACATCGCAAACCTCGAACACCAAATCACCCCGACGCATTCGCCAAGGGTTCGGTGCGTGGGGCACCACCACATAGTTGTCGCCGTTGGGGTAGATGCGTCGGAACGCCTCGGCTGCCCCCGCATCCAGCTTATCCGAATTGATCTTGCATTCGATCAAGTCCACGCGCTCACCCTCGCGGCGGATAACGAAGTCGATTTCGCGGCGCGACTTGTCCTGCCAATAGAAGATTTGGTCGTCACGGAATTGCATTCGCAGCGCATCGAGCACTAGATGTTCCCACAACGGGCCGCGGTCCCCTTCGCGGATTTGCGCCCAACCGCGCTCAAAGGCGATGAAGCCTGTGTCGAAGGCGTAGCACTTGGGTCGGCTGACGATTTCCTGCTTGCCGCCACCGTGGAAGGGCGGCAGTAGATGGATGGCGTGGGCGATTCGCATGGCCTCGACGTGGGCCTTGACGGTGGGACGGCTCAGCTCACTGAGGGGTGCTAGCCGGCTGTAGTCCACCTGACCGCTGCTTTGCCGGAGCAGCAGCCGCAGCAAGGTCAGAAAACCCTGGCGGTTGCGGATGCCGAACAGCTCCTGAATGTCCCGTGCGTAGAAGCTGTCGATCCACTCGGCGAAGAAGTCGGCCTCCGGCTGCTTGGCCAAGAGCTGTTCCGGCAGCCCGCCGTGCAGTAGGCGGCGGTCCAGATCACGGATGCCGAAGGCACTGCGGCATTCATCCCAAGGGACGGGACAGAGGTGAACGCTGGTTTTGCGCCCGGTCAGCGTGTCGCGGAATTTGCGGGTGGCGCCTAGCGTTGATGAGCCGGTTGCCAGCACCCGCATCTTAGGGTGCGCATCCGCCGCGATTTTCAGCAGGAGGCTGGGGTCGTCAAGGCGATGCACTTCATCAAAGATCACCAAGGCGTCGGGCGGCAGGCCGTCGAAGAAGAGTTCTGGATCGTCCAAACGGCGCTGGACGGAGGGCAGGTCGCAATTCAGATACTCGGCCTCTGGAAGCATCTGCGCCAAAGTGGTTTTGCCCACACGCCGGACTCCGGATAGCCAGACCACTGGGCGCTGAGCCCAAGCTGCCGTCAGCCGTTCCAGCCATATGTCTCTCAAGATCATATCTTTACTATACGTTTGGTCCACCAAATATAAAGTACAGTTTCAGGCTCAGGATTCGCGGGAGGGTGCTGAGGTGACGATCAATTGCCGCGACCCCTTATACTGGCGGCAGGGTCCGTGGAACATGCCAAACCTCTTGGATGGAGAAAGCGATGCTTAGGCGAGTGCGACTCAAGAACTTCAAGGCGTGGGAGGAAGTGGACTTGGAACTCGGCTCGGTGACGGGGTTGTTCGGCGCGAACAGCGCTGGCAAAACCAGCCTCCTACAGTTCCTGCTGCTGCTCAAACAAACCCGGAACGCGACCGATCGGGGCTTGGTGCTCGACTTCGGTGGGACGGAAGCTCTCGTCGATCTGGGCGCCTTCGAGGATGTGCTGCATCGGCACGATCGTCGGCGACGGCTTCGCTGGACCCTGGATTGGACGGTCTCGGATGACCTGAAGATCGCGGACCCCGATCGGCCCCGCTCGGAGCTGTTCCGGGGCAATCTGCTGGCGAACCGGGGGGTAGTTGGTCTCCGGGATGAAAGTCCTTGGCCGTACGAGTTGAGCTATTGTCTTGAGGACAGGGTTGAGTTGACGCTGCGGACAACACCTGGTTCCGACGTGGATTTCGAGTTGCAGAGCAGGGGCAGCAATTTCGAGTTCCAGCGCAACGTCGGCCGGGCGTGGCCGTTGCCGCGACCGGTCAAGACGCATCTGTTCCCCGGCGAGACCAGGAGCTACTACAGGAACGCGGCGTTTCTCAGCGACTTCGAGTTGGCGTACGAGAAGCTGATGGATTCCATCTACTACTTGGGGCCCCTGCGCGAGCATCCGAAACGTGAGTACCGCTGGCGCGGTTCGAGGCCGCAGGACGTCGGACGCCGTGGAGAGTACACGCTGGATGCGATGTTGGCGGCCACGCACGATAACGTGGTGCTTAGCCTCGGATATAGAAAGTGGAGGAAGCCTTTCCAGGGGATGATCGCGCACTGGCTGAGAGAGCTGGGGCTCATCCACGACTTTTGCCTCGAGGAAATCGGAAAGGGCAGCAACTACTGGCGGGCGCAGGTTCTGACCTCCCCTTCGTCAGTCGAGACCGGGCTGACGGACGTTGGTTTCGGTGTGTCCCAAGTCCTGCCAGCGCTTGTCCTGCTCTACTATGTCCCGCAAGGTTCCACCGTGCTGATGGAGCAGCCCGAGATACACCTGCATCCGGCCGTTCAGGCCGGGTTGGCTGACCTGATGTTGAACGTCGCCCAGACGCGCGAACTGCAGATCCTCGTCGAGAGCCACAGTGAACACTTGATGCGAAGGCTTCAGCGACGCGTCGCCGAAGGCAGCGCGTCGGCGACCGACGTGAAGTTGTACTTCGTTTCAAGCGATGATGGTGCGGCGAGGTTGTCCGACTTGGCTCTCAACGAGTTTGGCGAGATAGGGAACTGGCCACGACACTTTTTCGGTGACGAAATGGGCGAGGTCGCTGCGATCGCCGAGGCGGGCATGACCCGAAGAATGGAGTCGCAGGTGTGACCGCGTATGTGGTGGATACGAATGTCGCGATAGTGGCGAATGGGGAAGCGGACAAGAAGGGCAAGCTTCCTGATCTCCGGTGCCAAACAGGGTGTGTGGCAAAGCTCAGGGAGGTGGTTGACTCAGGAACGGTGGCGATAGACGACAAGTATGCGATCCTCAGGGAGTACCATAAGCACCTCTCGGCCAGATCGGGACGCTCGGAGGAGCCGAAACCCGGCTCTGTTTTCTTCAAGAGCGTCCTCCAATCCAGTTGTCCGGTACACTGTGTTTCGGTTGGCGCTGGTGAGGACGACTCATGGGGTATTGACGCGCTTCGTCACAGCACCTTTGACCGATCGGATCGGAAGTTCCTTGCGGTGGCTGTTGCAGTCGGCGGGGTAGTGGTCAATGCGACGGACAGCGACTGGCGGGAACATCGGTCGTTGATGGACGGACTGGGCGTGGAGGTTCAGGAAGTCTGCCCTCATCTCCCTTGGATCGACGAGGCTGGAAGGAGGAGCACTTAGGCCACTCCGGGTTGGCATGACGATGGCTCTCAAGTATCCCAGAACCCCGTACTGGCCGTATTCCCCGGCGATCGGACGTGGTGCTCGCGTCCACTCGGATCCGGATCGGTTCGTCGGCGAGACGGTTGTGGCGACCGAGAAGTTGGATGGCGGCAACACGCTGCTGCACGAAGGCAAGGTTTACGCTCGAAGCGCCTCCACCCCGTCGGAGGCGAAGTGGATGGCCATGGTGAAGAAGCACCATGCATGGAAGGTCCGCGGACCGGACGTCTTTCTCTACGGGGAGGACATCTACGGCGTACACAGCATCGAGTACGCTCCAGTGCAGGAGGACCGCACCTTCTACGCCTTTTCGCTCAGAGGCCCCGATGGCGCTTTCGCCTCGTTCGCGGAGCTTGAGACCTATGCTGCGTCAAAAGGCATTCCAGTCGTCCCCGTGCTGTTTCGCGGACGATTCGCTTCGGTCGGGCACATCCGGGCATTCATGGAGGACGCACATCGAGAGCCTTCCGCGCTCGGCGGAGCTCGGGAGGGTGTCATCCTGCGGCTGGCCAGAGGATTCCCTAGCGCAGAGTTCGCCGCCAACGTCTGCAAGAGCGTCCGAAAGGGCCATGTGCAGACCGACGAACACTGGACCCGGTACTGGCGCCCCTGCGAGCTCGCAGTCTCCCTGCCTTGAAAAACCGCTTGGGCGATCTGCCGGGCGTCCCCTAGGCTCCCCTTGCCTTCGCCATGCCATTGTTGTTCAACTAGAATACCGGCATTGGAACGGCATTTGACACTCTCAATATGGTCCAAGAGTTGCTCACCAAGGAAACCTTGGACTCTGCCATGACGAAGTTGGGGAATCGTCTGACGTTGCGGATGTTGGGCGTTGCCAGCCTGATTGTCGCGGCGATCAAGCTTGTACCCTCGTTATAGCAATTTGGAGAACCAGCGGCCAACCGCATGGACGGCATTCACGATTTAGGCGGCAAGCACGGCTTTGGGCAAATCGTTCGTGAACCCAACGAGCCCGCCTTCCATGAACGTTGGGAGGCGGTGGTGTTTGTATTGTCGGGCGTGTTGGGCGCTGCTGGGGTGATGCGCAATGTCGATCAGTTCCGCCATGCCGTGGAGCGCATTGATCCAGTGGCTTATCTTGATCACGGCTACTATGGCCGTTGGCTGGGTGGTATCGAGAATCTGCTGGTTGAGGCGGGGCTGATCACCCAGCGCGAGATTGATGATCGGGTGCAGCGCTCCGGGGGCGCACTTGGACGGGTGGCTGCGCGGCCATCGGACACGCCGGACCGAATCGACTACGCACCGGAGGGCTTGGAGGCGCAACGGCCATTAGCGGCTGAGCCCAAGTTCGCGGTTGGCGACGCCGTGGTTACGCGGGATGTGCCTTCGGCTGGCCACACCCGTCTGCCAGCCTACGCCCGCGGCAAGCTGGGAGCAGTGATCGCGTGGCACGGCGGCTGGGTTTTCCCGGACGCCAACGCCCACGGCGAAGGCGAGCGGCCTAACCACCTTTACACCATTCGTTTTCCTGGCCGAGTGCTTTGGGGCACGGACGCAGAGCCCAACACGGTGGTTTGCTTGGATCTGTTTGAGCCCTACTTGGAGAAGGCTCCCCACCATGAGTGAAGCGAAACCCCAGGCCCTGCGGGCGGAAGCCTTGGAGTCCATTCTCATTGAGCGGGGCTTGCTCAAGGCGGAGGCCGTGGATGAGGTCATCGCCTTGTTTAACGAGCGCGTTGGGCCCATGAACGGCGCCCAGGTCGTTGTCAAGGCTTGGCGCGACCCGGACTTCAAGGCTCGGTTGCTGGCGGATGGCACCGGGGCGATCAAGCCCTTCAACTTCACTGGCGGCCAAGTGGATAAGCTCGTGGTGGTGGAGAACACCCCGGATGTTCACAACGTCGTGGTCTGCACCCTGTGCTCCTGCTATCCGTGGGCGCTGCTGGGCCTGCCGCCGCGCTGGTACAAGGATCCGGCCTACCGTTCCCGGGTGGTGCGCGAGCCGCGGGCGGTGCTGGCGGAATTCGGCTTCGAGTTGCCCGAGCGGACCAAGGTGCGGGTCTGGGATTCCAGCGCGGAGGTTCGCTACTTGGTGCTGCCCCAAGCGCCGGAGGACGTTGCCGAATTGAGTGAGCAGGCGCTGCTTGATCGCGTCAGCCGCGATGCCATGATCGGGGTGGGGCTCTAGACTTGGGTCGAATCTTGGAGAGGGGTGAGAAGTTCGCTTTGGAAGGCCCGTTGGCGCCGCCGATGGCCAACGGCGAACTGGCCTTTGC
>JAPPIX010000370.1 GCA_028820495.1 Gammaproteobacteria bacterium
CAGGAGCGTGGGGAAGAGGTCGATCAGGTGCGCATTGGCCGAGACCACCCGGCCAGGCTCCTTTATGCCATCGGGCCAGTGCGCGATGAGCGGAGAAGCCGCGCCGCCCTCGAAGGGGTGGTTCTTGTAGTGGCGAAAGGGCGTGTTGGAGACGTTGGCCCAGTCGGCACCGAGGGTTGCCCAGCGCCCCACCGAGCCGATCGGGTGTTGCTCGCCAATCTCCCCCTCCCCGGTTGCGGCGGGCACGAACTCCGCGGAGGCGCCATTGTCAGAGGTGAACAGGATCACCGTCTGGTCGAGCTTCCCCGAGCGTTCGAGGTGGGCGATGAGCCGGCCCAGGCTCCGGTCAACGTGGTCGATCATGGCGGCATAGACCGCCATGCGTCTTGCTTGCTCCCGTCGTTCATCTCCGGACAAGCTGGTCCAATCCCTGTAGGTCGGAGTCGAGCGCGGGTAACGGCCATCGATCAGGCCGGTCTCAAGCATGCGCCGGTAGCGGGCATCGGCGACCGCCGCGTAGCCTGCTTCGTAACGCTCCAAGTACCGCTCGATATCGGCTGGCCACGCTTGCAGCGGGTCGTGGGGAGCCTGGTAGGCGAGGTAGAGGAAGAAGGGCGATGGGTCGCGCGGATGTTCCGCCAGCAAGTCGAGCGCCCAGTCGGTGTAGGCGTCGGTGGTGTGAAAGTCCTTCCGCTGCGGCGCATAGCCCTGAACGCACTGCCGGTCGAAACACCACCAGCGCCCCTCTGGCGCCATGTAGGTCTTGCGCGCCGGCTCAGGTTCGCCGGGGCGCGCGGCGACCCCCGGATTGAAGTGATTGGAGGCCCCGCCGCGCAGCCCTGCGTAGCGCTCGAACCCAAGGTCCAAGGGATGATCGCCGCCATGGTGCTTGCCCACCATGAGCGTTCGATAGCCCGCCGCGCCAAACGCTTGGGCGATGGTGACGCTGTCGCGAATGACGCCGGTTGGCGACTCATCCATGCCCACTTGCTCGGGATATCGACCGGTCAGCAAGGCAGCCCGCGACGGGAAGCACTTGGCCGTGGTGTGGAACTGCGTGAATCGCAGCCCGCCAGCGGCGAGCCGGTCGATGTGCGGGGTTTCAATCTCTCCGCCGAACGCCCCCACGTCCGACCACCCCATGTCGTCAACCAACACTAGGATCACGTTGGGCGGGCTGAGAGCCTGCCCGTGTCCGAACTGCGACCAAACGCAAAGCGCAATCGCCGGAATGAGTGATGCCAGCCTCATCGAACTGCCTATTCGAATCTCGGGTTAAACCTAAACAGGGTCACTGGCATCTTGGCGAACCAACCGTGCGAGGGCAAGATGCGAACTTTGGCCCTTGGGGCCAAAGTTCGATTGGAGTTTCGCTGGTGCGAAACTCCGCACGGCTAGATTGTGGAAGACACCATGGTGCTTTTGAGCTTGGACTGATGCGCTTGTGATGACTTGGATCCGATTGCTGTTTGCCGTGGGCGCGCTGGCGCTGTCCGGCAAAGTGCTTGCAGACGGTGTGGCGCGGCCGAACATCATGCTCATGGTGGTCGAGGACCTTGGCCCGCGCATTGGCGCCTATGGTGACCCGCTGGCGCGAACGCCCAACATAGATCGGCTGGCCGCCGATGGCGTGCGGTTTACGAACGTGTTTACGACGTCCGGCGTCTGCGCGCCCAGCCGCGCCGCCTTGATCACCGGGATGCACCAGCAGGCCATCGGCGCCCAGCACATGCGCACCAGTTCCTTTGGTCGGGTGAATGAGGGGGCGCTCGGAACCTTCTCGACGCCTGGGCCGGCCTATGAAACCGTGCCGCCGTCGTTCGTCAAGGCGTTTCCCGAGCTGTTGCGGGCAGCGGGCTACTTCACGATGAACAATGCCAAAACGGACTACCAGTTCGGCGAACCCTTCACGATCTGGGACCGCAGCGGCGATGCGGTGTCGCTCGCCGACCGAGACCCCGAAAAGCCGTTCTTCTTCATGCTCAGCCACTTCGGGACCCACGAGAGCGGGATGTTTCGCCGGGGCTTTGCGGACCGGTTCGAGTGGAGCGAGCGCATCTTCGCCCTCAACGATGCAGGGCTCGCCCGCCTTGAGGAACGCACGGACCCAGCGCGGGTTGCGGTGCCCGCCTACCTGCCCGACACGCCGGAGGTGCGCAGGGACATTGCCCGACACTACGACAACATCGCGGTCATGGATCTGTGGGTTGGCGAGCGCCTCGAGGAACTCCGGGTAGCCGGCCTGCTCGATGAGACGGTGGTGATCTGGACGACGGACCACGGCGATGGGCTGCCGCGAGCCAAGCGGTCGATCTACGATTCCGGGTTGCGGGTGCCCTTCGTCGTCCGCCTGCCGAATCGTGAACGGGTCGGCACGGTCGATGCGCGCCTCGTTTCCTTCGTGGATCTGGCACCGACGCTCTTGGCGCTTGCTCGCGCGCCCGTGCCGCCGCATCTGCACGGCCAGGATTTTCTCAAGGAGGCTGTGCCGCAAAGGCGCTATGTCTATGCGGCGCGGGACCGGCTCGACGAGTTGCCGGACCGCAGCCGCGCCGTCCGCGATTCGCGGTTCAAGTACATACGCAACTACCTGCCGGAACGTCCCCTGCTCGGGCCGCTCTACTTCCGGGAGAACCTTGGCGCCATGGCCGAGCTGCGGCGGCTGCATGGAGAACGGGCGTTGGCTCCCGCCTTGGCGCGGTATCTCGAGCCGTCCCGTCCGGCTGAGGAACTCTACGACCTCGCCGAGGATTCCGACGAGATGCGCAATCGGATCGATGACCCGGCCTACCGGGATGAATTGCGCCGGCTGCGCGACGCACTCGACCGGTGGCTGGACGAGGTCGGTGACCTGAGCGCGCAGCCTGAGGTTGACATGGTGACCCGGCAGATGTGGCCGGGCGGCGAACAGCCGGTGACGCAAGCGCCGGTCTTTGCGGTGGACTGCGGCGGCCCGACGCCCAACGTCGAGCTGCGTGCGGCGACACCCGGTTCTTCCCTGGGCTGGCGCCAAGCGGGAGCGCCGTTATGGTCGCTGTACAGTGGGCCGTTGGAAACCGTGCCACGGGGTACACGGCTCGAAGCCAAGGCCATTCGCTACGGCTATCGCGAAAGCGAAGTGGCGGTTGCTTCCCTATGCAGTGATTTCGACGCGGACTAACCGGCATAGGGAAACGCAGGGTTCCCAATCGAGGGCATAACGAACCGAAGGTTCGCGCCCTCGATGGAGACCGGAGGATGACGCCGGGTTCGGGCGTGGATCCTTCTTTGCGTTTGACCGGTGTTCCTTGGATGTCCCTATTCCGATCAGCGGGTCAGCAGCGGGGTGAGGGCCGCGCTGATTCCGGTGTTCGTCAGCCGGGCGAGTGTCTTGCCCATTCGTAGCAGGGCATCTTGGGGGAACGCGGGCCAGAGGGTTGTCTCGCGGGCCACGGCTTGAACCAGGGCCTCGGGGTCTTCGAGCGTTTGAAGCAGGTCCCGAACCGGTTCCGCTCCCGGGTCGTCGTAGGCGATCGAGGATCCGTCTTCCGCTTTTCCCTTCAGCGTCTGCAGCCAGGCGCAGAGCGCAAGTTCCAGGCGGGGGGCGGGTTCGCCTGCGGCCCAAGCGGCCTTCAGGGTGGGGAAGAGGCGCTGGGGCAACTTGTGGCTGCCGTCGCTGGCTACCTGGGCCGTTCGATAAGGCACGGCATCGTTGCCGAAACGGCGCAGGATCGAGGCGATGTAGGCATTGACGTCCATGCCAGCGGGCGCTTCGAGGTGCGGCATGACTTCGCCATCGAGCGTTTGCAGCACGAAGGCGCGCAGCTCCGCATCGTTCACGGCTTCATGGATGGCCTCGTAGCCCTTCAGGAGCCCGAGGTAGGCCAGCAAGCTGTGGCTTAGGTTCAACAGCCTAAGCTTGGCTCGTTCGTAGGGCGCAACGTCCTTGACCACCAAGGCGCCGCCGGCTTCCCACTCCGGGCGGGCGGCGCGGAAGTCGTCTTCTATGACCCATTGGGAAAACGTCTCGCACACCACGGGCGAAGCATCACTGTATCCGGTCTTGGCATTGAGCCAGGTTCTGTCGGCTGCCGTGGCGTGCGGCGTGATGCGGTCCACCATTGAATTCGGAAACGCCACTTGGTCGCGCACCCAGGAGGCCAATCCAGGCGCTTCGCACAAAGTCAGCACGCTTTCGCCAAGAATCCGGCCGTTGCCGGTCAGGTTGTCGCAACTCAGGATCGACAGCGGTGCCCGGCTTTCCATGCGCCGGGCTAGGGCCGAGGCTAGGATTCCCGGCGCGCTTCCGGCCCGGTCGGCGTCTTGATACCCCTTTTCCGTGATGGTCAGCGTTACCACCCGGACCTGCGGGTCGGCGATAGCCGCGATCAACGCATCGGCGTCCGTCAGCATGTTGAGCAGTCCACCGTGGATCCGCAGTTCGAATCCATCCTGGTCCCGGGCGCAGACCGTGTAGAGATAGTCCTGCGGTGCCAACGCATCGCGGGCGTTGGTGGTGCGCAGGCTGGCGCCGACGGTGCCCCAGCGTAGATCGCCTCGATTCAGCGCCCGCTCGGTGTACATCGCCTGGTGGGCGCGATGGAACGCGCCCAAGCCGATGTGCACTATCCCCGTTTGCAATTCGGCGCGCGAGTATGTCGGGATTCTGACGTTTTCGAGTTGCGCCAGCAGGGACGCATTCAGGCGCGGCAGTTCGGTCACAGACGGTAGGCTTCCTTCGCTGCCTCGTAGGCTAGGAAGCGCGCTACTTCCCCTGCCTCGGACTTACGAATTCGATGCTCCGCCACCAGCCGCGCCAGGCAACCGCAGTCGATTCGGCGGGCCATGTCGTGGCGGGCCGGGATGGACAGAAAGGCGCGGGTGTCGTCGTTGAAGCCGACGGTGTTGTGGAAGCCGGCAGTCTCCGTGGTCTGCTCGCGAAATCTGCGCATGCCTTCAGGGCTGTCGTGGAACCACCAAGCGGGACCGAGGTGCAGGCAGGGGTAGTGCCCGGCCAGCGGCGCCAGTTCGCGGCTGTAGGTGGTTTCATCCAAGGTGAACAGGATGATACGCAGCCCGGGTTCGTTGCCGAAGCGGTCCAGCAGCGGTTTCAACCCGGCCACGTAACTCGTGCGCGTTGGGATGTCCGCCCCGCGGTCGCGGCCGAACCGCTCGAACACCTTGAGATTGTGGTTGCGCCAGGAACCCGGATGAATCTGCATGACCATGCCGTCGGCTAGGCTCATGCGCGCCATTTCGGTCAACATCTGGCCGCGAAAGAGATCGGCCTCGTCGGCGCTGAGCCGACCGCTGAGAGCCCGGCTGTAGAGATCTGCGGCATCGCCGGCGTTCAGGTCGGCGGTGCGGGCGGTGGGGTGGCCATGGTCGGTGGCGGTGGCGCCATGCTCGCGGAAGAAGGCGCGCCTGGATTCCAGGGCTCGCAGATAGCCGGCGAAGCTGCTGGTGTCTTCTCCGGTCAGGCGACCGAGTTCGATGACATTGTCGGCAAAGCCCTCGTACTCCGGATCGACCACCGGGTCGGGCCTGAACGTGGTGATGACTCGGCCCATCCAGCCGCTCGACTGAATTTTCGCGTGATGGGCCAGCGGGTCCAGCGGCGATTCCGTGGTGGCCAGCACCTCGATGCGGAAGCGCTCGAACAGTGCCCGGGGCCGGTAGTCCGGGGTCTGAAGCGCGGTTTGGATGTGCCGGTAGAAGGCGTCCGCGGTGTCCGGGCCGAACGGCTCGTCAAGCCCGAAGACTTCCTCAAACACGTGATCGAGCCAGATTCGGGTCGGTGTGCCCCGAAACAGGTGGTAGTGCTCGGCAAACCGTCGCCAAACCACCTCGGGATCCGTCTCGACGGCGGACTTATCGCCGGCTTCGGGGGCAATGCCGAGTTCCGGCAGCGTCACGCCTTGGCTGTGCAGCATGCGGTAAACGTAGTGATCGGGCGTGATCAACAGTTCCGCCGGATTGCCGAAGGGCGCGTTGTCGGCGAACCAAGCGGGGTCGGTGTGGCCATGGGGACTGACGATGGGAAGATCGGCGACCGCCTCATACAGGGATCGGGCCAGGCGCCGGATTTCCGGCTCGGCTGGGAACAGGCGGTCTGGGTGCAAGGGGTTGTCCGACCTTAGCCGCGAACCTTCTGCAGGGCGTAGATCGCCCCGCGAAGTTCCGCTAGGCCTTTCATGCGCCCGGCATAGGAATAGCCTGGCCGGACATTGGGATCATTGCGTTCCTCGCCCATGGCATGGCCGTGGTCCGGGCGCATGGCGATTTCCGGGAATCGGCTGCCGGATGATCGACGGCCGCGTTCCTCATCCAAAAGCGCATTGATAAGGCCGACCATGTCGATGTCGCCATCGAGGTGCTCGGATTCGTAGAAGGACCCATCCGGCTCCCGGCAGACGTTGCGCAGGTGGACGAACTCGATGCGTTCGCCGAACTCCCGCACCATGGCCGTCAGGTCGTTGTCCGAGCGGGCGCCGTAGGAACCGGCACATAGGGTCAGGGCGTTGCTCCGGCTCGGCACGGCGGCCAGCAGCGCCCGCGCGTCATCGGCGGTGGACACCACCCTAGGCAACCCGAACAGCGAAAACGGCGGATCGTCGGGATGCACGCACAGGGTGACGCCTGCATCGTCCGCCCCCGGAATCACATCCTTGAGAAAGGCGAAGAGGTTGGCCCGGTAGCGTTCCGTTCCGCACTCGCGGAATCGTGCGATCTCGGCGCGCACGCCGTCACGATCGTAGGAGCCTTCGCCGCCGGGCAGGCCGGCGATGATGTTGCTCTCCAGCGCTTCCCGCTCAGCGCTGGTCAAGGCCGCGAATCTTTGCCGGGCTTTGTCGAGCAGTTCATTGCTGTAGCAATCCCTGGCGCCGTCTCGTTTGAGCATGTGCACGTCGTAGGCTACGAAGTCCGTCATTTCGAAGCGCAACGCGCCGGACTTGTTCGGCAGTTCGAAGTCGAGGTTGGTGCGGGTCCAATCAACCACCGGCATGAAGTTGTAGCAGACCCGGTTGATGCCGAGTTGCCCTAGGTTCCTGAGCGTCTGGCGATAGTTCTCGATCAGGCGCTCGTAGTCGCCGGTGCGCAGTTTGATGTCGTTGTGCACGGGCACGCTTTCGACCACCGCCCAGACCAAGCCGTGATCCGCGATGAGTTGCCGGCGCGCATCGATGTCAGCCAGGGGCCAGGCTTCTCCGGTGGGTATGTGGTCGAGCGCGGTGACGACACCCTGAGCGCCCGCTTGGCGAATTTGCGCCAAGGACACCGTGTCATCCGGCCCGAACCAACGCCAAGTTTCCTGCATGGGTGCCTTAAGGGGAGTAACGGGTGCGATGGTAAAATGGTCAGGCCAATTCATCAATGACAAGGAGCTCCCTCATGCTGCTACCCATTACTGCGCTGTACGCGGCCCTCATGGTGGCGATCATGGTTTGGCTCGGCTGGGGCATCGGCCAGATGCGCGGCAAGACCCAAGTCTCGATCGGCTTTGGCGACAGCAAGGAACTCGCCGAAGCAGGGCGCCGCTACGGCAACTTCACCGAGCATGTGCCGATGGCGCTGGTGTTGATGGCCATCGTCGAGCTGAACGGCGGCCACGGCGTGTTTCTGCACATTGTTGGCGCCCTGCTGGTGCTGTCCCGCATTGCGCACCCCCTCGGGCTCCACTACGACAACATCAGCCACCCGTTGCGCACGATCGGCGCCGGCGGCAGCCTGTTGCTGACCGTGGTGCTGGGCGCCACCGCGATTTGGCAGGGCATTACGTCGCTCTGACCAGTTGCCACTTGGCAAGCATTCGCAGGATCGAAGGTTCGCGGGTGTAGTCCGTCAAGTTCGCGAAGCCGACCCAGGCCAGGGCGTGGGATTCCTCGCCCACGGTGAAGTGGTCGCTCGTGGCCCGCAGGGCGTAGCGCACGTCATAGTGGAAGTGGGCCGGTTCGGCGGGGCGGGCTGGCGCCGCTTTGCGGCTTGGAAAAGGCTTGCGGGCTGGAATAGCGTGGATGTCGATGTCCAAGGGCGCGTCCGAGCAGGTCTCGACCTCAAGGCCGGATTCCTCCGCTGCCTCGCGCAGCGCCGTGCGCAAGGTGTCTGGGTCGCCGTCGCAGTGGCCGCCCGGCTGCAGCCAACGGTTCAGCTTGCGGTGGTGGGTGAGCAGCACTCGGCCGTCGCCGGGATCGATCAGCCAAGCGCTGGCCGTGACGTGTCCCGGCAGGCAGTCCCGATGGAAGCAGCGTTGATGGTGCCGGACGAAATCGAGGAACCGGTCGGCGGTCGCCGCTTCGCCGGGATGGCGCGTCCGGTAGGCTTCAAGATCGCCGATCAGTTTGTTTCGGTGCATGGTGTTGCTATTCTGACTGCTTCGTCAAAAATCCAAACCACTCAAGGAGAACTTCATGATCGCTGTAATCGCCAAGCTCAACGTCGCCGGAGGCAAGGGCGCGGAATTCGAGAAAGCCATGCTGGCGCTCGCCAGTCAAGTGCGCGCCAAGGAAGCGGGCAACCACCTCTACACGCTATGCCAAAACGACGATGGCGACTACATCGTTCTGGAGCTCTATGACGACGAGGAGGCGCTTGCCGCCCATGGGCAATCGGAGCACTTCAAGGCCTCCGGCGCCAGCTTCAGGGGCCTGATGTCCGGCCCGCCGGAGATTCAGCGGCTCAAAGTGGTGGGTTGATCTGCCCATCGTCGCTCGGCTGGCCAGATTCGCACTCACCTGAGACGATGGCCAGCAGGGCGTCGTCCGTGAGCGGGCCGGTGTGCCGCAGGCAAATGCCGCCGCCCTCGTCGAAGCGGACCAGGTGGGCGGCGGCATCGTCTTGGGCGCCAAGCAATGCGCGCCAGGCCTCCGCACCTTCGGTGACCAATAGGAGGTAGTCCCTGCGCGAAGGCTTGGCCTGCTCGCGCATGCCCCGGCGAATCATGGCTTGCATGAACCCCGGCGCCCCTTCGATGACCGAAACGTTGTAGGGCGTGAAGTCATGTTCGCTCCGCGCCGCCTGCAGCGCCTCCCACCAAGGCCGCACCTCGGCATTGGCGTCGCGACTGAAGCCGACCAACAGCACGGCGTTCGGGGGCAGGTCGCCGGGCACCTCAACGGACTGCTGGCTCAGGTCTTCGGCGGTCAGTTGCTCCGGCTGCAGCGCAATCGCTGGCCCGCAGGCCGACAGCGCAGCGGCCAGCAGCCAACGTCCGGCGTTCTGCAAGGTTTGCAAGCTCTTATATCCCAGCTTCTTCACGGTTCCTCCCGGTCCAAAACAACAAGACTAACAGGCCCGGCAGCCAAGGCACGGCCCGCTCGAAGGGGTCGCCGGGCAGGTGCGCGGCTTGGGACAGCAGGCTGTCGGTCTCCGGTGCCGCGCCCAAGGCGTAGAACAGCACGGTGGTGCCAAACCCCGCCAGCATGCAGGCCAGCGCCGTTCGAGCGGGCACCAAGCGGCCCATTACCCGCCAGACCACGATGGGGCCGAAGGCGGCGCCGAGCGCCGACCAGGCAAACAGCACCCGGTTGAAAATGGTGTCGGGAAGCGACAGCGTGAGCGCCACCGCCAGCACCGCGACGGCGAAGGTGACGGTGCGCGAGATCAGCAGTTGACGTTCGGGAAAGCGCCGGTTGACGCCGAGATCGTGGGCCACCGCGCCGGATGCGGCCAGCAAAATCGAATCCACGGTGGACATCACCGCCGATAGGGTGGCGGCAACCACGACACCGGCCAGTACCGCAGGCAGGTAGTCGGTGGCGGCGCGGTAGAACAGCGTTTCGCCGTTGGCCAGATCGGGCATTAGCGCCCGCCCGGAGAGCCCAAGGGCGATCATGCCGAGAAACACCACCACACCCCAGCCGATGACGATGGCAAAGCCGCGCAGCCGCTCCCGCTCGCCCCGTATCGCCATCAGGCGGCTGAGCAGATGCGGTTGTCCGAAGGTACCGAGCGACATGCCGACCACGCCGACGACAAAACCGATGAAGACCAAGGCTGAGTGGCCGCCGGTGACCTGCAGGTAGGCTGGCGGCATCTGTTCAGCCAATGCGCTCAATACTGCCGCTGGGCCACCGGCTGCGGCCAGTGCCGCCAAGGGCACCCCGATGGCGACCAGCATCATGATGACGGCTTGCAGGGTGTCGGTGACGGACACGGCCCAGTAGCCGCCCAGCATCGAATAAATCGCCACGATCAGGGCGCCCAGCACCACCGCCTCCGCCAAGGACAGCGCGAAGTGCTCCGCCAAGGCCTTGCCGGCGGCATCGAATTGCGCGGCGATGTAGAACACGAAGCAGCCGATCACCAGCGCCGCAGCCAGTGCCGCCAGGGGTGCCCGCTGCCGGGGGGCGGTGTCCTGCAGCATGAAGTCGGTCAGGGTGAGCTGATCGTGGGCAATGGACTCCTCCCGCAGCCGCCGCCCAAAGTACAGCCACACCACCGCATAGCCTGCCCAGATGCCGGGCACCATCCACAGGGCGCTTAGTCCGATGGCATAGACAAATCCGGAGAAGCCGAGGATGACCCAGGCCGAGGAGGTGCTCGCCGCGTAGGACAGCCCCGCCACCCAAGGCCCCAAGCCACGTCCGCCGAGGAAGAAGTCCGCCTCGTTGCGATTGCGCGACCTGGCCCACAAGCCGATGCCAATCAGCACCAGCTTGTAGGCGACCAAGGTGGTGAGCACGACGGCGGAGGTGGACATCATGGGCGGGATTGACGGAGCGTTAAATCGAGAACCGGTAGCGCAGGTACAGCATCCGCCCACGGGGGTCGTGG
>JAPPIX010000046.1 GCA_028820495.1 Gammaproteobacteria bacterium
CTTCGCCTAGTTGCCGCAGTGGGGCCGCATCTTAACCCGGTTGTGGACCTTTGGTTCTATTGGAATTTTGCTGGCGCGAAACTCCGCGTGACCTTGGCGGGAAAATCCGGGAGAGTGAGCATTCCCTGCAAGCCTTTGACTGATCAAAAAAACAACTCTTAGTTTACATTCGGTCACTTTAATGTAGAATGTCAACCGACAAATTGGTGGAAGCCCATCATGTTTGGACAACGGCTGAGACTGGCGCGCAAAAAAGCGGGATTGTCAATGCGGGCACTAGCCGATCAAGTCTCGCCAAAGGTCACCGCACAGGCGATCAGCAAGTACGAGTCGGGCAAGATGATGCCGTCGTCGGCTGTTCTGTTGGGGCTCGGCAAGACCCTCAGCGTGTCCTTGGACTTCCTCATGGGCGGCCAAGTGGAAGCGCTGCGGGAGGTTGAGTTTCGCAAGCACTCGGGAACCTCGGCACGGGACCGTGCGAGGGCGGAAGCCATCGTCACTGAAGAGGTTGAGGCTTACTTGAGCATCGAGGACATTCTTGAACTAGCTCTCCCCGACGATCCGTTTGGCGATCTAGTGACTGAATGCATCAAGAGTTTCGCGCAGATCGACAAAGTTGCAGATGGATTGCGCGGGCACTGGTCGCTCGGCCTCGACCCCATTCCGAGCATGGCCGGGCTTCTGGAAGACAAGGGAATCCGGGTGGTCGAGGCGGACCTGCCCGAACGCTTCGACGGGCTGGCCTGTGACGTGCTGTGCGCTGGCGACCGGCCCGCCACCGCAGTGGTTGTCGTATCCCGCAGCACCGGCATCGAGCGCAAGCGCTTCAACCTCGCTCATGAACTCGCACATCGGGTCATCCGCGCCACCAGCAATCCGGAGATACGGCTGGAGAAGGCCATTGACCGGTTCGCAGGTGCGTTTTTGGTCCCCGCCGAACATCTCGTGGAGGAAGCGGGGGCACATCGCAATGGCATGACCTACCACGAATTGATGCGCTTGAAGCGACTCTACGGCGTGTCGGCGGCTGCCATGCTTATGCGTCTCGGGCAGGTCGGCATTTTGCCGCGATCCACCGTTGAGTACGCCTTTCGTAGCTATGCGCGCGCTTGGCGCAAGGAGGAGCCGGAGCCCATTCGAGACGACGAAGGCTTCGGCGCCTTCGAGCGGCCACAGCGCTTCGAGAGCCTAGTATGGCGGGCACTGGGAGAGCAGTTGATCTCGCCGATCCGTGCGGCCCAGCTTCTGCGGCGCCCCCTCGCTTCCATCGAGCGCGAAATCCGGGGGCCACGTGGCTGATGCCCCTTGTCGTGGTCAACGATGCGTCGTGCCTGATCGACCTTCGCAAAGGGCGGCTTTTGCGGGCGCTATGCCGCCTGCCCTTTCGCTTTGTCGTCCCATTGCCGATTCGCGAATCCGAACTGCTGGATTTCACGCCCAGCGATTGGGCAATCCTTGACCAAGGCGGCATGGAGACCCACGATCTTCCGCCTGAACGCATTGCGGACGCCTTCGCTCTCGGACGCCGGTTTGGCCGCCTTTCGGCCAACGACTGCTTCTGCCTTGTCACCGCTCAGTCCTTTCAAGACAGCATCCTCCTGACGGGTGATTCACTATTGCGCACAGTTGCATCCGTAGAGGGTGTCCGCGTCCACGGGGTGCTATGGATCGTCGATCAGCTTCACGCCGCTAAAGTATGCGAACGAGCACTTCTGATCGAGGCATTGGAGGCTTGGAAGTCGGATCGGGCCGTTTTTCTTCCTAACCACCTTATTGATCGGCAACTCCGCGACCTTCGGTAGCCTGACTATCCACCGTAATGCGCAGATCGCCGCCCAGCGCCGCGAGCATCTTCATCAGTCGATTCAGCGTGAATCGCCCGAGGTCGGCTCTTCGGACACGCGAATAGTCCGCCGCCGCAAAAGGAGTCGAGGCAGCGGCCTTTGGCACGGAAAGGCCGTGCTCGTCCAGCGTCGTGATGATACGTGCGGCAAGAACCGCCTTGGCGTGCTTGAGGTCAGCTTCGGAATCTCCCAGATCGCGAAACACATTGCCGCCCCCTTCGATCAGTTCGAATTCAGACTCGCTCATGAGAATTTCTCCCGTTTCAATCGCGCCAGTCGGCTCGCGATCAGATTTCACTCAGGCTTCAGCACAAGCGGTCGCTCGTGAACGCATCTGTGATGCGAAAGCCGTCAACCTCCTAATCGAACCGCTTCACTGGGAACATAGACCATCTCCATTGGCAGGCCGCGGTCATCCTGCGGTGGTTCTGCCGGAAGGGTCTTGAGGGAGCTTTCATCGGCCAGCGCGGTGATGGCAGCAACGGCAGCATCCAAGATGTCGTCTCGGGCAAGTTCGCGGCGGGGATGTGCGTCAAGGATCTCTTGATACGTTTCGTTGGCAGCTCCCCAATGTTGGCTCAAAACCTCAAGCCTCTGATCCAGCCCTAACTTCCCCTTCTTGCTTTGGCCCATGGGTTTGCACCCAGCAAGCGCCCAGAAGCAGACTTCAGGATGGACTTCACGGACGATGCGACGTGCCTTGGCGGAGGCTCGCAGCAGGCAGTCCACTTCCTTGATCTTCGGCAAGATTGCGAAAGTCTGTCTGGACACCTTCTTGCCAGTGACCTCTTGGCTGACTCCCTTGGCTTCGCAATAGCTTTCGGCCTCAAGCACGGCCCGGGCTGGTGCAGGAAAAACACTGCACCTACGGGGGAAACCGAGTTTTCCTCGGGCCTCCCGGTCACATACGCGCCCTTCATGCCCACACGGCAACCCAATGGGAACATCGATAAAGATGCGGTCGGGTTCAGCGGCTTGATGTACCAAGGACTCGATCTTCTTCACAATGCCCCATCGGGCATTGCCGGAAGATTCGAAGGCGACGTAGAACCATCCGGCCTTGCATCCATCAACGCCGTACACAGTGGTTTTCGATGAACTTCCAGAGAGCGGCATGGTGGAGACTATGCCTCAGTTGAGATGGACCCGGCCAACGCATTCCGGGCTGAGGCGATGCTGTGGTCCGGAGTGTAGCCGAGCATCGACAGCGTACCGGCGGGTGAAGCGCTTCCCATGGACGAATTCCAACTGCGCGACGTGAGCCCACTGATCGTGCCCCGAACAGAAGAATGTTTGTGTAGGCTCGCCCCAGCCGAACCAGCATTCGCCGGATGGTTCAGCTCTCATCCAGAACGTTTCCCCAGTGGATGGATGCCGTATTAGCTCCCATGCGGTTTCATGAGTCAAGTTGGCGAAAACTCAGAGTCCACGAAAACTCAGAGTCCATGTTAGCGCAAAGCCGTAATGTCCCCTTTGAGCAAAGCTAAAGTGTCCCCTTTTTGCCTTGTGCGGGGGGTGTGTTTTGGCGTTTCCGGAAGGGGTTCTGACCATAGCGGAGGCAGATCGGGTTGCGGTTGTGGCGCAGGTTGCGGAGAGGCGCTTGAGCCAGCGCGAGGCGGCGGTGCGCCTGGGCCTTGGCGTTCGGCAGGTGAAGCGCCTGGTGGCGCGTTACCGGGAGCGTGGCGCCGCGGGCCTGGCTTCGGGTCGCCGCGGCAGGCGCCCGAACAACGCGATCGACGCGTCGGTGCGCCGTGCGGCGGTGGACCTGGTTCGGGAGCGCTACCCGGACTTCGGGCCGACGTTCGCGTGCGAGAAGCTGGTGGAGGATCACGGGCGCCGGCTGTCGAGGGAGACGCTGCGCCATTGGATGATCGAGGACGGGCTCTGGCAGGCCAGGTCGCGCCGCGATGTCCGCGAGCACCCGAGCCGGCCGCGTCGGGAGTGCGTTGGGGACCTGGTCCAGATCGACGGCTCGCCGCACGACTGGTTCGAGGGCCGGGCGCCCGGCTGCACGCTGATCGCCTACGTGGACGACGCGACGACGCGGCTGCTGGCGGCGGGGTTCTTTGAAGGGGGAGACGACCGAGGCGTACATGCGCACGACGCGCGCGCACCTGGACGCGCACGGTCGGCCGGTGGCGTACTACTCGGACCGCTACAGCGTCTTCCGGGTCAACCGCAAGGGCGCTGAGGAGCGGCCGACGCAGTTCTCGCGGGCCCTGCTGACGCTGGACATCGCGGGCATCCACGCAGGCAGCCCGCAGGCGAAGGGGCGCGTGGAGCGGGCCAACCGGACGTTCCAGGACCGGCTGGTCAAGGAGATGCGGCTGCGCGGGATCGACGGCATGGCGGCGGGCAACGCCTACCTGCCGGAGTTCATGGCGGACTTCAACCGGCGCTTCGCGGTGGCGCCGCGCAACCCGGCGGACGCGCACCGGGCGGTGCTGCACGACGACCGGGAGCTGGACCTGATCCTCTGCGAGCAGCACGCCCGCAAGCTGACCAAGGGCCTGACCATCAGCTTCGAGGGGGACACCTACCAAGTGACGGGCCACGGCAAGGGATACCGCCTGCGCGGCGCGTCGGTGACGGTGTGCAAGGGCTACGACGGCGCGGTGACGGTGCTGCGCGACGGGCGCGAGCTGCCGGTCAGGCTGCTCGGCGAGGGTGGGGAGCCGCCGCCGGTGGAGGGCGGCAAGACGGTGCGCTCGCGCGTGGACCGGGCGAAGGCGGCGCAGCGGTCCCGCCGCGACTGGAAGCCGGCCCCGGACCACCCTTGGCGCCGCGGCTTCCAGCCCGACGCGGGGGCGCCCCTCGGCTGAGGCCGCGCCGTTCCGGCGCCTGGACTGCGGTCGCTCCGCTCCCTCCGCCCAGGCGCCGGAACGGCGGAACCCGAAGGCTGGCCAGAGGGGACATTTCTGCTTTGCGGGAAAGGGGACATTTCTGCTTTGCGTTGACAAAAACTCAGAGTCCATTGACGGAACTGCTTCTCTTCGGTAGACTTTCAAAAGGCATTGGGGGACAAACTGCATCTATGGCCGCAGAGATTAAAACCCGCTTCGAATCCAAGAGTCTCTACGACTTTGAGACCGGAGGTGGCAGGTCGGAGCATGAGTCTGTGACGGGCTATCTTTCCCTGAGAAAACCCACCTCCCCATTATCAACCATCGAACTCGATGAGGACAGTTTTGAGTTGGCCTACTCGCACTGGCTCAGCTTTGTCCACCATGCCCTTGGTCTGTATGCGTCACGCAACGCAGACAAGGTTGCCACCGTTTACACCTACAGTACTGGGCCGAGCCCGAGTATGAACTCCAGCCGGGGCGAACTGCATCAGAAGAACGGATGGCACAACGCTGTCTTCTTCGGCGTCGTTGGGCCAGCAGAGGTACTCGATACCGTCAGGCTCGCCCTTGTCGGCGGAGCAGAAGTGCCTCCCGACGTTGTAAATGACCTGACCGAAAATGCGGACAAACGTTCGCAGATCCATTGCGGCCATAGTCCAGACTCAATTGATTTTAGGGGCTTGGAGATTTCCCCTTCCTTTCACATTGAGGACGGAAGCGTCTGGTGTCCTTACGAACAAGGCGTGTGGTACACGCACTCCGACTGGCGACCACAATCGACGTGAGAGTGGTAGACAGAACGAGAGACTGCGAGTCGAAGCTTCATTCACCGAGCTTCGCACTGGCGTGTTACGAACACTCAGTGACTAAACAAGGCTATCCTAGTGCGCCTTCTCGTTAGTAAGTGCGGTCGTACTTGCCTATTTCGACTTCCGGTAGTGTCGCTCCGTCTTGTGTGGGGCTTGCCACACCGCGTTGTCGCACCTTGCCGGGCACCCAAACAGTCTGACGCCTAAAACCCACTTATCTCCAGAACGGCACACTAAAGTGCCCAAGTCGAGTCGGCAATCCGCCATGCGGCCCAGTTCTCCAGCGCTAGTCGCTATACAAGTCTTCCCACGATATACGATCTCGGACTGGAGGCTTTGGCGTATACGGCTCAATCTGGCCAGGTGCGAACACGTCCGGAACGTCGCCTAGGCGCCGAGCGAGGCCATAGGCAACAAGCATGAAAGACGGATCGTCGAGTAGTTCGCTACCGTCTTCCTCAGACAAATCAGCAGGCAGCCCCGCATCAGCGACAGCATCCGACTTCAGCCACTCCGCTTTTTCTAGCAGCAGTCTACTGCGAACAGCATCCAGTTTGGTGCCACCACCAAGAAGGAAGACACGGCCGATACGGCGCCATCGCCGAAAGCTCTGTTCTTTTTCGAATGCACTGGTGGAAGCATGCGCAAACACTCTGGCAATCTGTGAAAGGACTCGGTCTAGCTCGGCATGGCCTTGATCCGGAAGGCTGTCGCGCAGTTTGTCTTCGTACCCCCTGACATCGGCCAAAGAGTTGACATCGTTGACGTGCCTAGCAATCACCCGGCCCACGGCATCACACGCAGGGGGTGCGCAGGCTGCACCGTAGAAGCTAAGCCTGTCGTTTACTAGGACGCCTCCGGACCGCATTGCGCTGATATGGAACCAAGAAGCGCTGGTGGTCCCGGCCCCAACATCAACGCATGCATAGCGGCCGTGTTCTATATCGGGGGATCGGTGCGCCCAAAAGAGGGCAGCTTCCGCCTCGGAACGCACCCAATCGCGGGGGTTGGTTGGCGGAGGCCTTGCGTCGACTTCAGTGCGCGCGGAAGCGAGTGCGTGACTGGCATCGGCGATGGACACCGTGTCTTCGAGGTCGAGGTGATTGCCGAGTTCAAAGGCCACTCTGGCAATACGGACGAACATCGGATGCAGCCGCTTGTCGTCCAATTGCGCCATCGGGACACCCAAAGTGATGCTCACGGACGCGGTTGCGCCGAATCGGGTGGCATATCGTTCGGCAGCTTGTCGGCCAAGCGCGATTAGATGCCCGACGTACAACGTCGCTAGGTCACGGGCGTTCAGGCCTGTTGGTAGGGGTTCACGGTCGCCATAGAACTTGTCGGGATATGCGCAGAGCATCTTGAGGGAACGGTAAGGAGTACCTTCATCAGCGAGAGCTTCGGCTGAAAAACCGAATCGAAGGGAATCTTTGGTGGCGCAGACCGTGGACGGGATCAGGTATTCATCGCCGTCTGCGCACTGCGGCCGCACGAGGAAGCTGCGGTCGCCGTCCACTGCACCATAGTCGGTGATCACAAGTTTGGATCTGCTAGTGCCGTAGTCAACGCCGAGCCTGAGGGGGCGCGAGTCGACGCGCTGGTGTGCCAAGAGAGCTTCTCCTTCAGGTTGATGGTTCAGGGTGCCACGATGCGCAAAACACCTGCAGCAACCACTTCTGTCTCAATTTCCGGGACGACTGAATTGTCCAGAGCGTCCAAACGTGACGACCTTTCCCGGTTGGCCCGCTCCAGTTTGGCCCGAGCCATTTTGATGGCAAACGGAGCGGCCCCTTTGTCTTGAAGTGAGCTAAGGCGCAACTCGGCCTCGCTGACACGGTGGTCCAATGCCACCGCGAGCGTGGTCTTCAGCCGACTGGTACGCACGGCGTTCAATTCGCGTTCCGTCGAAACGATTACAGACCGGCGCGAACCTAACTGATCGCGAAGGCGCTGCGAAGCTCGGCTAACAATCTCTGGATCGAGGCGCGGGGCGGGGTCTAGGGACGACGAATGGTCGAGCATGGACAGCAGCAAGTCCTCGGATACGTCTTCGGGTAGGAAAGTGTCTTTCTCGCAGAGAAAGAGCGGGACAAGAGCGACGCGGGGCCTTATGCCGCCGGTGTCGAAAAGATGTATCTCGAACATGAGGTCACCAGCCAGTCCCGTGGCCGAATCGGCAAGATCAGTAGGCTTCAGCGCGAGAGCAAACGAGCATGGCATTGTGCTCCGCTCGCGGTCTCCTGCCTTCATGACCATCTGGACGAGAGGGTGGCGGGAATGGATCAGCTCGGCGTTGGCGTGCTTGAGCGCAGCATCCTGATTGAAAGTCGCCCTGACCGCTCCCGTTTCCAGCATTCGACCGAAACGAACGGCTTCCGGATCGGTTGGGAACGCCTCCAAGACGAGCCGACCGACATCTCGGGGCGTTCGGATGTCCGCAACGCCTGACACCAACCCTTGGGGAAATCTGCTGCCAGCAAAGTTGGCGGCAAGGTAGCCAGCCACATAGGCGTGGAGTTCAGCGCTGGAGGGGACTTTCCGCCGACCGATCAGACCTTCGATCTCGTCTAGGAAGGACTGGTCGGCAGCCATGAGGCTGTCGGTCTCGTTTGCGAGACCCTCCGCCTTCAGGCGTTCGTCGCGCCAAGCGTCCGCGGAATCCTCTGCCAGCGAGCGCTGCTCCTTATCTGTCAAGTCACCGCGTATGGCGTCTGCCGCAAGCTTTTCGACGGGCTCGCCCAGTATTGGCTCAATCTCGCCGATGGACTCCCGGAACACGCCGATTCGCTCGTAGAGCCGATAGAGGATGCGATCCTCTATCGTGTCCGAGGCGACTAGGTTCAGTATGACGATTCTGGGCGTCGCTTGGCCGATGCGGTCGATGCGCCCTATGCGCTGCTCCACGACCATGGGGTTCCAAGGCAGGTCGTAATTCACGACGACAGAGGCGAACTGTAGGTCTAGCCCTTCGCTGCCGACCTCGGACGAGAGCAAGAGGCGAATATCCGGATCGCTGGCGAATTCGTCAATGCGGGCCTCACGCTCGGGAATCGGTACGTCCCCATTTATCAGGCGGGACTGGACACGGTCGTTGCCGAGACGTTCGCTGAGGTAGGCGAGCGTCGGTTTAAAAAACGCGAACAGGACCACCTTGCGTGGAGACCGCCCAGCGTCGCTGTCCTCTTGCCAAATTCCGCGCAGGGCGTCCTTGAGCCTTTCGTACTTTGTGTCCTCTTCCGTGAGGCGTGCCAAGTTCGATGTGACCTCGTCGAGCTTCTCGCGAATACTCTCCAAATGGAGCAGCGCGCCATCTTCCCTATCGTATTGGTCATCGTCGAAGTCTCGGGCCAGTCCATCCACGATGGAGCGACCCCGGTGAAGCTTGTCCCGGAATCCCTTGGCCGCAGCGGGAATACAGCTTGCGGTTGCACGGAAAGCCTGCAGCGCGGCGAGCGCACGACCCCATCCGGATAGGTCAGGACGAATGACACTGCATAGGTCCGCGACCGAGTCGTAGAAGGCACGTTCGGTGGCGGTATATCGAACGGCAACGACCTTAGCGGCGCGCAGCGTTCGGTCGGGAATGACCTCCGCCTTCCGCGTTCGGCTGACGATGGTGCCCGTCAGCGACAGTTCATTGATGTCCCTCTGGAGCGCCACGAGGGCATCACGGTCCAGAGGTTCGGCCCGTCTACACCGCTCCAATAGGCTGGCAAAGTAATCGGATTCCGTTAACGGGCGTGTATAGGGACTGTCCTTCATCTCCTTCAGGGCACTGACGGCTGTGCCCACAGCGGGCGGATTCGAGCGAATAGCGGCAGCCGCACGGATGATCGGGCGGTTGGCGGCGCACTGCTCTTCGAATAGGGCGCCATCCTGGAATTCTGATTCGTCAAGGATATTCAGGAGCCGGAAAAGGTTGTCCAACCCCGTCTGCACCGGCGTGGCCGTGAGAAAGACCATGTTCTCCGCGCAGGAGGACAGCGCTTTGCCAAGACGATGCTGACGAGTTTCCGGGTTGCGCATTCGATGTGCCTCGTCGACAACAACAATGTCCAAGGGTGGCTGAACGTCCTCCAGAAACTCTGTGACGTCGGAAGCGCGGGCGGATTCGATGGAGACGATCCAGGAGAACCGTTCCAGCTCGCCGCGCCTTTCAAGACCTTTGCGCAGCTCGGCTATGCGACGCCCGGTCACGATCTCAAAGCGCTCTCCGAAGCGGCGGTCCATTTCAGCCTGCCACTTGGTTCGGAGCCTGGAGGGGACCGCAAGTAAAGTTCGCTCGACGCTGACCCGCGACTTGAGTTCGCGAATGATGTACCCGGCCTCGATGGTCTTCCCGAGCCCAACGTCGTCAGCAATGAGCAACCGCTTGCGCGGGTTCTCGAGGAACTTGAGCAGTGGTTTGAATTGAAAGGGATAGAACGCTGCCTTTGCGGAGCCGAACGAAGCGGCGATTGGGGAAGGTGGGCGGCGCAGTCTCTCGAAGGTCATCAGCGTACGGAACGCGTCCGCGCTGCTGAATGTTCCGTCTTGTATTTCGTCCCATGCGTCAGTGTACTCGGGCAGACGCTCCAACTCCGTATCCGCCACGCCCCTGATCGAATTGCCGAACTGAACGCGGTGGATCCACTGTCCAGTGGCTTCCTCAAGGTAGCCCGCATCGCGAATCACCCCGACGGCATCGGGCCGAGATTTGCGGCGAACCGCGTCTCCGGGATTGAATTGCCTAGTCATATGGGACTGACGGCCAACAAATCGGGCGCGATTCTACACAGACGACTGTGTGAACGTAGTCTGGCCAACGAACGGCTCGACAACCACAGTGCCCCCCCGCCCCACAGACTTGAGATCAGCCTCCACGGCCGTCCTGATGGGGAAAAGCGACAGCCTTGTTCGACCGACCCCGGCTAGTGTTTCAGCCGAGCCGTGCCACAGGGCACATAGAACATCTCCATGGGCAAGCCGCGTTGGTCCCTCGGCGGGTGCTCAGGCAACGCCCTTAGCGCCTGGGGTTCCGCCCGACAGGCTGAATTGGCCGACCTGGGCAGTGCGTTAAGCGCCTCCGTTGGAGTTTGGTTGGCGCGGCGCGGCGCTTCATGGTAAACAAGTGCTTGACCAACTTGGG
>JAPPIX010000085.1:0-2922 GCA_028820495.1 Gammaproteobacteria bacterium
CGCTGGCGCTGGGCTCCGTCGCCAACGGCCGACCGGAGCGGATGCGCTCGCTGGTGGACCCCGGACTGCCGCTGGCGGCCTGACGCCGCCGCCCCCGCAAGCCTTCCCGACAATCGGCCGGCAGGCCGGGGGCGCCCCCGCGCCCAACGCGCGCAAATGAGAGCCGTTCTCGTTTGGAGGGCCGGAAACCCGCCCCAAAACCGTCGCAACGACCCCCTGAAGCGCAAATCCGGCCCCAACGGCGGATCGAACGCCGTCCCGATCACCCCTCGCCGCTCCTGAACTCAACCAAAAAACCCTACAGCGCAAGTCCCTCAACCAATTGAATCTATTCGACTTTTAACCGGACACTAGTGGTATGTTAATACACTTCTCGTTTAGAAAATGGTGCACAACGCATGCGTGCAAGTGGCTACTTCGCCCACTCAGGCGACCAACCGAGCCGAAATGACTGGCATGAGCTTGCCGATCATCTAAAAGGTACGGGAGCCAAAGCTGCCAAGTTCTTGGAATCGGTGGGCTGCAGCGACTTCGGGCAAGCCGTCGGCCTGCTGCACGACCTCGGCAAGTACACCCAAAAGTTCCAGCGTCGTCTTGATGGTGACCCTCGGTCAGTGGACCACTCCACAGCCGGTGCCAAAGTCGCCATGGACAAATATGGTTCCCTGAAAGGCAAGATGCTCGCGTTCTGCATCGCGGGCCACCACGCCGGGCTTGCTGACGGAAGCGGCGAACAAAGTAGCTCGTTGAAACAACGCCTAGCCAAGGAGATTCCACAACTTGACCCCGTTTGGCGCGATGAGATCATCCTAAACGAACTCTCCGCGCCGCAAATTGTTCCTCGCAGCCCCGACACAGCGGGCTTTTCGGCCACGTTCTTTATCCGGATGTTGTTCTCGGCCCTGGTCGATGCTGACCACCTCGACACCGAAGCCTACTACGACGGTTTGCGCGGTGAGGCGACCCAGAGTGGAGGCCATCCTTCGCTCAGCGAACTTCGCGAACGGCTGGACCAACACCTCCAATCCCTCATGCGGAACGCCGGGGCGACGGAGGTGAACAAGGTTCGCGCAGAAGTGCTGAACCACGTGCGCGGCCAAGCCGCAGGCCAGCTAGGACTGTTCACCCTGACTGTGCCCACAGGGGGCGGAAAAACTCTTACCTCATTGGCGTTCGCGCTCGATCACGCAACGCATTACCAACTCTCGCGCATCATCTACGTAATCCCCTACACCAGCATTGTCGAACAGACCGCGATGGTTTTCCGCAAGGCACTTAGCCGCGGATCAAGTGACGAGGCGGACTTTGTGGTCGAGCATCACAGCAGTTTTGATGAAGGCAGAATCTCTGGCCGCGAAGGGCTGAACAAGCTGAGATTGGCCACGCAGAACTGGGATGCCCCTATTGTCGTCACCACGGCAGTGCAGTTCTTTGAAAGCCTGTTCGCCGACCGCCCTTCCCGCTGCCGCAAGCTGCACAACATCCCCAACAGCGTCGTCATTCTCGACGAAGCGCAGACCCTTCCGCTCCGGTATCTACGACCGTGCGTGGCGGCACTCGACGAACTAGCCCGCAATTGGCGGACAACTGCCGTGCTTTGCACTGCCACCCAACCAGCGTTAGCGGAGTCGGATCAGTTCCCCAGTGGCTTTAGGAACCTCCGCGAGCTGGCACCCAATCCACAACGGCTCCACCGAGATCTGAAGCGTACTCAGATCAGGCACGCGGGCATCGTGAGCGATTCGGGCCTTGTGGAACGATTGCGCACCGCTCCCCAAGTCCTCTGCATCGTGAACACGCGCAGACATGCCCGAGAGCTCTACGAAATGCTCCGCGGCACGCCCGGAACGCTCCACCTCTCGACGCTGATGTGCGCCGCCCACCGACGGGAGCGACTCGACGAGGTGCGAGCGCGACTCCAAAGTGGTGCGCCGGTTCGGCTCGTTGCCACCTCATTGGTGGAGGCTGGCGTTGACCTAGACTTTCCAGCCGTATGGCGGGCCGAGGCAGGCTTGGAGTCGATCATTCAAGCCGCCGGACGTTGCAATCGGGAGGGGGGAGCGGAAACCAGCGATGTGTTTGTGTTCCAGCCCGACGATAGTGAAGCGCGAAAACCGCCACCAGAGACTGGCCAGTTGGCGGACTCCGCCCGCAGCGTCATGCGAAGCCATGACGACCCGTCATCGCTAGAAGCAATTGAAGCGTACTTTCGTGAGGTTTACTGGACAAGGACTTGGGAAGCGCTCGACGCCAAGAACATCTTGGGGATTATCTGTGAACGCCAAGACACCTTGGACTTCCCTTTTCGAACAATTGCCAAAGAATTCAATATCATAGAGTCAGATATGGTCCCGGTTATAGTACCGTATGCTGGTGCACATAGGGGCAGTGAGGCCGCTAGCCGCCTGTTGAGAGACCTTGAATTTGCGGAGCGTCCCAGACAAATTGCTCGCAAACTTCAGCCCTACACTGTGCAAGTGCCTCCACGCGTACGCCAAGCCCTGCTCCGAGAAAGGGCGGTCGCACCAATAGGGGAAGCCAGATTTGGTGACCAGTTCATGGCTTTAACAAACATGGACCTTTACCAGCGAGAAATCGGCCTATCTTGGAATGACCCGACTTTCAGAAACGCCGAGGAACTGGTGGTTTAGCCAAGGAAGTCGAGGTTGCATTCACGTGCTTTGGCGACTAGAGTCAAAATCTATTTAGGGAACAACTTGCATGAATGTTATTTTGCACCTACACTCTTCAGTCGTCGCAACCCATGCGCGGATTGAAACATGCAGGTTGTTCCCAAGGCATCGAATCTGCACTGGTCGTGGCCCCCGCCGCCCCGGGGGGGGGGGTTTGGTGGGGGGGGATAAACAAAAAAAAAAAACAAAAAGCGGAGGAGGAAAAAAATAAATTAGCGGCAGGAAAAAA
>JAPPIX010000085.1:2932-10551 GCA_028820495.1 Gammaproteobacteria bacterium
GCGCGGATTGAAACATGCAGGTTGTTCCCAAGGCATCGAATCTGCACTGGTCGTCCCCGGCGCTGCCGGGGACGTGCTTCTTGGAGCGGCTGAATACAACCATGAATACGTCCAAATGGCGCATCTACTACTATGAAAGTCCGCGAAGTCATACGCATACTCGAAGACAACGGCTTCCGCTTGGACCGTCAGAAGGGCAGCCATCGGCGATTCGAGGGCGTGGTGAAGGGGCAAACTCGCGGGGTTACGGTGTCGGGGAAAGAAAGCGACGAAATCAACAAGGCCACGCTTGCGTCAATCAGGCGGCAGTCCAAGCTCCCGAACGAGCTCTTTCGGCCCGGCTAAACGTGAGCCAGCGTCAACCCATCCGATTCGAGAACGAAGTTCAGAGGCACAGCTCCGCCTCCACGCAGCCGGTGCAGAATGCCCAGCAGAGCCATTCGCGCCCGGACATGCCAAGGCGCCTTGCGCGTCAGCCAACGGCGCCTGTCCTCAGCAGGCAATGCCTCCGCACCCTCCAGATACAGCTCAACACAGGTTGCCAAGGAGGCCTTCGCCTCTTCCAAGGACGCGCCATCAGCAGCGATATCGAGATCAGTGCAAATCGCGTGCCACTGATCGCCGCACTGTCGGGCATAACATCGGAGGTTCACCTTCTCGTCCCAGCTCCAGCCTGTGGTTCCAAAACATGCAAGCACTCTACCACCGGTGGCCTCCGCTTGCCAGAACGGCCGCTCAGCGTCGGGGGCAGGGCATGACCTTCGGCGTCAAGCTGCATGTGTGGGGAGACCACGCCTGCTTCACCCGTCCCGAGATGAAGGTCGAGCGTGTCTCCTATGACGTGATGACGCCTTCAGCCGCACGGGGCATTCTGGAGGCGATCCATTGGAAGCCCGCCATCTGTTGGATCATCGATCGAATCCACGTGCTGAGGCCAATTCGCTTCGAGAACCTGCGGCGCAACGAACTCGGCCACAAGATATCGCCAGCCAACGTGCAAAAGGCGGTGAAGAGCGGCGAGGCTTGGGCGTTGCACACCGTGGTCGAGGACGACCGGCAACAACGGGCCACAACCCTGTTGCGCGACGTGGCGTATGTCATCGAGGCGCACTTCGCTCTCACCGACTCCGCCCAAGCCGACGACAGCGAAGCAAAACACCTCTCGATGTTCAATCGGCGCGCGTCCAAGGGGCAGTGCTTCCACCGTCCTTATCTCGGAACAAGGGAGTTCATCGCGGACTTCGAATTGGTGACCGACAAACTCCCTCCATCGACCCTTCCACCAGACCAGCGCAACCGGGACTTGGGCTGGATGCTGCACGACATCGATTACGCGAACGCCATGACGCCGCGTTTCTTCCGCGCAACCCTGCGGGAAGGCGCAATCGAAGTGCCCCACCCCCAATCCGATGAGGTAAGGGGATGACGGTGCTGCAGGCACTTGTGGGCCACTACGACAGGCTCGTTGAGAGTGGCCCGGCGCTCCACTACGGCTATTCAAGCCAAGGCATCTCCTACGCAGTCGTACTTTCGACTGAAGGTGAGATCGTCGACGTGATGGACATCCGGGACACGGCAAGCAAGTCCCCACGGCCCAACCGAATTCTGGTGCCGGGGCCGGTGAACCGCTCAGTGAACATTGCCCCCAACTTCCTGTGGGACAAGACCGCCTACTCGCTGGGCCTGGTTCGGGACGAGGCAACTGGCGAGCCCACGCCTGCGCGTCGAGGCGAACATGATGCCTTCAAACATCAACATCTAGAGTTGCTCGCTGCAACAGAAGACAAGGGGCTGCGGGCGCTAGCCGCATTCCTCAGCGCTTGGAAGCCCGACCCGGAGCAATTCACCCGCTTGCCCCACGCCCAAGACATGCTCGATGCCAATGTCGTCTTTCGACTGGAAGGCGAACGGGAGTACATCCACGACCACGCAGCCGGTAGGCGAATCTGGCAAGACCATCTAACAACGCAGGGAAGAGCGGAAGCGCTTTGCCTAGTAACCGGCGAACTGGCACCCGTCGAGCGCTTGCACCCCAAGATAAAGGGGGTGCGCGGCGCTCAATCATCCGGAGCGTCGATCGTCTCCTTCAATCTCGACGCCTTCGAGTCGTTCGGAAGAAGGCAGGGCGCCAACGCGCCGGTCTCCGAACGCGCGGCCTTCGCCTATACGACTGCATTGAACGCCATGCTGGCGCCGAACAGCGGGCACAACATCAGGGTCGGCGACACTACCGTTGTCTTTTGGGCTGAAGCCAACCTGGGCGATGCGGCAGCTTCGGCTGCCGAGAGCATTTTCTCAATTCTTGCGGACCCTCCCCCAACGGATGCTGCCGAAGGAGCGAAAGTCAGGGACAAGCTTGAAGCGGTGGCCGAAGGCCGTCCAATCGAAGAGGTTCAACCTGAGGTGCGGGAGGACACACGCTTTTTCGTCCTCGGCCTCGCTCCCAACGCATCGCGCCTGTCGATCCGCTTCTGGCACGAAGACCGTATCGGCGCAATCTACAGCAGGATCGCTGAGCACTGGAAGGACTTGCGGCTTCACCCTCCTGCCTGGACGGGCGCTCCTGCATTGTGGACATTGCTGATCGAAACCGCACCACCCGGCAAGAGGCGGACGGACAACATACCCCCGACGCTGGGTGGCACGCTTATGCGCGCCATTCTCACCGGCGGGCGCTACCCCCATTCGCTCTTCGCCGCAACCATCGCCCGCATGCGTGCGGACAAGGACATTAATGGCAGGCGGGTCGCCATCTGCAAGGCCTGCCTTGCCCGGGACCACCGCTTGGGATTTGAAAAGGAGGATGTTTCCATGAGCCTGAATCCGGACGACACCAACGCAGCCTATCGGCTTGGCCGGCTGTTTGCCGTATATGAAAGCCTGCAAAGGGCCGCTCTGCCTGGCGTCAACGCGACCATCAAGGATCGGTACTTCGGTGCCGCGTCGGCCACGCCAGCTTCGGTCTTTCCCTTGCTTGAGCGCAATTCGGCGAACCACCTTGCCTCTCTGCGCAAAGGCGAGAAGGCTGGCCTTGCGCACTGGTTCGATCAGCAGATCGACTCGATCCTGAGCGGCTTTGCCACGACCTTTCCCCGCAGCCTGCGCCTGCAGGAGCAGGGCCGCTTCGCCATCGGCTATCACCACCAAAGGGCTTACAAGCGCACAGCGGGCGAAACCGCCCAAGCTGACGCCAGCGCCCAAGAAGAGGACTGAACATGAATCCCCTAGAGAACCGCTACGACTTCGTGTACCTGTTCGACGTCACCAACGGCAACCCCAATGGCGACCCAGACGCCGGGAACCTCCCACGCCTCGACCCGGAAACCAACCTGGGGCTGGTGTCGGACGTGTGCCTAAAGCGCAAGATCCGCAACTTTGTGGCCATGACCAAGGATGACGCCCCCGGCTACGAGATTTTCGTCGCGGAGCGCGCCATCCTGGAAATCCAGCAAAAGCGGGCTTGGGACGCGATATTGCCGGATGCGTCCGCCAAGGATCGCGAGAAGCTGCCCAAGGACGAAGCGAAGGCCAAGGAGCTAACGCGGTGGATGTGCAGCAACTTTTTCGACGTGCGCACCTTCGGGGCGGTCATGTCCACCAAGGGCGCAAACTGCGGTCAGGTCCGAGGCCCGGTGCAATTCGCCTTCGCCCGCTCCGTCGAGCCAGTGCTTCCTCTAGAAGTGTCCATTACCCGGATGGCGGCAACCACGGCAGCCGATGCCGAGTCAAAGGGAGACATCCGCACGATGGGACGCAAGCACATCATTCCATATGGGCTGTATCGCGCTCACGGATACGTATCGGCAAGCCTTGCTGGCGGCACAAACAAAGGCACAGGCTTCTCCGAGGAGGATGCGGAGCTGCTATGGACGGCGCTCGAACAGATGTTTGATCACGACCGGTCCGCCGCACGGGGCGAGATGTCCGCCCGCCGGCTAGTCCTATTCAAGCATCAAAGCGCAATTGGCAATGCCCAGGCTCACCGGCTCTTCGAGCGCGTTGCAGTCAAGCGCGTTTTCGCAGGCGAGGAACATGATCCCGGCGACCCTCGAGCGCACAACCTGCCGCCTGCGCGCGTCTTCTCCGACTACGCCGTTCATGTGGACAGCGACGACCTGCCGCCAGGCATCGAGGTGATCGATCGGATCTAAGCCCGTCAATGGAAACCCGAAACGATCGCATGGTCGAGGAGGAGCCGATCTCCCTGTCGGCACTGCAGCACATGCTCTATTGCCCCCGGCAATGCGCACTCATCCACAACGAGCAGCAGTGGGCCGAGAACGAGTTCACGGCCGAGGGCCGAATTCTGCATGAGCGCGTGGACGCCGGCATCCAGGAGCGGCGAGGCGACGTTACGACTGCCCGCAACGTGCCACTGCGTTCGCTGCGACTGGGACTGGTGGGCTTCGCCGACCTAGTCGAAGTGCGCTCGGGAAAGCGGACCTATCCCGTTGAGTACAAGCGAGGCAAACCCAAGGCGCATCGGGCAGACGAGGTTCAGCTTTGCGCCCAAGCCATCTGCTTGGAAGAAATGCTCGACACCTGCGTGCCGGAGGGAGCGCTTTTCTATGGACAGAATAGACGGCGCAAAGTCGTTGCCTTCGACGAGGCGCTGCGCACTTTGACGGAGGATGTAGCCAAAGCGGCGCAAAGCCTGATCCAAAGCGGGGAAACCCCTCCGGCAACGTATGAAAAACGCAAGTGCAGCAAATGTTCGCTAATGCAGATCTGCCAACCCCGGCAACCCAGCGGCGCCGGAACCGTGGTGAAATGGTTGGCGAGGACACTTGAGGACTAAATCCCTTTGCGCAGGCACCTCAACACACTCTATGTCACCACGCCCGACGCATGGCTGCACAAAGACGGTGAAAACGTCGTGGTGAAGGTGGATGGGAAGGAGCAGGCGCGTGTGCCAGTGCATATTCTCGGGGGCATTGTGTGCCTGGGGTCGCTGGGAGCCACCCCAGCGCTAATGGGCCATTGTGCCGACCGGGGCGTGTGCATCAGTTTTATGAGCCGCAACGGCCGCTTCCTAGCGCGTGTCGAAGGGCCGGTGTCCGGCAACGTGCTTCTGCGGCGCAGTCAATACCGTTTCGCCGACAGCCAGGAGCAGACGAGCCTGCTTGCAAGCCACATTGTGACCGGCAAGATAGTGAACCAACGCACTGTCGTCCGCCGAGCGCTGCGCGACTACAGCACCAACAGTTCAGATGATTGGAACAACCAGTTGGAGACGTCTGAGCGCCGCCTAAACGATGCGGCCCGACGAAGCGCAAAGTCCCGCGATGCTAACGCCATTCGAGGAATCGAGGGAGAAGCCGCACGTGTCTATTTCGGCACTTTTGGCGATCTTGTACGAAACGACGAACCGACCTTCGCCTTCTCGGGCCGCTCGCGTAGGCCCCCGTTGGACCCGCTCAACGCGCTCCTGTCCTTCCTGTACGCATTGCTCGTTCACGATTGTCGGTCCGCTTTGGAAACAGTGGGCCTTGACCCGGCTGTAGGGTATCTTCATCGAGAGCGACCGGGGCGCCCCAGTTTGGCACTGGACCTGATGGAGGAGCTTCGCCCGGTAATGGCGGATCGGCTAGCGCTTTCCCTGATCAACCGACGACAGCTTACGAAGCACGACTTTCAGTCAGAAGTAAGTGGTGCCGTGAGGATGCGCGAAGACGGGCGCAAAGCGGTGTTGGTGGCGTATCAGAACCGAAAGAAGGATGAAATACTGCATCCCTTCCTGCAAGAGAAGACGACCATCGGACTCGTCCCCTTCGTCCAGGCAAACCTGATGGCCCGCCACTTGCGCGGCGACCTCGACGCATACCCACCATTTCTCTGGCGATAGGAGCTTTCGATGTTGATGCTGGTCACATACGACGTCGCCACCGGCGACGCGGCTGGGCGGCGTCGGCTGCGGCGGGTTGCTCGCCTTTGCAAGGACTTCGGGCAGCGAGTTCAGTATTCCGTCTTCGAGTGCGAAGTGAATCCGGCCCAGTGGGCGACGTTGCGCGCCCGACTCAAGGAAGAGATTGATGCTGAAGTGGATAGCCTGAGATTCTACAGACTCGGAGCCAACTGGAGGCCCCGCATCGAGCACGTCGGCGCGAAGCCATCGTACGACCCCGCTGGCCCACTCCTCGTTTAACGCTGCGCGAACCCCAAGCGATCATGAATAACTTGAGGGGTTCGCAGTGGCAGCAACTGAGTGATTTTTGGCAGGATTCCCCAGCAAGTAGTGCCGTCTTCTCGGAATCTCCCGAATTGTGAAGACAGGTTCGCGCCCGCTCGCGAATTTGACGTTCTTTAACAAACAGATACGATCACGGCGTCGCCCCCCATGCGGGGGCGCGGATTGAAACATTCTGCTGCTCCTGCGCCTTGGCCGAGATCCCAGGTCGCCCCCCATGCGGGGGCGCGGATTGAAACGACCAAGGGCGTATGAACACCTCAGCCTGATCCTGGTCGCCCCCCATGCGGGGGCGCGGATTGAAACACGGAGCGACTTGGCGCCGGTTGATATCGGCGCACCGTCGCCCCCCATGCGGGGGCGCGGATTGAAACCAGCTGAACCGCCCAAACCCGGAGTGGTGCCGTTGTCGCCCCCCATGCGGGGGCGCGGATTGAAACTTCGCGGCAGTGGAAGACAACGACTCCGGGACGAGTCGCCCCCCATGCGGGGGCGCGGATTGAAACTGATGGGAAGCGACAGCCGCAACCTTTTCGAGCGGTCGCCCCCCATGCGGGGGCGCGGATTGAAACTCCATGTCAGGGGGCGACACACCGCTGCGGGAGCGTCGCCCCCCATGCGGGGGCGCGGATTGAAACGATTCAGCGCTATCGGCTGCAGTGGAAGTCGGGCAGGTCGCCCCCCATGCGGGGGCGCGGATTGAAACTACGACCACGGCCCGGAATGGCCCCCAACGCAGCGTCGCCCCCCATGCGGGGGCGCGGATTGAAACGCCATCTCCAACCCGTTCTTTTGAGTCCACAGGCGGGTCGCCCCCCATGCGGGGGCGCGGATTGAAACCTCGCTCTGGTGGCGTCGATGGCCTTTTGGCGGGTCGCCCCCCATGCGGGGGCGCGGATTGAAACGCCAGATGCCACAACGCGCCATGCGCCGGACCCCGGTCGCCCCCCATGCGGGGGCGCGGATTGAAACGACGGCCTCCATCCCCTCCCTCGGCTGCGCATTTAGTCGCCCCCCATGCGGGGGCGCGGATTGAAACATAAATCCTGGACGGGCTATCGCGAGCCTCTCGACGTCGCCCCCCATGCGGGGGCGCGGATTGAAACCACCCGTCGCCTCCACCATGCCCGCCGCCACCGCCGTCGCCCCCCATGCGGGGGCGCGGATTGAAACCTGCGCCGATCGGGGTCGATTTCGGGCGCCTGGCGTCGCCCCCCATGCGGGGGCGCGGATTGAAACACGGCGTGGCTGGCGCGGATCTGGATGCTGCAGGGTCGCCCCCCATGCGGGGGCGCGGATTGAAACACGCCCCGGCGGTGCATGTCGAGCACCCACAGCCTGTCGCCCCCCATGCGGGGGCGCGGATTGAAACGCCGCTTGGCCGGGGGTGAGCCCTGAGCCCCCGCCGTGGCCCCCCCAGCGGGGGGGGGGG
>JAPPIX010000313.1:0-1052 GCA_028820495.1 Gammaproteobacteria bacterium
AGACGCTGTGCACCACCTTTGAGCGGGTCGAGCTCGGCGACGGCGACGCACCCATGGAGGTGGAGATCGACGGGATGGCGCTGCGCTTCTCAATGACTCGGGCGGTGTACTACAAGTCAAGCCGTTAATTGCCTGTGAAAGTGGGGGTGGTTTTGGCCAAGTAGGCCTCGATGGCGGTACGCCGGTCATTACTGCTGGCGGCCAGCAGGTTCTGGTCAACGTCCATGTGCATGATGGCGGCATCGAGGGCGCCGGCGATCTGATTGACGCTCTGCTTGATCATCTGCGCGGCGATGGGCGGTTTGGCCGCGTAACGGTCGGCCATCTCTCGGGCGGCTTTGAGCAAGCGTTTGCCCGGCACCTGCTCGTCGAGAACGCCCCAGGCAAGCAGAGTGTTGGCTTGGATGCGTTCGCCCCCGATCACCAGCCGCTTGGCTCGAGCGGCTCCGACCAGGCGCACCAGCAGGGGCAGGCCGAGCCACATCAAGTTGATGCCAATGTCGATTTCCGGGTACTGCATGAAGCAATCATCGGCACCGACGCGGAAGTCAAGCGCGGTGGCGATGCAAGCGCCGCCGCCCATGGCGGCACCGTTCCAAGCGGCGATGGTGATCTGGTCCATCTGCATGAGCGCGCTGACGCAGCGTTCGCCGATGCGCATTCGGCGGCGCCGCTGCACGAGTGGCGCGCGATAGGCGTCGCCTCCGTCGGTGAGGTCGGCTCCGGAGGAGAAGTGGGCGCCCGCGCCTGTGAAGATGACCGCTCGAGTCTCGGCGTCGTCACGAAAGGCCAGCGCGGCGGCCTCGATTTCCGCCAAATGCTCGTAGTGCAAGGCGTTGGCCTTGGCAGGGCGGTTGAAGATGACCGTCGCGACGGCCGGGGAGGTCTGCTCGACCTTGATATGGCGGAAGTTCATGGCCGCAACCCTACTTGGACAAGCGCCGGCCCCGCAAGAGGCGCCCCCGCATGGCCGGTTAGGTTTGTTTTTTCCGGGGCCGAAAATACCCCGCCCGGGTAAGGGTCGGGGATCACCTAAGTGTTTTTAATAGGAA
>JAPPIX010000313.1:1062-2406 GCA_028820495.1 Gammaproteobacteria bacterium
TGATCTGCGGCGTCACCTAACATCCACAGGGGCGGGCCCCGCACCCGGCCCCCCGCGGGGGCGGGGGTGTGGTGCGTGTCGGGCCGCCAAATCCCCGCGCCCGTTGATTGGGAGGGGATTCCGATATGTGCTTGGACTTGGACGGAGGCGCAGGGCGCACAAGAGGTGCGTGGGCCTAGAATAGACCGGCAGGGGAAAGAAGAGGGATACCCGTGGGAAGGGGGAGGGGAGGGAGGAAGCCGGGTATCCCTCATTTTCGGCGCCTATTCACTCAACCAGTGAATTCGTTCCTTGCTTGGCTGCGCATCGCTGACCGCTAGCCGTGCATCGCGTCCGATGCCTGTATGTTACTTTTGGTAACGTCAAATGCAACCGGAAGTAACGCAACAGGCTGTTGCATTCATGCAACGCTCCATCGCAAAATGCCGATACGTCATGGACTCCAAAGGACCGCGAAAGTTCCAACTCGTTAACGCGGTCCCGCTATCGCGGCAATCCGGGCTGGATCGGGCATTGAGCGGGAGCAGAGCAGGAAACAGTGGATTGGGACGACTTCAAATTCTTCTCGGCGGTAGTGCGCAGTGGAACGGTGCGCGCCGCCGCCAAGGCGTTGGGCGTTCACCCTTCGACGGTCACCCGCCGCTTGGAGCACTTGGAGACCCGCTTGGGCGTAAAGCTCTTCAATCGCCGCGGACAGGGCTTGGTGCTTACCGCCGCCGGCGAATCGGCTGCCGCCGGGCTTCGGCGCATCGAGCAGGATATCGCGGGCATTGAACTTCTCCTGCGTCGCAGTGAGAGAGAGTTGGCCGGTCCGGTTCGGGTGGTTGTGCCCGGGTTCCTTTTGCTGGGCGGGTTGGTGGACGACTTGGATCGCTTTGTCAACGCATACGGGGAAATCCAAATCGAATGGATGAGCAGCTTTTCGCCCTCTGCGGCGCCCGCTGCGCCTTTTGATGTGGCCCTCGAACTGACTGCCGCCCCCGCCTTGGACCTCATTGGACGCGAGATCGGAGCGGTGGGTTGGTCGCTGTACGGCCATCGAGGTCTGCTCGTTGATTCCGGATCGGCTCTCAAGTGGATCGAGGCAGACGGATTGGCCTGTGGAAAGACCGCCGCCCTCGCCATTGACAGATTGAAGTCGAGCCACTTGGATGGAACGCCGATGGTGGCCCGGTGCCAAGGTTTCACGCATCTGCTGCCGCTGCTCCGCGCTGGCGTTGGCGTGTCGGCGCTGCCCTGCCTGATCGGTGACGCCGATGGGGAGCTTAAGCGCCTGCCCGGCGCGGGGGTGGAGCGGGAGCCACTCTGGTTGCTTAGGGCGCCCGAAAGCCGGGGCACCCGCCG
>JAPPIX010000313.1:2506-7556 GCA_028820495.1 Gammaproteobacteria bacterium
GAGCCGAGTTTCTCCGGTGAACAAAGCCATTCCTTGGATCGGCGTGCTGGGCGCGACGGGATTGGGTGCCTTGCTGGCGCTGGCGGGCAGTGACGGCGGCGACCGCTTGGCCGGAATTCCCGTGTTCGCACTTTGCGTTGTGCTGGCTTTCGCGATCCAGTGGCTGGCCTTCGTGCCGGCGTACTTGGCACAGAGCGAACGGTACTACGACCTGACCGGCTCATTCACCTTCCTGAGCCTAGCCCTGTTCGCGCTCGCTGCCTCGGAGCCGCCGGATGCGCGGGCCACCATCATCGCCTTGCTGGTCGCATGCTGGGCGTTGCGCTTGGGTTTTTTCCTCAGCGCGCGCATCCGCCGGGATGGCTTCGACCGCCGCCTAAGCCGAATCAAGAAGGACTTTGCAGCCTTTCTGATGACCTGGAGCCTGCAAGGGGCTTGGGTGACGGTCTCGTTCGCGCCGGGGCTGGCTGCCATTACCGCCTCATCGCGCGTGTCTGCTGATGGCTTTCTGATCACCGGCGTTGTCCTCTGGGGGCTCGGCTTCGCCATCGAGGTGGCGGCGGACGAGCAAAAGCGGCGTTTTCGCAGCCAGGTCGCCAACGCCGAACGATTCATTACCAGCGGGCTTTGGGCTTGGAGCCGGCATCCCAACTACTTTGGCGAAATTCTGCTTTGGGTGGGCATCGCCGTGGCTGCATGGCCCGCGCTGCAGGGCTGGGCGCTGTTGACGCTCGCTTCGCCGCTGTTCATCGTCTTGCTGCTGACGCGAATCAGTGGCGTGCGCATGCTGGGGGCGAGCGGCCAGCGGCGTTGGGGCGAAGATCCGGAGTACCGGGACTATCTGGCCCGCACCCCAGCTCTCGTTCCGCGCCGTCCCAAGCGGAGGCCCAAATCCTAGGCGTGACCCCCGTACAACATCTCAAGGCCCTCGCCGCCTTTGTCGCGGTGTCCCTCAACCTGCTGTTTTGGTGTGCGCCGCTGCTTGCAGTGTTGGTGGTTCGCCTGTTAGTGCCCAAGGCCCGGCCCGCCGCCCACCGCGTGAGTTGTGGCATCTACCGCAGCGCGGTGGGGTTCGACGACTGGTGGCTCACGCGGATATCCGGTGCCCGCTGGTGCCGTCCGCGCTTGGATCTCGATCCTGAGTCGGCCTGCATCCTGGTCGCCAACCACCAGTCGTGGGCGGATATCTTCCTGCTGCAGAGCGCCATCGTCCGGTGCGGGCCGGTCATCAAGTTCCTGTGCAAGCGGGAACTCGCCTACATTCCGGTGTTGGGACTCATCATGATGGCTTTCGATTTTCCCATTATGCGCCGCCGAGGGCGTGTCGGCGGCTCCGCCGAGGATCGTCGGCGTCAGGACCGGGAGCGGGTTCGCCAAGCTTGCGCCGTGTTGTTGGAGGCGCCGGCGGCGATGCTCACGTTCGCCGAAGGCACCCGATTCAGCGAGGCCAAACGGCGGCTTTCCATGAGTCCGCACCGGCACTTGCTGCGCCCTCGGTCAGGCGGCTTCACGGCCATCGTCGAGGCCTTAGCTTCGCTCCGTCCCCCGGTCCTTGACATCACCATCCAATACGGGCGCTCCGCTGCCTTTTGGGCTTTTCTCGGCGGTGCCAGCGGGCCGGTGACGATGACGGTGCGCCGCTTTCCCCTAGGTGAAGTGCTCAATGCCGGGCCACTGGAATGGCTTGAGGAGCGCTGGCGGCTCAAGGATGAGCGCCTCAGCGCGGCGGCTGCGGCGAGTTGATGTCGGCACTGTCCTGAAGATAGGCCCTCACCGCCGCCCGCCCGCCACGAAACTCCACGCGTCGCTGCTTGGTCTTGAGTTGATAGTCGTACATCGGGTCGTAGTACCAAGTCAGCAGCCGCTCAATCCAGCCTTCGTGATCGCCCCGGCTGAACCCTGCCTTCAGCGCCTCGCCAACTTCGGCGTGCCGTTGGTGGCCCAAGCGCTTCTCAATGCGGTCTAGCGCCGCTTGGTGCCGGGTGAGCAGCGCCTCTTCAGAGGTGCCGTTGGCCAGGGGTTCATCAACGTACTCGGCACGAATGTGGGCGATGCGCATAGGCAAAGGCGCTTCGAGCAGCACGACGGGCGCTTGCTGCATGCGGGCGTGCCAGAATTGGGGCAGGGCAAGGCGCCCAATGGTGCGGCTCTCGTCCTCGACGATCAGGCGCGGGCCGCGATGCTTGAGGGTGTCGATGGCCAAGGCGTTCTCGAAGGCGATGGGCGTCGGCTGCCCACCGCCGTGGCCGCCGAAGGCGGAGCCTCGATGCCGTGCGAGGGCTTCGAGGTCGATCGCTTCGGGCAGCGTCTCGATGACCTTGGTTTTGCCGACGCCGGTGCGTCCAGCCAACACCAGCCAGCGCTTGGCTCGGACCGGATCGGCGCCTGACCTCGCGGCACCGGTCGATGCCGATGCGACGGCCGGCGCCAAGGCTTCGAACACATCGAGACAGGTTTGGCGCAGCTGCTTGTAGCCGCCTTCGACCCGCGGCGCGTTCCAGCCGGCTTCGCGCAGCCAGGATTGCGCAATGGCGGAACGCAATCCGCCGCGCCAGCAGTAGATCCACGCCTCGGGATAGCGGGTGAGAAAGTCCGTCCAGCTCTTGATGCGGGCGTCGCGGACCGGGCCCGCAACCAATTCGTGGCCCTTGCGAATGGCCGCATCCCGCCCGCGGCGCTTGTGCAAGGTGCCAATCTCCGCCCGCTCATCGTCGGTCAGCAGCGGTTTGTTGACGGCGCATGGAAAGGCGCCCCGAGCGAACTCCGCCGGTGCCCGCAGGTCAATCAGGGGCACGTCGTGGGCCAGCAGGTCGGATGGGGTCATAGCCGATTAGGTGCGTCGGCCGCGTGCGCTTAGGGCGCGGGCTCGATCACCGGCTTACCGGCCAGGAAGAGATCGAGATGCTGCTGCAGGATGTCAATTACGTCGTCCCGGTCGGCGTGGATGGCTTCCTGCAGGGCCAATTCCTGCAGGCGCACCGCTTCGCGGAAGTTGCCGGTGGCGGCGTAGGTGGCCGCCCAGGTGTCTAGGTACTCGGGCTGCGAGCGGGCCTGCTCGTTGCTTTCCATCATCCTAGTCATGATGCGATTGGCGAAGCGCCCGCGGCGCAGGCGCTTAAGGTCCGACACGGCCAGCGTCCAAGCCACCTCGTTGACAATTTGGGCGTTGTCCGTACCCGCCTTGGCGGCGTCCCGGTACCATCGATAGGCGACGCGCAGGTTCTGCTCGGTGGCAACGCCCCGGGCGTGGAGATTGCCGAGCATCAGCATGGCTTCCGGGTTGGCCGTGTCCTCGACCGTCTCCTCAAGCCAAGCCACTGTGCGGGAATCCCCGGCACCGCGCTCGCGCATCAGGTATCGGGCGTAGCTCAGTCTGGCGGCTTCGTTGTTGAGGGCGGCGGCGCGGACGAAGTAGTCTTCAGCCTGCTTCCGGTCCTTCGCCACCTTGTTGCCCGCGTAGTGCAGATGGGCCAGGTAGAGCAGAGCGTCGCTGTTGCTGAGATCGGCGGCCTGCTTGAGGAGCGGGATTGCCGTTTCCGCGTTGTCGCCGCCGAAAGCGCCGCTCAGGTAGAGCGCGCCGAGCGCGTACATGGCCTCGGAGGAGCCGAGCGCGATGGCCTGCAGGTAGTTGTCGAGCGATTCGTCGAGCGCCGCCTGTCGCTCATCCCCTGGGTCGGACTGATTGGCCCGTGTCCAATGAATGCGGGCCAGGATGTTGTTGGCGATGACGTTGTCAAAGCGCGATCCGGCCTGCAGCCAGCCGATGGCGTCTTCCGTGCGGTCGCGGCTAAGCAGCAGCGCGCCCACCGCGGTTTGCGCCGCCGGGTCGCCTTGCCGGGCCAGCAATCCCATGAGTGCCAGAGGCGAAAACGCGGCTTCGCCCGCCACCTCCGCAAACCCGTGCTCGGCGGCGCGGTAAATGCCCTGCAGCGTGAAGTGCAGGACTCGCAGGGGGCCTCGTTCGGGTCGGCCCTGCACCATCATCATCAACGGTGCCGCTTCATTGGACTGATAGATCGCGCCCACCGGGGAGAGGCCCTCCAAGCGCAGGAAAATCTGCGCCTCGATCGGCGTCACGGCCCCAAAGGGGGCGTCGTTGGCACCCGTCCCGCCCGCCGACATGGCCGCCTTGACCGCATCCGCCCAAGCGCCGTGCCCGCTGGCTGTCTCCGCCGCATCCACGTGATCATAGAATCGTTGCAGCACATGGTGGCCGACCAGGCTTCCAGGATTCAGATCAAGGATGGCGCTGCCAATGGCGCCGAGCTTGAGCGGCTCGTATTCCACGAGCTTGATGGCTTCGCTTTCGAGTTCAATCAGCCGATCCATGCGTTTGGGCAGGTCGTCGCCAGCTAGGAACTCGTCCCGAAGTTGGGCAGCGGCGAAAGGCCCGGAACCCTCGTCCACGGCAGCGCCCGCCGCTATTGGGGGTGCCGATTGGCAACCACACAGCAGCGCTAGGAGACAAAGCGTCAATCTGAGGGCGGAGGAAAGCATGGCGCCCCTTTATAGCACCCTTTTTGAATTTCGCGCCATCGCGAACTTTGGCCCTTGGGGGCCAAAGTTCGATTGGAGTTTCGCTATCGCGAAACTCCACGTGCGAGTTTGGCATGAATTGTGAACTGTTGCCCGGACTCTTATATGATGCCGCTGGTTCGTTTGAAGGAGGATGGCTGATGGCTTTCCAACTCAAGTTGCGGCTGCCGACAGCCGAGCGGGCGCTGCCGGGCCGCGCCGAGCGAATGCCGGTTCCTGCCAAGCACTTCGTCAATGGCCATCCGCTGGTTGGCCCTTACCCAGACGGCTTGCGCCAAGCCGTCTTCGGCATGGGCTGCTTTTGGGGGGCGGAGCGCCTGTTCTGGCAAACCAAGGGGGTGTTCACCACCGCCGTTGGCTACGCTGGCGGCTTTACCCCCAATCCGACCTATGAAGAGGTCTGTTCGGGGCTGACCGGGCATACCGAGGCGGTGCTCGTGGTCCACGACCCGCAGGAGGTGGGCCTTGACGAACTGCTGAAGGTGTTTTGGGAGGGCCACGACCCCACCCAAGG